>CAJXGD010000020.1 GCA_913053845.1 uncultured bacterium | reverse complement strand
CTTGCGCACCTGATCGAAGTTCAGCACATTGTCAATTTCCAGTTGGTGCCCTGCGGGCGGCGGTGCGTTGCGGGCGTGCAGGATACAGGTGGCAATGCCGGCGTTGAACACCTTGTGCCCTAGAAAGTCCAGAATTCCCAGGAGGGTCGTATTCTTGGCCAAGAACCCCCGTAGTCCCTTTGCCTTGTCCCCTTGGATAAACGCTCGTGAGACAATAAAGGCCAACTCCCCACCGGAGCGCAGGATTTGCGTGGCCCGGCGAACGAAGTAAAAGAGTATATCTGTCTTGTCGGTGTAGATCTCCGGATAAGACGATCGCAACCAAGCCAATTCCGGAGCGCCCTTCCCGAAGGTGGCGTCTACATTGAAGTAGGGCGGATTGCCTACGACGACATCGAAGCCTCGTAGCTCCTCCGGCAGAGCGAAATCGAACAAATCAGGGAATTCAACTTGCCAAGTGAAGGGGCGTTTCACCAACACCTCGCCCTGAGCCGTCTCCAGGGACATCAGTTCAGTACGCAGGCGCGTCAACTCTGCCTCGCTCCATCCTGGCGGAGCCTGCCTCGATTGCAATAGATAACCTCGCAGTGCCTTTAGGTCTTCTTCATCAAGCTGCTCACCACGAATGGATTTCACCACGCTACGCAAGCTTTCGTCTGAGGCGAAGTAGGGAGTGAGATAAGGTGCGACTTCTTTCTCTACTCTCTTCAAGAGAGCTTCTGCCTCAGTGGCCGATGCGGCCCGTTCTTTGTTGCCTAATGACAGATCCTTGGCACGCTGCGCTAATTCCGCAGCCCGTTTGAGTTGGGAGCTCACGCGAGAAAGCGAGGCCGGCGAATGGATCAAGCTGTTGCCACAACGGATATTCAGCGTCAAGGCAGGGAGGTGGACATAGAACTCAGGCTCTGTGCTTGACCTGTTCTTACCTGTAGGCTTACTCTGTGGGGCACCGTAATGATCGGGTTTGGCTCTCAGCAGTCGGGTCCACAGCGACAACTTGGCCAAAGAGACCGCTTGAGGATCGAGGTCCACCCCGTGCAGGACATGGACCAGCAGTTGTTCCTCAGGTTCTTCGATCTCACGAGGTTTGGGCCGCTCTTGGTTGGTCAACAGGTCCCCTAGATCGTTATTCGCGGCGCGTTCTCTGGAGACAGATTTGGCCGCCTTGTTGTAGCGATAGATCTCACTCAAGAGATAATCGAAGGCACCCAACAAGAATGAGCCGGACCCACAGGCCGGATCAACGATCCGTAGCTGCAAAACGCCTTTGGCTTCTTGGTAAGCAGACTCAAATTCTCCTTCCGCTAGGAGATCAATCGCGCGGTCTATCTTGGGCCTGACCTGGGGCTCTAACGCCTGATGGACGATCCGGCGAACGATATACTCGGGTGTGTAGTATACACCCTCTCGTTTGCGGGTTTGCTTATTCTCCAGCACTGAGATCATTCCCCGCTCTTCTCTCAGCTCGTGGGCCAGGAATTGCTCATATACCGTGCCCAACACATCTTGGGTAATCGTGGTGAAGTCGTAGTTGTAAATCGAGCGGTAGCCAAACATCGCTCCGCCAATAGTGTGAGCTACTGGAGCTTGCAGCACGGGATCGGGCAAAATCAGTGGCTCCAGGTATTCAGCCGGGATTTCAAGCTGATCAATCAGCGACTCGCTGAATAGCTCGGTGTTGTAGCTGGCCCAGGTGTCTCTAAACTTGTCCTGCAGAACTTCAGCAAAGGGCTTGTTCTTGAACATGGTCTGCCAATAATCGTAGAGTCGGGCCAGAGAGTAGAATGATTCTTGTCCGTAGGCTTCCAGTAGGCGAATGAGGAGCAGTCGGTTGAGCAGGGTCTGTGAGGCTTCTTTGATCTCAGTGAGGCTGAGCTGGGGATAATTGCGCCGGATGCCATTGGCCAAGATGACCCGCCAGATCTTTAAGTCTGTCAAGAAGCGAGCTCCCAGCCCCTCACGCTGACATTCGGTGTAGAACTCTTGCAAGCGGTTACGGGGAAGATTCTCGCGCGCGAGACGCTCATAGAGCTCAGTGGCAAAGGCCGGCTGGGCCAAATCCTCCATGGTAAATGACCAGAAAGGCTCACGGTCTTCCAGACGCAGCAGGTACCACTTGCGGAAGTTGCTGAGCACCAGCCAAAAGACAGGCTCATCTGAACCAATCATGTACTTGTAGTCACGCAGATAGTCTAGCACCTGTTGTTTGTTCTTCTCCCAGATATCTCGCTCCCACAAGCTCTTGGCCTCGACCATTATGACTGGATGCTGGTGATCATCGGGCAGCAAAAAATAATCAACCCAGGTGGTCGTTCCCTGCAAGCTCTTAATGCTTCCCTCCAAGGTTCGGTATCCTGACCCGTAACCTAACGCCTCAAGAAACGGATTTAACAAATCAGCTTTGGTATTTTCTTCTGGTTTACCGGGACAGGTTTCTCGAAACATGCCTTGGGCTCGCTCAATCAAGGAGGGCAATCTGTGCAAGAATCGTTGCAGCGACATGATACTGATCCCTTCTGATCTAAGCTCTCAGATACTAAAATCCATCCCTGCCTCGGCCGAGAAGGTCAAGCTCTGATAGGAGCCGGCGGCGGAAAGGCGGTCCAGTCCGAAGAGATATCCCGCTTGGAAGGTCGCGCCCCAGGCGCCGGGCAGCGGCCAGTCCAGCCGCAAGTCCAGCTCCCCGCTGAGCCGATTGACCGGCTGAGCGTCCTGCGTACCTAGTGTATAGTCGGTGTTCAGCAGGAGCTGCGGGCTGATCTTGGGAGTCAGTTGATAGCTCCAGCTAGCTTGTAAGCCATAGTCAACGGTCTTTTCGCGCTCCCGCCGGGTGCCCTGGCGGCTCAGCGAGAAGCTACCCTGCAGCGGGCTATCCGGGAGTTGCCAATCCAGGCTGAGGCTCAGGCTATCGTTGGCATTTTGCTTCTGGCCGAAAATGGGATGGCGCAGCGTCTGGAGCGTCAGCGAGTAGCTCAGGCTGGGGTTCAGGCCGGGCAGGCCAGCGTAGCCGAGGCTGCCGGAGAGATTATCATTGAGTTGCTCTACCTGGTTGAAGCTGCTCCGGGCGGCGGAGCGCTGATAGCTCAACTGCGAGCTCCACTGTCCCCAAGCGCCTTGCAAACTGGCCTGGCCGCCCAGGGTGCGCGTGGTGCCCCGGCCGCGCAGGTCGGTCAGCTGATCCAGCGACAGATTCCCCTGAGGGGTCAAGGAGAGCGGGCCCAGTTGCCAGGAGGCCAGTTGCAGGCTCAGCAGCCCTTTTTGGGCCAAATTACCGCTGCCAAAGGGCAGGATCGTCTGCCTGGTGCCGGAATAGTTGGCCGTGAGAGTCATATCGGGCAGTCCGGCCAGACTGAGCGGGCGGAACCAGTCCAAGCTCCAGTTCAGGCGACGTTCTCCCCGCAGGCCGGCGAAGCCGAAGCTAAGCGGATTAGCTATGTTGAGGTGCAGCGTTAGCCCGTTGATCACCCGGAAGAGCAGATCGCCGTTCAGCTGCAGCTCTTGATAGGTGAAGGGAGTAGCGCCCAGCAGGCGATGGTCCTGCAAAGTCACTCCCAGATGGGTCGCCAGCCGATTGGCCAGAAAGGATTGCCCTAGCTTGAGCGAGTAGCTGGTCTGGAAGCGATCGAAGCCGGGATATTGGGGGTTGTCATCGGTGCGGCTCAGCTGGTAGCCCAACTGCAACTGGGGATCGCCGGCCCAACTCAGTCGGATCGAGTCCCGAATGGAGCGCGTCGGCACACGGGTCAGACCGGTCAGGCTCTCTTGGTGGTCGGCGCTCAAGCTCAAGACAGGACTGATGGGGTAGCTGGCCCCCAGATCCAACCTCAGGGCATCTTGACGCTGCTGCTCACCGATGGTCAGATACTTGGGCGAGATCCCGAAGAGCGTCGCCGAGAGCTGCAGCGCTCCGAAGCTTTGGCTGAGGGAAAGTCTGCTGATCCAGCCATAATCGGTGTGATCGGCGGCGGGCACGTCGCTGAACTGATGCTCGTTGCGCGCGTCGATCCCGGTCTGCGCCGAGGGGTATTGGCGCGTTCTACTCGGACCCACCTGCCAGATCAGCAACTGATAATTTGGTGACCTGCTCTCCGGCCTATTTTTGATCGGAGTGGCCTGCTCGCCGGCCCAGACCGTCCCTTCGGGCCCAGCGGCGATCGCCGTGATCAGGTGGCCCACGGTGGCGGGCAACGCCCCCTGCCCTGGTGCCTGCTCCGGCAGAGGGTAGAGTCCGGCCGAGGTGCCATACCAGATCGTGCCTTGGCCCTGGGCTACCGAGATAACCGGCTGACCCAGCATGAGCCAACCGCCGCCCACGCCCTCGGAGAGTGAGCGTAGGCCCACGCCGGTGGCCACATAGAGCGTGTCCCCCTCACCAAGCGCCAGATCGTTGATGCGGGTGCCTGCCAGGTCTGGGATGGCCCCAAACTCCCCGGTGGCCAGATCGAGATAGGCCAATCCTTGGTCGGTTCCAAGGTAGAGACGCCCCTTGGTCTGGGCCAATTTGAGCACTTGATCGGAGGGCAGCTCGGGGTGCTGGGCGCGGCGCAGCTGTTTCCAATTCTTGGGATGATCCAGTTGATCAAGTGACACTTGGGTGAGTCCCTCATCGGAGCCCAGCCAGAGCGTCTTATCCGCGATGAGTGCCGCGTGGATCGTCCCCTGCGGCAGGCCGTCTTCTTTGCCGGAATAGCGTTTCCAGTTGCGGACTACGGCGAAGCTGGTCGCCGGCGAGCGGCCGATCTCCAGACGCAGTACGCTCAAGCCGCCATTGGTGGCAAAGATTAGCAGACGATGAGCTGCACTATAGGCGATATCCTTCACTTCGGGGCCGGCCAACCCTTCGCCCACACCGTAGTGACTCCAGCGCTTGGCCCGGACGTCGTAGAGGGTCAGCCCATTCTGCCCTCCAAAGAGGACCAGCCGGTGACCGGCAAGCGAGATCACCCGCACCACGTTGATCCGGTTGGGCAGGTTCCGCCGGGCGTTGTCATCGAAGGGGAAACGATCGAGCCCATAACCCAGATCCAGTTGTCCCTTGAGCGTTCCCAGCTCGAGCCGGCCGCTCAGGCCGACGATCGTATGCTGATTGGGCATGGTTTTCAGTTGATCACGGCTGATCACGTTGGCTGCGCCGTCGCGCGCTTGCAGCAGCGCTAGCGTGAGCTTAAGACCGGGCAGCGGTTGATAGTCGGCGCGCAGGCCGCTGAAGAGCCGTTGGTATTCGGTGAAGCCTCCCAGGCCGCCGCGGGCGACCTCGTAGTCGATGCGCAGCGTGTCGGAGGGCTTGATGGGCTTGAGAAGCAACAGCAGGCCGTTGTCATAGCTGATGGAATAGTCGATGCCCGCCTGGAGCAATTTGCCATTCAGATAAACCTTTTCAGAGCCCTTCAGCACCGAAAGTCCTAAGAGATAGGTTCCTTGGGCCGCCTGATAGTCGTAGGCTACCCGCACCACGCTCTGGGGGTTGTCGAAGAAGTCAGAGGGGAAGTCCAGCTCGATCAGCCCCTGCACGGCAAAAACCCGATAACTATAATTGGGTAGGCTGGGATCGTTCACCGAGGTGAAGCGGTTATCGATCTTGATCTGGACGACGACGGAGGACTCGACCAGCTTGACCTGGCCGAGCGCATAGAACTTTTGGCGCCGGTAGCCCTGAGGCTGATCGGGCCCGGCTGGGGAGAGCACCAGCTTGAGCGTCCCCACCTTCAGGGTGACCAAGCGGCTGAGCGCAGCCAAGAACTGCTTTTCATACTCGGTCCCCTCATTGAGGGGGTACTCTTGAGCCTGAGCGCTGCTCCCGTGGGGGCTCTGGTTGTAAGCGTCGATGTAACTCTGCAGCCGGTCGCGCAGCAGCGAGAACGCCTCTTGCTGCAGGATCAAATAATAACTCTGCCGGCTGAAGACGACCCGATAGGTCGCCTGGTCGAGTGGTCGAGCGGGATCTTTGGCGATCGTCTTTTGCAGGTAGCCGAGGCCATAGTTGACCAGTAAGCTTTTTAGCTTCTCCGTGAGGGAGAAGTCCAGTTTGACCTGAGTGAAGCCCTGGACGAACTTCTTACCCAGCTGATAGTATTCCAGACCCTTGAGGTCGCGCTGGTAGGAGGGGGGCTGCAGCCAGGGGCGATCCGGCTGGGGGAAGGAGAACTTGATCACCTCGTGGGCGGCATTCCCGCGGAAGGTACGCGATTGAAAGAGCCCTTCCACCTGAGAGAGCACCCCGCTGATCTTCAGGCGCTTGTCGGGATGCCAGCCGAGCTGAAAGCCCTTAAGTTGGCGCTGAGGTGAGGCGAAGAGGCTGTCCGGTCGGCCCATGGGGAAGTCGCCGAACTGGCCATCCAGCGTCTGGGAGGTCAGCCCCATGCGGAACGATTGGAGGTTGCCGCCCTGCTGGTTGTTGAGGGCAGCCTTCAGGGAGAGCAGCCCTCCGGCCGGCCAAGGGACGCCAACCGAGGCATCCAGATTCAGGGAAAGCAGCTGCGAGAGCATCAGGCCATGAACATAGCCGGCCTGGGCCAGGCCGCGCCCATCGCCCAGGCCATAGCGAACGATCCAGCCAAAGTGGCCGGAAGCCCCCAGCTTGTAGCTGGGTGTCTGGGTCTGAGCCGCAGCCAGGCCCCCCCAAAGTCCCAGCAGGACGAAGGCCGCCAGCAGTGCCCCGCTCACCCGATAGATCATTCTCCTGCCGTTTAAATGACTCATCCCCATGATGTAACGAGCTATCTTACCCGCTGCGGCTTGCAGGCGCAAAGCTCCGCGTGTTAAATTAGGGAAATGCCAAAGGAGGAGTCCAAAGTTGAAAGGCAAAGAGCTTCTATTGACGCCGGGTCCGGTTCAGGTGCCTTGGTCGGTGGCCTTGGCCGGCGCGCGGCCGTTCCCCCATCATCGCAGCCAGGATTTTAACGAGCTGTTACGCTCGATTGACCATAAGCTCAAACAGGTCTTCAGGACAGAGGGAACGATTCTCTATTTTGCGGCCTCCGGTACTGGGGCGATGGAGGCCTGCATGGTTAACCTGATGCGCCCCGGCGAGCAGGCCATCGTCGTCGCCGGCGGCAAGTTCGGCGAGCGCTGGGACGAGCTTGCCCAGGCCTTCGGCATCGAGGCTCATGTCCTAGCGGTGCCCTGGGGTGAGGCCGTCCGTCCGGAGGAGCTAGCTGAGCTGCTGGCGCAGCACCCCCAAGCACGTACTGTCTTTACGGCCCTGTTTGAGACCTCAACTGCCACCGCCTATGACATCGAGGCCCTGGCTCAGGTCTGCCGCACCGCGGGAGCGCTGCTGGTGGTAGATGCGATCAGCGGCCTGGGCGCGATCCCCCTGGAGACCGACGCCTGGGGAGTCGATGTGGTGGTTGGCGCTTCGCACAAAGCGCTGCAAACACCCCCGGGACTCTCCTTCGTGGCCTTGAGCAGCGAGCGGGCCTGGCAGCAGGTCGAGCGAGCGGGTATGGCCAGCTATTACTGGGACTTTCGCCGTGCCAAGGAGAAGCTCTTTTTTACGCCCTATACGCCAGCCGTCTCGCTCTTGGTGCAGCTCAACGAGAGCCTCATCGGCCTGCTGGCAGAGGGTTTGGAATGTATCCGTGCCCGCTACGAGCGGTATGCGCGTGCCACCCGCGCGGCCGCCCAGGCGCTGGGGCTGGAAGTTTTTAGCCACCGGCCGGGAGCGGTCTGCACCGCCTTGCAGATGCCCCCCAATGTAGACGCCACCCAGGTGGTCGAGCTCCTGCGTGAGCGCTACGGCATCTGGGTCGCCGGGGGACAGCAGCAGCTCAAAGGGCAGATCATTCGCATCGCCCACGTGGGCGACATCACCCCGCAAGAGCTGATCGGCACCCTGGGGGTGCTGGAGCTGGTACTGCGCGAGTTGGGTTACTCCTGCCGATTGGGTGCCGGCGTCGCTCAGGCGCTGACAGTGCTGGAAGATGCCGGGCCAACGCCGGCCACGGCCAGCGACGGAGGTAAATAGCCAGATGAATTATCACATCTTGGTCAGCGATCCGATTCATCCCGAGGCTTTGGATTGGCTGAGGGAGCAACCGGAGGTGGAGCTTGACGTACGCCCCGAGATCCCACCTGAAGAGCTGCGGGACGAGCTGGGGCAGTACGACGCGCTCATCCTGCGCAGCCGCACCCGGATTGGGCCGGCAGAGCTGGCCGCGGCCGACAGCTTACGGGTGATCGGACGGGCGGGCACCGGTCTGGACAATATAGACTTGCCCACCGCTCAGGCGCGGGGCATCACCGTGCTCAACACCCCCGGAGCCAACGCCTCGGCGGTCGCCGAGCTGACCCTGGGGCTCTTGTTGGCCATCGCCCGCGACCTGCCGCGCGCCCTCAGCACTCAGCAGAAATCCCTGGGCATGGAACTGGCCGACAAACGCCTGGGGATCATCGGCTTCGGCCAAGTGGGCGCGCGGGTGGCCCAACTGGCCAAGGCCTTTGGCATGAAGATCCTCGCCTATGATCTGGTGGATCGGCGGGCCTTGGCCCAGGAACTGGGCGTCCAACTGGCCCAACTGACCGAATTACTGGCCGGCTCCGACTTCGTCTCGCTCCATCTGCCCTTGACCGACGAGACCCGGCGGCTGATCAACGACGACACTTTGGGGCAGATGGCTCCAGGTGCCTCGCTGCTCAACACCGCGCGCGCCGAGATCGTAGACGAAGTGGCAGTGGTGCGTGCGTTGGACTCCAAGCGGCTCCATCGCTATGCCGCCGATATCTACAGCCGGCAGAGTCCCCTCTTGCGACACCCCGCCGCCCTGCTCACCCCCCATATCGGCGCCTCGACCCCCGAGGCCCAGCGGCGGGCTGGCCTGGAGATCGCCCGACGGGTGCTGACTGCCTTGCAAGCCCTCTAGGGTCTAGAGCCGGATGCCTGCGCCACCCCGGTCACAGTGAAAGCAGCATCTCTAGGCGGCTAACGTTTGACGTCTGGCCTCCGGGATGGTAAGATAATCCCATTAGTGTAGCTGCCGGAGAAAGGTGACTATCTGTGAATAACCCATTGAATCCTCAAGACGATGAGCAACGCCGGAAGAACCGGAACTTCCGCACAATCATCTTGCTGGTAGTGGCAGGCATCTTTGTGCTGATCTTGCTGCAAACCTTCCGGAGCAATCCTAGCAACAACGAGATAAGCTACACCAATTTTGTCAGCCAATTGCAGCAGGGCGAGGTGCAATCGGTCACCATCCGCGGCTCTCAAGTGAAGGGAATGCTGATCTCGGGCAAGAAATTCTCCACCATGCTGCCTACCAACCCCGGCACCCCCGACTCCAGCCTGGCGCCATTATTGCAGAAAAAAAACGTCAAGGTTGTCTATAAGCAGCAAGAAGACCGTTCCTTCATCTGGACCGCCCTGCTCTACATCGTGCCCATGGCGCTTATCTTTCTCTTCTGGCTCTGGATGCTGCGACGCATGCAGGGTGAGGGCACCAACGCGCTATCTTTTGGGCGCAGCCCGGCGCGTACCTTCAATAAAGAATACTCCAAAGTGACCTTCAAGGACGTGGCCGGCATTGACGAGGTCAAAGAGGAAGTGGAAGAGATCGTTGAGTATCTCAGAGATCCTCAGAAGTTCGTGCGCTTGGGAGCGCAGATCCCCAAGGGGGTGCTGCTCGTCGGCGCGCCGGGCACGGGTAAGACGCTGCTGGCGCGGGCGATCGCCGGTGAGGCCGATGTGCCCTTCTTCTCCATCTCCGGCTCCGACTTTGTGGAGATGTTCGTCGGAGTGGGGGCAGCGCGGGTGCGCGACCTCTTCCGCCGGGCCAAGGACGAGACCAAGAGCAAGAACGGGGTAATCGTCTTCATTGACGAGATCGACGCGGTGGGCCGTAAGCGCGGTGCCGGCATCGGTGGGGGTCACGACGAGCGGGAGCAGACGCTCAATCAGTTGCTCTCGGAGATGGACGGCTTCGAGAAGAACGACCACGTGATCATCCTGGCCGCCACCAACCGCTCTGATATCTTGGATGCCGCCTTGCTGCGGCCGGGGCGCTTCGACCGGCGCATCGTGGTCCCCCCGCCCGATATGAAGGGCCGCGAGGCGATCCTCCAGGTCCATGCCAAGGAGAAGAAGCTGGGGCCCGACGTCGATTTAGCCCTGCTGGCCCGGCGCACCCCCGGTTTCGTGGGAGCCGATCTGGAGAACCTTTGCAACGAGGCGGCCCTGCTGGCCGCGCGGCGGGACAAATCTCAGATCGAGATGAAGGATTTTGAGGACTCCATTGACCGGGTAATCGCCGGCATCGAGCGCAAGGGTCACCTGATCCGCGAGGAGGAGAAGAAGCGCATCGCCTACCATGAGGCCGGCCATGCGCTGGTGGGCAAGCTGATGCCCAAGGCCGATCCCATTCATCGCATTTCCATCGTACCGCGCGGGGAGTCGGCGCTGGGCTACACGCTGCAGATCCCGCTGGAAGAAAAGTATATTTACACCAAAGAAGAGCTGCTCGCTCGGCTCACCGGGATGCTGGGCGGGCGGGCCGCAGAAGAGGTGGTCTTCGGCGACCTGAGCACCGGGGCCTACGATGACCTCAAGAAGTCCACCGAGATCGCCAAGCGCATGGTGGTCAGCTACGGCATGAGCGAGCGCATCGGGCCACTCAGCTTGGGTCGCGAGAACGGCAACGTCTTCTTAGGAGAAGACCTGGTGCTCAACCATCAGGAGCATAGTGAGCGACTCTCCTCGATCATCGATGAAGAGATCAAAAAGATCATCGAGTCCTGCCACCAGCAGGCCAAAGAGCTGCTCAGCGAGCATGTGGAATTGCTCACTAGGCTGGCCAATAAGCTCCTGGAGGTCGAGGTGATCGAGGAAGATCAGCTCGATCAACTGCTGGACCTGCCTAGCCTGCAGCCGGCTTAACCCGACGGCTGGCAGCTAATGCACACCTCCCCCAAACGGGTTGCCCTGCTCGGCTCGACCGGCTCGATCGGCACTCAAGCCCTCCAAGTTATCAGCGAGTTGAATCGTCAGGGTATGCAGTTTGAGGTCGTCGCCCTGGCGGCCGGGCATAATCTAACGCGCTTGCTCGCCCAGATCCGTCGCTGGCAACCCCAGTTCGTCTCGCTGGCAGATGAGCAGGCGCTCGACTCGGCTCAAGAGCGTCTGGGCAGGGCCGCCGGACAGATCGAATGGCTAGCCGGCGCTTCAGGCTTAGAGAGGGCAGCCACCGGTTCGAGCGCCGATCTGGTGCTCAATGGGCTGGTCGGCGCGCTGGGGCTGCGGCCCACGCTCGCGGCACTGGAAGCCGGGATTAACGTGGCTTTGGCCAATAAGGAGTCGCTGGTGATCGGGGGCTCACTGATCCGGCAGGCCTGCCGGCGCGGCGGGGCGCGCCTGATTCCGGTAGACAGCGAGCATAGCGCCATCTTCCAGTTGCTGGCCGGGCGGCCGGCGGAAGAGATCGCCAGCTTGATCTTGACCGCCTCCGGTGGGGCCTTGCGCGACTGGCCCCTGGACAAGCTGGCCCAGGCTCGTCCTGAGCAGGTGCTGCGTCACCCCAACTGGCACATGGGCCAACGGATCACCGTGGATTCGGCGACTCTGGTCAATAAGGGCCTAGAGATCATTGAAGCCCACTGGCTTTTCGGCCTACCCTACGAGCAGCTCTGTGCGATCATTCAGCCCCAGAGCCTGGTGCACGGGCTGATCGAGCTGTGCGATGGTACGCTGCTGGCCCAGTTGGGGGCGGCGGACATGCGCCTGCCGCTGCAATATGCGCTCACTTACCCGGAGCGTCAGGCTAACCCTTGGCCCCGACTGGCGCTGGCCGGACTGTCTTTGGAGCTCCAGGCGATAGACCCCGAACGCCACCCGGCCTTTTTCACTCTGGTTGAGGCCGGGCGACGCGGCGGCAGCGCTCCAGCGGCCCTCAATGCTGCTGATGAAGTGCTGGTTGAGCGCTTTCTGAGAGGCGAGATCGCTTTCACTCAAATCGCCGCCGGGCTGGCACGACTGCTGCAAGAGCTCCCCACTCCTAGCCACCGGGAGCCTTCGCTCCCCGAGCTGCTGGCTGCCGATGCCCAGGCGCGACGCCTGGTCGCCGGCTGGTAATCCGGAGTGCCGCCTGGTAAAGTAGGGCCTCATCACGTCAGCGACGCAGATCAAGGGGGATCAGAACCAAAGTGGTGCGCAAGCATTTTGCTATCGGCAGCGTGGTGCTTCTGCTGGTCTTCGTGGCCATCGCCCTGGACAACTACAATCAAAGCTGGCGCGCCTATCAACGCGAATATTACACCACGTTAGAGGTCCGCAAGCTGGGACATCCCTTAAACCCGCTTCAACGCTTGGCCATCGAGGCTCAGCTCAGCTTGGACAAACACAAAGTGGTCACCGAGGCCGGGCGCAGTGCGGACCTGTGCATGGCCTGTCATATCAATACGGGGGTGTCCGGCTTCGACCACCAGCCTCTGAAGGATTTAACCGCTGAGCACGCTAAGCTGAAAAAGATCATTAGCCAACTGCCCTTTGACCAGGTGGGCTGCACAGCCTGTCATAGCGGTGTGGGCAGTGCTACCAACGCCAAAGTGGCGCATGAGGGGCTGCGCGACAACTTCGCGGCGGTCTTCGAGGCCAGTCTGGCCAAACTGCGCTCCCCGCGAGGGATGACCCGCCAGGCGGGCATCGAGGAGATCCGTTGGATGGTCGGCGATGACCTCGGCTTCAGCTTCAGCAGTCCTCCCCAAAAGCGCCAGAAAGAGATCCGGAGCATCGAGCAGTGGTGGGAGCTGCACAAGGGGACCTTCTTGACCGAGGGGTTGGGTGAGCGGAGCTCACCCTTCAAGACGGTCAACCCCAAAGCCAAGCTGATCGAAAAGCGCACCGATGTGACCGTCTCCGGCGATCCGCTCAAATTCATCGGCTCGACCAGTTGTCTGGGCTGTCATACCCTGCCCCATCCGGGGGGCACCTCCTACATACCGCCCTCCAATAAAGCGCACGTCGAGCGTTGGTATCGCCCGGAATTCATGACCAGCGTGCACCCGGAGGCCTTCAAAAATCATCCCTTCATCGATCAGGGATTGCTCAAGACGATGGATCTAACTTGCGAGGCCTGTCACGGTCCGGGAAGTCAGTATGCCAAGCTGATGATGAAGGGATTGGCCTTGCAGTTTCAGGGTCGCAAAGACGAGGCAGCAAAACTGATCGGCCGCGGACGCAAGATCGCCTGCGCCAACGCGCTGCGCAACATGGCCGACCCACGGATCTGGGGAATTTTTGAGCTACTCGTCGCCGAGGCGCAGGTCCAGACCAGGGCTCAACAGGTCACCACGCCCGCCGAGCTGCTTCCCCTGGAGGGCTGTCCCAAACCCGGCAGTTAGCCTGACATATCTCGCCGCCTGGCCCGCCGGCGCTGGGGTGAGAGTGACGCTGCTAGGAAAAAACTCAGGGTCGAGAGGAGCACAATGGTCGCCCCTGAGGCGGTATTCAGCACATAGGAGAGCAGCACACCCCCGACGGCCGCCCCCACGCCCAGCAGCACCGCGAGGAACATCATGGTGCGAATGTCTTGCGTGAGCTGATAGGCTGCGGCGGCTGGAGTGACCAGTAGCGCGGTGACTAGCAGGATCCCTACCACCTTGAGCGAGATGACCACCGTGATGGCGATCAAACCGAGCAGCAGAAAGTAGAGCCGGCTCACCGGCAGCCCGCTCGCCTGGGCCATCTCCGGGTCGAATGAGATATAGAGCAGTTCTTTGTAGAAGAGGGCCACGGTCAGCAGCACCCCCACCCCCAGGCCGGCGGTGAGGAGCAGATCAAACGGGGTCACTGCCAGGATGCTGCCGAAGAGATAGCCGAAGAGATCCACGTTGTAGCTCGGCATCAGGCCGATGATCAGAATGCCCAAGGCCAACGTTGAGGCGAAGAGGATCCCAATGGCTACGTCCTCTTTGATCTGACCCTTGCGGGCCGTATAGCCGATGCCCCAGGCGGTGGCCAGACAGAAGACGATCGCCGAGAGCAGTGGGTTGATCTTCAGCAGAAAGCCCAGAGCCACCCCACCGAAAGACGCGTGGGCGATCCCGGCACCGAGGAAGGCGAGTCCCCGCAGCACCATATAGACGCCGATCACCGCGCAGATAGCTCCGATGAGCACCCCGGCGAGCAGTGCCCGCTGCATGAAGGCGTACTGGAAGATCTCCACGGTTAGGATCGATTCTCCTCCGGCCGCTCCACGACTATGTGCGGCACCCGTCCATGCAAAAAGAGCACCGCCTCGCAGCCGTACATCTGGGCCAAGGCCTCGGAGCTCAAGACCTCTTGAGGGCGTCCATGGACGATCAGGCGCCGGTTGAGACAGGCCACCTGATCTACCTGCTGTGCCACCACACCCACATCATGTGAGATAAGCACGATGGTCAGCCCCTCGGCGTGGAGTGAGCTGAGCAGTTCGTAGAAACTCTCGCTCGCGCCGGGATCCACCCCGGTGGTCGGCTCATCGAGCAGGAGCAGCTCTGGCTGGGCTACCAGGGCTCGGGCGAGGTAGACCCGCTGGCGCTGGCCCCCGGAGAGTTTTCCGATGGGGTGCTGAGCCAGCTCGCTGAGGGCGACGCGCTCCAGCGCCTGCTCCGCTGCCGCTCGGTCCCGAGGGCCTGGACGGTGGAAGAGCCCCAGCTGACCGTAGCGACCCATCAGCACCGTCTGATAGGCGTTGACCGGGAAGCGCAGGTCGGCCTGGTGGACCTGCGGCACGTAGCCGATGCGCCATCGCTCGGTCCCCAGCTGCCAAGGGGGGCGGCCGAAGACGCGCACCCGGCCGGCCAGCGGGCGCAGCAGGCCCAGCACGACCTTGAGCAGGGTCGTCTTGCCCGAGCCGTTGGGACCGACGATCGCCAGGAACTCGCCGCGCTGCACGGTCAGAGAGACCTCTTGCAGCGCCAGCTCCCCGTTGTAAGCCGCCGAGACCTTCGCTAATTCGATAATGGCTTCGTTCATCGCAGGGCTCGCTCCATCTGAGCCAGATTATAGCGCATCAGCTCCAGGTAGCTCTGCCGACCGGGGACGCCGCCCAGGGGATCGAGCTCCACCACCTGGGCACCGGTCTCAGCGGCGATGATTTCCGCGGCTTTGGGTGAGAACTGCACCACGGCAAAGATCGCTTTGATTTTATTTTTCTTGGTTGTTGCGATGATTTGGGCCAACTCGGCCGGCGTAGGCTCTCTGCCTGGAGAGGAGTTGATCACACCCGCCTCAACGAGCCCATACCGCCTGGCGAAGTAAGCCCAAGCTGGTTGGAGGGCGACGAACTCCCGATGGGACCAGCCGGCCACCTGCGTTCTGATCTGCTGGTCAAGCGCCCGGAGACGCTTGATATAGGCGGCGGCATTGGCGCGATAGCTACTGGCGTGTCCAGGGTCAGCACGAAGCAACCCATCACGGATGTGCTCGACTTGCACGATGGCATCGAGCGGGTCGAGCCAGACGTGCGGGTTACCACCAGGCTCACCGGCACCACCAGCAAGCACTTTCAGGCCACTTGAGGTGTCGACAACGATTAGCTTGGAATTGTCAGCGGCGGCGATCGCCTTGTCCGCCCAGAACTCCAAACTGATGCCATTGAGCACTAGCAGGCGCGCCCGGGAGATCAGGCGCATCTGCTCTGGCGTCGGCTCGTAGGTCTTGGGGTTGATCCCCGGCGGCAGGATGACCGTGACCTGCACCAGCTTGCCACCGACCTGATGAGCGAAGTCACCCAAGGGGGCGATGCTGGCTACGACGAGGAGCTGAGCACCGACGGCCGGTGGCCGGCTGCATCCGGTGCCGGAGAGCACCAACAGGAGGAGCCCGACGCCGAGAGCGGTGCGGACTCCTCCCGCCAGCTCTGGGTATCTCAACTGGCAGCCGTAGCTCTAGCTCTGGGGCAGGGCCAGGGCCAACTTGGCCAGCCTCTCCTGGAGGACTTGCTGCAGGAGCTCCAGGTGGCCCACCAGCAATTGACTCCACTCCGCCTGAGCCGGTGCACACTGGCTGCGGAAGGTAGCATGCATCCGCCTCATCATCTGTTGCATTTGCTGCAACATTTGCTCCATGGGCATATTCTGAACGCTGAATTGCCCCTGCCGGCGCGTCATGATGGTCTCCTTGGACATGAATTGCATCAGGGCCTGTATCTTTTCCCGCCAGTTTTGCATCATTGACTGCTCCTGCTCGTCCTTCGTTTCAGCTTTAGGAGCGAGA
This sequence comes from uncultured bacterium, assembly GCA_913053845.1. Lineage (GTDB taxonomy): Bacteria > Bipolaricaulota > Bipolaricaulia > RBG-16-55-9 > DRJF01 > DRJF01. The sequence goes on along the minus strand of CAJXGD010000020.1, from coordinate 21,215 downwards.
TGCGGCTTGAAGTCAAAGCGCAGCGTTTGGCAAGCGACAGGGCTGGCCATGGCAGCCTGGCCATGCATCATCCGCCGTTGCAGCGGCCTGAGCGCTTTGAGCAAGGCCTCGCCTTGGCTGATGGTGAGCAGGTTTTTTACCTGGTCGACCGCTTGGGTCAAGGCGGTTCGCAAGGCCTGGTGAGCCGCTGTCACCCTTTGGTCGTAGGGTGCCACGGCCTGCGCAAATTTGCTAGAGTCTCCTGGGAAGCCGACCAGGAAATCTTTCAACTGCTGTTGGGCCTGCTGCACGCCAGACTGTGCTTCCTGCAAGCCGGTCACGATAGTATGCAGTGTCTTGAGCTGCGTGGGGCTCAGGCCAGCCATATCCAGCGCCCGCAGCAGTTGGATCTCCAGTTGCAATTTCTCAGGGTTTTGCGCTGGAGCCATCTTCTGCCCTGTGGGTGGAGGTGGATTGCCCATCTGGCTGACTCCCGGCTGCGCCAGGGCCAGTGCCAGCAGCAATGCTCCTAGTCCGATAAGTAAGCTGGTTCGCTTCATCGTCTCATCCCCCTTTAACTGGATTAGCTATGCTTGCGCTAGCTATCTGATCTTAACTGTTCTTGACGAGTACGGCCACTCCGGCTCTCGTGTCCGGGGTGCCGGACAAATTGAATTATACTCAACAATCGTGAAGATTTTGTGGAGAGCGGGTGAAAAGAAGGTGAAGGCGGTTTGTGGTTAGCTATCCCCCCGCTCATGCTCATCTTGCCTGAGACAACTCTAAGATTTGACATCCCGAAGCGAGCTGCATATACTTAACAATTCGATAGCTATGCAGATATAGATAATAAGGAGCGATGCATCTTGACTCAAACAACTCGATCCTCGGAGAGAAGCAAAGACGACGTCTGCGAGGTCAAATACGTCAACGAGGCTCAAGTCAAGCTCGTTCAGGAGCAGATGATCGGCGATGAAGTGGCCTTCCAGTTGGCCGAGACCTTCAAGATATTGAGCGATTCAACGCGAGTTAAAATTCTCTACGCGCTCTCCAAAGCCGAGCTCTGCGTCTGCGACCTGAGCAGCCTCTTGGGGATGCGCGACTCCACCGTCTCTCATCATCTGCGGCTGCTGCGCGCGCTTCAACTGGTCAAGTACAGGAAAGAGGGGCGCATCGTCTATTATTCGCTGGACGATGGGCACATCGAAAAACTCTTCGAGCAGGGCCTGGAGCACGTCCAGGAGTCGGCATGAAGGGCGAACGGACACCAGAGCTGGCCGTAAATGACCCCCGTTGCGCCAGTTGTGCCCCTGACCTAGCGGCCAAAGACGAGCGGCAATCGGTCTGGAAGGGGCGCGAAGCGCTCTTCACCGGTATCGCAGGACTGCTGCTGGCCGTCGGCTTATTGCTCAGCTTATCCGGCTTCGACCCGACCGTGACAGTGATTTTTGGGCGCAGCATCGCGGCATCAGCCTTCTGGTATTTGGCGGCGATCCTCTTTGGAGCCTATCACTTCGCCCGCAAGGGCCTCGAAGCCGTGCGCACGCTCTCGCTCAACATCAACTTTCTCATGATCATCGCCATCGGAGGAGCGGTCGCCATCGGCGAGTATGTGGAAGCCGCCAGTTTGGCGTTTCTCTTCTCTTTGGCCGAGCTATTGGAAGAATACTCAGTTGACCGGGCCCGTAACTCGCTGCGAGAACTGATGAAGCTGGCGCCCAACCAGGCCCGCGTGCTCCGGGATGGTCGGGAAGAAACTCTGCCAGTGGAAGAAATTCAGATCGGCGATCTGATCGCGGTGCGGCCGGGCGAGCGGATCGCCATGGACGGCCTGATCATCCGGGGACGCTCCTCAGTGGATCAGGCGCCGATCACCGGCGAATCGATGCCGGTCGACAAAGAGGAGGGCGACGGGGTCTACGCCGGCTCGATCAACCAAGAGGGGTACGTAGAGGTTGAAGTGACTAAGCGCGTTCAGGACACCACCCTGGCCAAGATCGTCCATCTCGTTGAGGAGGCCGAGGCGCAAAAGGCCCCCAGCGAGCGGTTTGTCGAGACATTCGGGCGCTACTACACGCCTACGGTTGTGGCGGTCGCGGTGGGCGTGGCGCTGCTGCCTCCGCTCCTCTTTGCCGCTCCCTTCAATCCCTGGTTCCTGCGGGCCATCACGCTGCTGGTGATCGCCTGCCCCTGCGCTCTGCTCATCTCCACCCCCGTCTCGGTGGTGTCGGCCATCACCAGCGCCGCCCGAGGCGGGGTGCTGATCAAGGGCGGGAAATATCTGGAGGCGATGGGCCAAGTCAAGGCCATCGCCTTCGATAAGACGGGCACTCTCACCAGCGGGCGGCCCGAGGTCACCGACGTCATGCCCCTAGGCGGTCACAGCGATGAGGAACTGCTCATGCTGGCTGCTTCGTTGGAGCGCCCCAGTGGGCATCCCATCGCCCAAGCCATCCTGAGCCGCGCTGCTGAGCAGAGGATCGACTCGAAGACAGCCGAGGGGTTCGAGTCGATCACCGGCCGGGGGGTGCGGGCGCAGATCGACGGGGCGGTCTGCTTGCTAGGATCGCCCGAGTTATTTGAAGAGTTCTCCATTGAGATCCCCAGGGAGGAGTTGGCTCGGCTTCAGGGTGAGGGCAAGACGACGATGCTGGTGGGCAGCGAGCGGGAGCTTTGGGGAATCGTGGCGGTAGCCGATCGTCTGCGCCCCGAGGCCCAACAGGCCATCGCGCAGCTGAAATCCATGGGTTTAGAGATTATAATGATCACCGGAGACAACGAGGGCACGGCGCGGGCGATCGCTGGGGAGTTGGGGATCACCCACTTCCACGCCAGCCTGATGCCTGACCAGAAGGTGCATGAGATCCAGCATTTATTGGAAGAGTACGGGAGTATTGCCATGGTGGGCGATGGGGTGAACGACGCACCGGCGCTGGCTGTGGCGACCGTGGGGATTGCCATGGGAGCGGCCGGGACGGACACGGCCTTGGAAACGGCAGATATCGCGCTGATGGCCGATGATCTCTCGAAATTGCCCTATGTGACGTATCTCAGTCGGATGGCACGTGGTGTCATCCGACAGAACATTTGGAGTGCGATCGCGGTGAAACTCACGCTGGGCCTAGGGGTCTTTCCCGGCTGGGTGACGCTGGTGATCGCCGTCTTGGTAGGCGATATGGGCATGTCCTTGACGGTGACAGGCAACGCGATGCGCCTGGCCCGGGTCAGTCCCAAGGAGACCGAAGCTAAGATCGACAAAGGAGCTATTAGGAGTGGGAAAACACAAGAACAAGCAGGGAGCTAAATGATATCGCCTCGGACGAGCGGAGGTGGACCGTTGCTGACCATACAAGAATCCCAGATCGGCTATTGGAGAAATACTGAGGTGGACTGAGCCATGAGGAGATTATTGCGGACCTACGGACTCTACTTCGCCTGGTTGGTCTCTATGGTCGCTACCGGAGGGAGCCTCTACTTCAGCGAGGGGTTGCACTTCATCCCCTGTCAGCTCTGCTGGTTCCAGCGGATCTTCATGTATCCGTTGGTCATCCTGCTAGGAATCGCCAGCTATCGGAACGATCGACGGATAGCGGGTTACGTCCTTCCCCTGAGCATCATTGGGGGCTCCATCGCGCTCTTTCAGTATCTGGAACAGAAGGTGCCAGGCTTCCGGGCCGAGGCCCTCTGTCAGGTGGGGGTGCCGTGCACCACGCAGTGGATCAACTTGTGGGGCTTTGTCACCATCCCCTTCCTGTCGCTGACGGCCTTTAGCCTGATCACACTCTTCTTGTTCTTCATACGTCAGGTTGGGTCGGATCAAGCATAATCGAGCGGCGTATAACCCTGCGAGCGTCCTGGTTTACAGGGAATCTTCTGGGACCGAGCGCAGCAGGCGCTTGATCTGGGGTAGGGCCTGCTCGGCGGCGAGCCGGCCGGCCTCGATGCCCCGCCGGGCGCTGTAGTAACGTGGCGGGTGCTCGGCCAGCCGTGGGTGGATGACGATCTCCGGAGGAGTGAGCATCTGGGTCAACTTGACGATCCGCCGTTGGAGAATGACTGAGGCCAAGATGAGGGTATTGATCACCCCTGGTGCATTGCGGCTCAGCTCCTCTCGCTCGGCATGGCTGAGCGTTCTCAACGGCGCCATCCAGCGATCGGGCAACAGCCCGCCCAAGTGTCCCTCGATGAAGCGGATCGCCCGCTTGGTAAGCTGTAAGCCTGGCTTGCGACCCGGCTGCTGGGGGTAGTAGCCCAGGTCCACCGCGATCACCAGTTGGGCACCCAAGCGGCGGACCACATCAACCGGCAGAGGGTTGACCAGACCTCCGTCCACGAGCAAGTGCCCCTGAAAAGCGGCCGGGACGAATAGGCCAGGGATCGAAGCGCTGGCCCGGATGGCCTCGACCAAGGGACCCTGCTGGATGACGACCTCCTCTCCGCTGTTGATGTCGGCAGCCACCGCGACGAATTTGAGGGGCAGTTCTTCAATCTGAGCCTCGCCTACCAGACGTTGGAGCATCTGGGAGACCCGGCTGCCGCTGCTCCAACCGTGACGCGAGAAGGTCGGCATGAGATTCTTGGCCACCTGCACCAGATCAGTGTTAAGCCATTCCTGCTCTATTCTCTCCAGCGGCACGCCGGCAGCGTAGAGCCCTCCGACCATGGCGCCTATCGAGGTTCCGACGATCAGATCAATTGGGATGTCGTTGGCGGCAAGAACTTGCAGCACGCCGGTATGGGCCGCCCCACGCGCTCCGCCGCTGGAGAGGGCCAAGCCCACCGTTGGTCTAGTCACAGTCAGAAGAGTATGAGCTAAGAAAACACAATTGTCAACTGAGCTGAGCGCCCTTAGGGTCTAGACCCTGGAGCCGGCGAGAGGACTCGAACCTCCGACCTGCGGTTTACGAAACCGCTGCTCTACCAACTGAGCTACACCGGCCGATGATTTAATTATAGCATAGGGCTTCGCTAGGGGCAAATAGCCGTTCTTAATGCTATAATAAAGCATTATGGCCTTTGAAGGGATCACCCTGGCCGCCATGGTCGCCGAGCTGCGGCCCTTGCTCAAGGGTGGCCTGATCCAGGAGATCTACCAGCCGGATCCCCGGCTGCTCACTTTAGGGCTGTGGACCGGACAGCGGCGTCGCCTGCTCTGTGCGCTCTCCGAGGAGGCACGCCTGCAGCTCACCGGCCAGCAGTTTGAGAACCCCTCGGTGCCACCGGCCTTCTGTATGCTCTTGCGCAAACACCTGATGGGCGGCGTGCTCACTGATATTCGCCAGCCTGGCCTGGAACGGCTGGTTGATCTGGAGGTCGAGCGCGGCGGCCAGCGCTATACCTTGCGCTGCGAACTGCTAGGGCGCCGCTCCAACGCCATCCTGCTCCAGGGTGAACGGGTGCTGGGTGCCCTCAGCCGCGGCGAGGCTAAGCGCAGCTTTCGGCCCGGTGGGCTCTATCCGCCGCTGCCCGCTCAGGGCAAGCTGCTGCCGTTGGCCGCCGGGAGCGCGCGGGTGATCGAGGCCCTGAGCGCTCAGCCAGAGCTCTCGTTGCGCCAGGCGCTGCTGGCCACGCTGGAGGGGGTGGGACCGCGCTGGAGCACTGAGCTGGCCGCGCGCGCCCAGCTCGATGCCGATCGGCCGGTCAGCTTGCTGGATGATCGGGAGCTGGAGCGCCTCTGGAACGCGATCGAGGTGCTCTATCGCCGGGTCGAGCGCGGCGACTATAGTCCCCAGCTATATCTGCAAGGCGCTCAGGTCTACGGCTGCGCTCCCCTGCCAATGGCCAGCTATGCCGAACTGGAAGCTTTGCCGCTGGACAGCCTCTCCAGCGCGCTCGATCGCTGCTACGACCGGCAGCACCAAGAGCCTGCCGTTCAGGCCCGCTTGGCACTGAGCAAGCTGCTCGCCGCGCGGCTCAAGAAGAGCTCCGGCGCGCTGGAGCGCGTCGGGCGCGATCTAGCGCAAGCCGCAAAGTATCCCGACTATAAAGAACAGGCAGATCTGCTCATGGCGCAGCTCCATCGGGTGCAGCCGGGCACAGCGACGGTGGAGCTGGAAGATTTCTTTCGGGGAGGCCAGCGGCTGATCGCCCTAGACCCACGGCTGGACGCGGTGGCCAATGCGCAGAAGCTCTATGCGCGCTATAAAAAACTCAAGCGAGGTGCCCTCAAGCTGGAGCGACGCCGGCAGAGCTTGCAGCGCGAATTGGCCGAGCTGCAAGCGGCCCAAGGGCGGCTGGAGCAGGCTGAGACCATGGAAGAGCTGCGAGCTTTGCAGTTGGAGCTCGGCGGCGAGCTGCGCCCCTCCGGAGGGGAAGCCGCAGCGGTGCCGCTGGGACCAGGTGGGCCGCGCCGCTATCTCATCGGCGGCTATCGCGTGCTGGTGGGACGCAACGGCCGCCAGAACGATGCGCTGATCCGCCGGGCGGGCCGCTGGGACTTCTGGCTGCACGTGCAGGATCGGCCGGGGGCCCATGTGATCATCGCTAATCCAGAGCGGGGCAAAGTCCCGCACGCGGTGCTGTTGCGTGCCGCCGGGCTGGCGGCGTATTATTCCCCCGGTCGGGGCTCGGCCAAGGTGGCGGTCAGTTATACCCAGATCAAGTACCTGCGCAAGCCCAAGGGGGCCAAGCCGGGCGCGGTCCTGCTCGCCCATCAGTTGGGCAGCTTGCTGGTGGTCCCTTTGCCACCGCCTGCCGCAAGCTAAAATGAAAGCAAAACGATCGAATCGGAAGGGATGAAGCTGTGAAAGCCAATTATTCGCGTTTCGCGGCGCCGTTGGCCCTGGCCAGCGCCGTACAATACTTGATCGTTGCTAATCTGGTCATCTTCGTTCTGGAGCTGCTGGGGCCGATAAATCGCATGTTCTTGGAATTTGGCCTCATGCCCTATAAAGTCGTCTATCAAGGGGCGATCTGGCAGTTGGTGACCGGCATGTTCCTCCACGGTGGCTATATGCATATTGGGATCAACCTGCTTGTCCTGTGGTTCATCGGCCCGCCGGTGGAGCGCGTCTGGGGGATGAAGCGTTTTTTTATCTATTATTTCGTCAGCGGGATCGGGGCCAACCTGATCGTCATCCTGCTCGCCCTCACCGTGGTGCCCGAGATGATGTACGTGGTGACCATCGGCGCTTCGGGGGCCATCTATGGCGTGCTGCTGGCCTTTGGACTGCTCTTTCCGGAGCAGATGGTCTATCTCTACTTTCTCTTCCCCATTAAGGCCAAATACTTTGTGATCCTGGCCGCGGCCTTCGCCTTCTTCTCTGAGGCGGGCAACCTGACACCGGGGATTAACAACTGGGCCCACCTGGGTGGAATGCTCTTCGGGCTGGTCTATCTCAAGGGCCGCGGTTGGCTGCGCCAACTCTCCGGCCGGCTGGGTGGTTAAACATGTTCGGAGTTAGCCTGGATACGCTGGTGCAAATCGGGCTGAGCCTCGCGGCGCTGCTCATGGCGGTGATACTGCACGAGAACGCCCACGGGCGCGTCGCCCTTCGCCTGGGCGACCCTACTGCCCAGCAGCAGGGGCGACTGACCCTTAACCCGCTGGCGCACATAGACCCCGTTGGGACGCTGCTGGTGCCCATCGGGATGGCGCTGGTGGGCTTGCCGCCCTTCGGCTGGGCCCGGCCGGTGCCGATCAATCCCGGCTACTTTCGTGAGCCCTATCGGGGCATGATGCTGGTGGCCTTGGCCGGGCCTTTCAGCAACTTGGCTCTCAGCGCCGGATCGCTGCTAGCCCTGCGCTTGCTGGACTGGGGCAACCCAGGGCTGGCCCGACTGAGCGCCGGGAGCAGCTTGCTGCTCATCCCCGGCCTAAGCTGGTCCGCGCAGCTAGCTTTGGCTCTCTTTTATTTCCTATTCATCTTCGGACTGATCAACCTGATCCTGGCGCTCTTCAACCTGCTGCCCATCCCGCCGCTGGACGGCTCGCGGGTGCTCACCTACCTGCTGCCTCCGGCCGGGCGACGCTTTATGGGCCGCATCGAGCGCTTCGCGCTGCTGATCGCCATCGCGGTTATCTTGATCCTGAGGCAATTTCACCTTCTGGCTCAGGCTTTCACCCCGCTGATCAACTGGTGGTTCCACCTGACGCTGCCCGGTTGAGCGCCGCCTCGACCAGCGAGCAGGCTAAGCTCCTGAGTCGCCTCGCTGCACGGGCCAATCGCGCAGGTGCAAGTCGCGCTGCGGGAAGGGAATGACGATCCCCTCGGCCTGGAAGCGCTGGTAGATCTTGCAGAGCAGCTCGTCAAGGGTGCGGCCGCTCAAGGACGGCTCCGGAATCCAGCAGAGCAGCTCGAACTTGAGCGACGAATCGCCCAGGGCGCGGAAGCGCACCCGCGGCTCCGGTTGCGCGACCGTATGTTGACAGTCTCCGGGTATCTCTAAAAGTATCTGACGCACCCGCTCGATGTCCGAGCCGTAGGCCACCCCCACCGGCACGCGGATGCGCATCTTGGGCGAGCGTCGTCCGGTCTGATTGATCACTTTGCTGTTGGCGATCAGTGCGTTAGGGATAGTGATCTCCACCTCATCACGGGTGAGGATGCGCGTGCTGCGCAGGCCGATCTCGCTCACTCGGCCGCGCCGACCATCATCGAGGACGATATAATCGCCGATCTTGTAGGTGCGATCAATGGTGAGGGCCACCCCACCGAAGATGTTGGCCAAGGTGCTCTGGGCGGCCAAGCCCAGCACCAGCCCGGCCAGACCCGCCGAGGTGAGCAGGCCGGTGATCGGCACTCCCCAGAGCGGCAGCAAGGTCAAGAGGGCCAGCAGCACCACCGTCAGCTTGATCAGGTTCTCGAACAGCGGCAGCAGGCGCTGACGGGTGAGCGCCTCCGAATGGCGCTCCCAGGTCTGGAGCAGTAGCCGCGAGATCTGCAACACCGCGACCGACCAGATAATAATGATCGCCGAGTTGATCAGTATGGCAACGTAGCGCGAGAGCTGGCCCGGCAGTGGGGCGATCTGCAGGGCGACGCTGACCCCCCAGAAGAGAATGCTCAGCGTGACCGGCCCGCGCAGGTCGGCGATGATCTGGTCATCTATCTTGGTAGCGGTGCGCCTGGCCAGGCGGCTCATCACCGTCTGAAACACCCAGCGCACGACGAAGGCCAGCAGGGTAAAGCCGGCCAGGGCCAGCAGTGCCCTGATATAGGGCTGATTTATTAAATCTAGCAGAGATTCCCAACTCATCTTAAAGCCTCCCCGAGCGCCAGATGGCCCAGAGCAGCCTGAGGGTCAAGATCGCCGCCAGGGCGAAGCCCACCAGCCCCACGGCCGGCAATCCCCAGAGCCGAGGGCCCTGGCCGGATTGCAGCACCCAAGAGGAGCCCAAGATCAGCGCGGCGGTGATCAAGCCCAGCGACAGCCGGTTGGAGGACCTGTCCAACTCGGTCAAAGGACGCTTCAGGCCGCGATGCTCGAACTGGATCTTCAGCCGGCCCTCGCGTATCTGGGCCAGGATCGCCCGCAGGTCACCGGGCGCAGCCTGGAGCAGCTGAGTTGAATCGCGCAGCGTCTCCAGCCACTGGGGCAGTTGCTCGCGCTGGCGCAGTGGGTTCAAACGCCGGCGCAGCAGGCGGCGCACGTAGGGCTTGGCCTGCTCCACGATGACAAAGCTGGGATCCAAGCGGCGCCCGATCCCTTCCATCAGGGTGAGCGCCTTACCCATCATCACCAGCTCGGCCGGCAGGCGCAGATGATGCGTGCGCACCACCCAGAGAAAATCGTTCAGCCAATGATCCAAGCTGAGCTGCTCCAAGGGCAATCCCCAGTAGCGGGCCAAGAGCTCCGTCAGGTCGCGCCGCAGGGGGCCGGCCTGCGAAGGTCGCTCGACCAGGTCCAAGCGCACCAGCACCCGGATGATCCCCTCGGCGTCGCGGCGGATCAGGGCGATGAGCAGGTCGCCCAGGGCCTCTTGCAGGCTGCGGTCCAGGTAGCCCACCATGCCAAAGTCGAGCAGCGCCAGGACCTCCTGGGGCAGGACCAGCAGGTTGCCCGGATGGGGATCGGCGTGGAAAAAACCGAGATCAAACGCCTGTTTGAGCACTAGCCGGGCGCCGCGGCGCGCGATGCGGCTCAAGTCGAGCCCGGCCCCGCGGAGCTGCTCCAGCTCGGAGATCTTGATCCCATGAATATACTCCAGCGTGAGCACCCGCGTGCTGCTCAGCTCCCAATAAACTTGAGGGATATACACCGTAGGGTCCCCGGCAAAAGCCTGGCGAAAGCGCTCCATGCTGTGGCCCTCCTCCTCGAAGTCCAGCTCGCGGCGGATGGTGCGCTCGAACTCCTGCACCATGCCCACCGGATCATAGAGCTCCCCTTCGCTGAGGCGGCGCGCCAAGAGCTCGGCCAGGTCCTCCAATATCTCCAGATCGGCGGCGATGATCTGCCTGATCCTGGGCCGCTGCACCTTGACCGCCACCTCCTGGCCCTGGGGGGTGCGGGCCCGATGGACTTGGGCGATCGAGGCCGAGGCGATCGGCTCTCGCTCCAGCTGGGGCAACCGCTCCGGCCAATCGGGCCCCAGCTCAGCCTGCAAAACCTGCTCAATCTCGGAGAAGGGCACCGGCTGGACGGCGTCTTGCAGGCTGGCCAGCGCCTGGGCGTACTCCGGCGGGATCAGGTCGGGCCGCACGCTGAGCAGTTGACCCAGTTTGATAAACGTTGGCCCCAGCTCCTCCAAAGCGTGGGTGAGCCTGACGGCCCGTGTGCCCTCGATCTGACCCTCGAGCAGCGCCCGCCGCCGGCGGCGGGAGGTGCGCAGCGCGCTGAACAGATCCTGCAGGCCGTACTTGGCCAGCACGGTCACGATCACCCGCGAGCGGCGCAGTTGGCGCAGCCGACGCAGCGGTCGGAAGGCCATCGGTCAGTCCTGCTGGCTCAGACGCCGCTCCAAGCGTTCCAGCTTCTCCTCCAGACGGGCGAGGTCCTCTTTGGTCGGCAGGTGCAGCTCGGCGATCACTTGGGCCAGCGCCTGCGCCGCCTGGCGCTGCAGCGACCGCTCCTGCTCCTCGGCCCAATCCAACAGTTCTTTGAGAGCTTCAGGACGGTCCTGCTGCGCGACCTCACCCTGGCGCACCAGCTCGTCAATCAACGCCTCGGCCCGCTCCTTGGTCAGCGCGGCCGCGCCCAGCCCGATCAGCAGCCCCTTGCGAATCAGCGATGTCAGCGTCATGAGCATCTCCTCCTCCGGATGATGAAAGCTCCTCGGTTGATCATAAGCCCTGCACCGGGCCGCTTCAATGGCGGGGCTAGAATATCAGCAGGACCGCGATCAGCCCGGCGAGCGCAGCCGCGATCAACCCGGCGCGCCGCGCTAGCCCATCCAACAGGGCGTTAGCGCGCCTGCCCAGCTTCTGCCAGGGCTGCATCAGCTCTTGCGCCTGGCGGGCGCTCTGTTGCAGCTCCAGGCTGAGCCGATCGGCATCGGCCAGCATTTGACCCAGTCGTTCGGGGACCGTCCTGGGTGCCAGCAAGGCGTTGGCGCGGGTCAGCGCCTCATCCAGCTGCTGCAGCGTCCGCTGAGCCTGGCGCATCAGCGCCAACTCGTTCAGGGGCTCTTCGCCTGACAGCCGGCCCCCCGGCTTGATGATCGCGCCCCGGCCGGCTCCCGGTTCGATCTGCAGATATTTCTCGCCTAGCAAGCCCAGCAGGCCAATCTGGGCCCGATCGTCGGCGCGAATCACCAGATCGGCCGGCAGCCAGATCGAGAGAATGACTTGCGGCTGCGCGGCGCGGGCCGAGCGGCTGATCGTCACCGATTGCACTTGGCCCACTTTCACCCCGGCGAACTGCACCGGTGCCCCGCGAGCGATGCCGGCGGCAGAGTGCAGAACCACCTGAATAGTATAGCCCGCCGCGAACGGTCGGTAGCCCTGCAAGCCGAAGATCAACAGGCCGACCAGCAGCAGACCACCTAATACGAAGGCACCGACCTTCCAGGCTAGGCTTGGATTATATTCCACGGTTGCTCCCTTTCCCCCCAAAACTCGCGCAGCTCCGGCGCGGCGGAGCGGAAGAACTCCTGGGGAGGCGCGCTGAGCACGATCCTCCCTCGATGGAGCAAGGCCAGGCGATCGGACACCTGCCGGGCGCTCTCGATATCGTGGGTCACCAGCACTGCGGTCACCTCCAGCTCACGCTGCAAGCGCCGAATCAAGCCGTTGATCTGAGCCCGTCCCGCCGGATCGAGTCCGGAGGTCGGCTCATCGTAGAGCAGAATCCGGGGTTGCAAGGCCAGCGCGCGGGCCAGTCCCACCCGCTTCTTCATCCCTCCGGAGAGCTCCACCGGCCGTAGTTGCTCGCTCCCTGCCAGCCCCACCTGGGCCAGGCAGTCCCGCACCCGCCGCTCGATCTGCTCCCGGCTCAACTTGGTGTGCTCGTAGAGGGCAAAGCCCACGTTCCGGCCCACGCTGAGCGAATCGAACAGCGCCGCCTCCTGAAATAGCATGCCCAGTTGTAACCGGATTGGGCCCAGCCGCGCTTCGCTCAGCCGGGTGATCTCCTGGCCTGCGATCCAGACCTGACCGGCATCGGGCCGCAGCAGGCCGTTCAGATGCTTGAGCAGGACTGTCTTGCCACTGCCGGAGGCGCCCAAGATGCCCAGCGTCTCGCCGGGGCGCACCTGCAGATCAACCCCTCGCAGCACCGCCTGGCCCCCAAACGCTTTGTGCAGCGCGCGCACCTCGATCACCTGCTCCGGCTCAGCCACCGATGGCATAGAAAGCGGCGGTGAAGAGCGCATCGGCAGCGATGATCAGCACGAAGGAGATCACCACCGCCCGCGTGGTCGCCCGCCCCACCCCCTTGGCTCCACCTCGCGCCCGCAGTCCCTCAAACGAGCTGATCGTAGCGATGATCACCGCGAAGACCAACGCTTTGATCAGGCCGGTGAACAGATCAGGCGAAGTAATGAGCCGAGCGCTCATCTGCCAATAGAGCGTCGGGCTCAGCGCCAGTTGGGTCGTACCCACCAGATAGCCGCCCGCCAGGCCGATGGCATCGGCATAGAGGGTCAAGAGCGGCAGGCCGAGGCAAAGGGCAGCCAGGCGCGGGACGACCAGATAGCGCACCGGGTTGGAGGCCAACGCCCGCAGAGCGTCTATCTGACCAGAGATGCGCATCGTGCCCAGCTCGGCGGCGCTGGCCGCTCCCACCCGGCCGGCGATGATCAGCCCGGTCAAGACCGGCCCGATCTCGCGCAGGATCATCAGCGCGGCGAAGCTGGGCAGGTACAGATCGGCAGCGAAGGCCAGCTTGTGCATCTGATAGGAGATCTGAAAGGCGACGGCCATGCCGATGAAGAAGGACATGAAGGCCACGACCGGCAGGCTCTGCCAGCCGACCCGCTCCAGTTGCTGCAAAGCTTGGCCCCAGCGGCGCGCAGGGCTGGAGAGCACCCCGCGCAGCGTCTGCCCCAAGAGCAGCGTCGCGCCGCCGCTGTACTCCAGCAGCCCCAGGCCGCTCCGGCCCAGCCGGGCGAAGAATCTATCCCGATCTGCCGCTTTCAGCTCAGGCCCTCTCATAATCTAACCGGTTTCCGGCGGGCGAGGCGGCCCCTCCTCCAGCGGGCGGGTGGAGACCCCCGCCTGCGCCAGCGTCCTTTGCAGATCGTCCAATGCTTGCAGCAAGGTCTGGCGCACAGTCGCAGCCCGGCCGCTGATGGTCAGAGTGATCTGGATGCGCATGCCCTCGGCGAAGCTGTGCGCCCGGCTCTTGAGATAGACCTGGGGCCAGCGCATCTGTACTGCTTGGAGCAAGGGTGCGATCTCCGACTCATCGTTGACCGAGCTGACCAGCTCGCGTTCCAGATAAGCGCGATCCCCGAAGAGAGTTGCTAAATAAGGCTGGAGGGAGTTTGCAAAGATATCGCGCATCTCCGGGGGCACGCCGGGCAGCGAGACGATCAAGCTGGCTCGCTGCTTGAGCAGCACGCCCGGCGCGGCTCCCACTCGATTGGCCAAGGCCACCGCGCCCTGCGGCAGCAGGGCCATCTTACGCCTGGAGGCGCTCAGCTCACCAGCATGCACCCGCCCGGCCTGGGCCAAGCGCCGGTAGCAGTCAACGACCATCTGCTCGGCCTGCGGGTGAAGCTGTAAGGGGCAGCCGCTGGCCTGGGCGACAGCCTGAAGCGTCAGGTCATCGTGGGTCGGGCCCAGACCGCCGGTGGTGATGATCAGCGCCCGCTTTGCCCGGAGCGCCCGCTGCAACGACTGGGCAATTATTTCGATTTCATCGGGAATGATCAGCACCTGCTCCACCTGGCCGCCGCGGCCGGTCAGTTGGCGGCAGAGCCAGTAGCTGCTGGTGTCTTGCACCAGGCCGCGCAGCAGCTCGTTGCCGATGGCCAACAGCTCGATCTCAACCGGCCCGCTCTCGGCCCCTGCGCTTGTCCGTTCTTGATAGCCCATCACGCCGCTAGTATGGGCAGTAGCCGCAGCGCTTGCAAACGGCCCAGCAACTGCTCGGGTGCCAGCGCTCCGGCCTCCGAGATGACCTGGCCCAGCAATGCCAAGGGCACCGGCTCAAAATAGCTATTCAGTATCGTCAGCTTGGCCGGCATCTCGCCTTCAGGCCAGAGCTCCTGCGGCGGCTCCTGGGGCAGCCAGGCCCGGCGAAAGAGTGGAAGGTATTTCTGCCTGCTTACCAGAGCGATAACCGGCCGCTGGGCAGCCTGGGCGGCTAGCGCCAGGGGATAGCTGCCGATCTTGTTGACCAGCCCTTCCGGAGCCAGAGCGTCCCCGCCGAGCAACAGCAGCTCGCTCCTGCTCACCAGCGCCGGCGCGGCGGCATCGGCCACCAATTCCGCCCTCAGGCCCAGCCGGGCCAGCTCCTGGGCCAGCACCCGACCCTCGCAGATGGGCCGTGACTCAGGACAGATAACCCGAAAATGCTTGCCGGCGCTCAAAGCCCGCTTGAACGTAGCTAGAACGACTGAGCTATAAGAGATAGTCATCACCGTAGCGCCGGGCCGGATGAGCCGGGCGGCCTGGGCAGCGATCAGGTCCGTGCTCTCGCCGAGCTGTTGAATATATCTCTGGACCGTCTGGGCGACATGCCGACGCAGCTCGGCGGGCGAGCCGACCAGCTCGGATGCCAGCAGCGCCTGATTGGCCAGATTGCGCATCGAGGCCATCGCCGGCTTGGCCTTGGCCAGCTCACGGGTGAAGCGACTCAAGTTCTGCTGGGCTTTCCCCAAAGATTGCTCGGCCGGTATTGCCGCTAGCCAAGTCAGCAGGGCCTGACCGGCCCGTTCGGTCAGCCGGGTGGCGCCGGAGCGATTGTCCTGACGAATTTCCGCGAGCGCGGTGTCGGTTGACATGGGCATGAGACCAGAGAGTTCCTCAATAGCTGGGATGAATCTCCGGCGTGCCGGAGCGATGGTTGACCGCGCGGGCCATCAGGAATAGCAGATCGGAGAGCCGGTTGAGATACCTGATCAATTCAGGACTGACCTCTTCAGCGGCCGCCAGCGCCACCGCGCGTCGCTCCGCCCGGCGGGCGACTGTGCGTGCCAGTTGCAGCAGCGCCGCCACCCGACTGCCGCCCGGCAGGATGAACTGCTTGAGAGGTGGCAACTCCTCGCTCAGCCGGTCGCAATGTGCCTCCAGCCGGCCGACCTGGGCGGCCTCGATCTGCGGTCCCTCCCGCCCGCCGGGATTGGCCAGCTTGGCGGCCACGATATGTAGCTCGTTCTGGATGGCATGCACCAGCTCCGTTATCTGGGCATCCTCACTCTCGGCGCCCACCAGACCCAGCCAGGCGTTCAACTCGTCCACCGTGCCATAGGCCTCGATGCGCCCGGACGCCTTGCTGACACGTTTCCCTCCCCGGAGCCCCGTCTCGCCGCGGTCGCCGCTGCGGGTGTAGATGCGCACCATGTTTAACCTCCCTGAATATCAAGACGATACCAGCAATCGTCCGGAATATCTAGCTCGCGGGATGATCCAAAAGCTCTCCTGATCTTCCAACACCTGGACCTGTACTTCCCAGACCGATTCGATCAAATCTGCGGTTAGGACGTCGCGCGGCGACCCCAGTGCCACCAGACGGCCTCTGGAGAGCGCGGCCACCCGGTCGGAGTAGCGCGCGGCCAGATTGAGATCGTGGAACGCGGCGATCACCGTCAGGCCACGCGCGACCAGACCGCGCACCAGTCCCAACAGCTCCAACTGATATTTCAGATCCAGATGCGCCGTGGGTTCATCTAGTAAGAGCACTTGCGGCTCCTGCGCCAGCGCCATAGCCAAAAAGACCCGCCGACGCTCGCCTCCGGAGAGCTGCTGCAGCGAACGCCGGGCCAGCTCTTGGAGACCGGTGCTCTTCAGCGCTCGCTCTACAGCGCTCTCATCTTCAGGCCGCCAGCGGCTCAGCCGGCCACGGTGAGGGATGCGCCCCAAAGAGACCAATTCACGCACGGTATAATCGAAGCCCACGCTCTGCTCCTGCTCCAGGGCCGCCAGCCGCCGGGCCAGCTCGGCCGGCTTGAGCCGAGCTACCTCCTGACCGTCCAGATAAACCGCACCTCGGGCCGGGCGCAGCGCGCCGGAGATCTGGCGCAATAAGGTCGTCTTGCCGGAGCCGTTGGGACCGATGAGCGCCAACAGCTCGCCAGGCTTGACCTCCAGATCAATATCTCGTAGGACGCGTTGGCCATTATAGGCAAAGCTCAGCGATTCGATAGCTATATTATCATTCATATTGACCCTTCCGGCCGGGAGCTCACCAGCAAATAGAGAAAGAAGGGCGCGCCTACAAACGCAGTAATGATTCCCACCGGCAGCTCGACCGGCGAGAGCAGCGTGCGGGCCAGAGTGTCGGAGAGCACCAGGAAAGCGGCCCCAGCCAGCGCCGTCGCCGGCAAGAGCAGCCGGTGATCGGGACCCACGATCAGGCGCAAGGCGTGCGGGGTGATCAGGCCCACGAAGCCGATGGTCCCAGAGATGGCCACCGCTGCCCCGGTGAGCAAGGTTACCAGGGCCAGCAGGAATCGCCGCAACTGTTCAGGCTCGATGCCCAGATGGCGGGCGCCCGTCTCACCCAGGGCTAGGGCATTGAGATCGCGTGAGAGCGCGAAGACCAGCGCGGCCCCTCCCAGCGCCACCGGGGTCAGCAGGCGTAGATAGTGCCAATTTGATCGGCCCAAGCCACCCATCAGCCAGAAGACGATCTCGCGCAATTGGGTCCCGCTGCTCAGGGTGATCAAGAAGCTGGTCAGGGCGGAAAAGAGCGCCCCCAGCGCAATGCCGGCCAGAATCAGCCCATAGGGAGAGGTCCGACCCGCGCGCATTCCCAAGCGATAGACGGAGATGACCGCCAGCGTGCTGCCCAAGAAGGCTCCCAGGGGTAGGCCCATTCCTCCTAGCTGCCAGTGCAGCACGATCACTAAAGCTGCGCCGGCGCTGGCCCCGCTGGCTATGCCCAACAGATAGGGCGAAGCTAGCGGATTGCGAAAAATCCCTTGCATCACCGTGCCAGAGAGGCCCAGGATCAGACCGATCAGCGCGCCGGTCAGCGCCCGTGGCAGACGAATTTGGGTGATGATCAGGCGATGAGCCGCGTCTAGCGCCCCTACTCCCCCCAGCCCCAGTTGGGCCAGGATGATGCGCAGGCTCTCGCCCGGCGAGATGGCTACCGGGCCGACGGCGACGCCCACCGCGAGGCTGGCCAACAGCCCCACGGCGAGCGTGGGGAAGATCACCATCGGTCGGGCGCGCCGCAGGTGAGGGGTCACTTGTGGCTCTTGGGGGGAAAGGCATCCGGGTGCAGCGCCTGGGCCATCGCACGCAGCGCCTCGGCCACGCGAGTGGAGGTGACTGAGCTGGCCTTGATGCCGATGACTTGGCCGGACTTGACCGCTTTCAGATTGGCCAATAATTTATTACCGGTGAAGTATTTTACCTGACTGGGATCGGTAAAGATGAAGTCGGGGTCGCGGTTGATCAGCGACTCGAGACCCACCTGCTGGACGCCTTGAATATCGGCAAAAACGTTCCGCCCACCGGCGCGGGCCAGCAATTCGCTCTCGATGGCGCCCCGCCCGGCGGCAAAAAAAGGCGGACTATCCTGAGAGGCGTAGATGAAGGCTGAGCTGACTCGCTCCAGATCGAGCACCCGGCTCTCCAGGCGCACGATTGCCTCTGAGAGTTGGCCGGCCAGCACTTGGGCCTGGGAGCAATTGTCGGTCACCCGGCCGACCGCGTCGGTAATATCCAGAATATCGGAGACATGCGAGATGAAGCCGACGGGGGTGACGACGATGAGACCCGCGTTTTCGAGCGCATCGCGCGCTTGACCCATCACATCGAAGATGACGTCAGGCTTCAAGGCGATGATCTTTTCCACATTGGGCTGAAAAGAGGGACCGACCTGGGGTAAGCCGGAGGCCTCGGCCGGGTTGTCCGGCGAAGCGGCCACGCCGACGACCCGACTGCCGGCACCGATATCGAAAAGAACTTCGGTGAAGAGGGCCGCCCCGGAGACGATGCGCATGGGGCGCTGGGGGATGGTGATCACCCGGCCGCGATCGTCACTGATCGTCAGGGGATAGACGGTCGGGCTGGGACAGGCGGTCGTCTCAACAGTTGATGTAGCTAGGGGCTGCCGAGCGCTCAGCGAGGGACCGGGAGTGGCGAGCAGCAGGGTGAAGGCGGCAAAGAGTATCAGAGAGAGCAGCAAGTACTTGGACCAACGATGCAAAACTGTCAACTCCTTTTCCTTACGGTAGGCAGGTTGCCGATGAGGGCGGTGAGTATCTCCCAGAGGGCCAGACCGGCCGGCGCGACGCGGTCGCTGAAGGTGATCACCAGTCCATCGCCCGGCCGAGCGGGGTAGCGCGCCTCGATCTCCCGCGCGTCCCGGGGATTATGCTGCTCCAGCGAGCGGGCGTCGTCGCTCAAGTGCCAATAGCTTGGCCCACGGACCAGGAAGAGCGCCCCGCTGGCCCCGGCGCGCACCGCCAGATCACGATAGCGCCAGACCTCGCTCAAACTGTCTTGAGCCTCGGCGATGAGCGCCGCGGAGTTCCACCGGTCGAGCGCCAGCTCCGAGAGTTGCAAGGGTCCCACCTGAGAGATTTTTCTCAGTTGCCCCTGCAACAGCTCCTGGCCCGCCGCAGTCAGTGAGGTGCCAGCCTTGGCCATGCTCATATAGCCGGCGGCACGCAGCTTTTCCAGTTGGGTGCGCACGGTGCTCTCGCCGATGCCAAGACGAGAGACCAGGGTGCGGCGCCCCAACGGGCCCTGGCGCAGGGCGTAGATCAGCGCAGATTGAATCGGGCTCAGCATTTAACCTCCCTGTGGGATATTGTATCCCACCTCGATCTGAGCTCAGTATAGCAGGTCCGGCTGAGGAGTTCAACCAGGTTCTTTTGCCAAAATGCACCTGGACGCATACCACGCGGCAGGAAGCGTTGGACTCGGCTGTTCCTCTAGCCAGCAACGCGCAGTATGGCCTCAATACTCCGATCAACATCTCTGGAAGTGGTCGCCCAAGAAGAGATACTAATCCTCATGGCCTGTCGCCCGTGCCACTTCGTTCCGCTAACCCAGCAGGTACCTTCTTCCTGTACTCTCGCAATAACGCGTCGAGTTTGGTCATCAGCGCCAAAAGAGACGAGCACTTGATTAAGGACGACGTCGTTCAGAATCTCGAACCCCGCATCAGCGAGCCTTCGTGAGAAAACCTGGGCATGCCGACAGGTACGCTCGATCAGTTCCGCCAAACCGGAACGTCCCAATGTCCGCAGTGCGGCCCATACCTCTAAACCCCTGGCGCGACGAGACATCTCAAGTGTGAAGTCGTGTGGTTCCTGGTCTCCCGTGTACTCATCAATATAGGCGGCAGGATCTAGGGACATTGCCGCCGCTAAAAACTTTGGTTCCCGACACAGCGCAATTCCGCAGTCGTATGGAACGTTCAGCCATTTATGAGCATCCAGCGACCATGAATCCGCTTCGGCCATTCCAGCCGTCAGGTGATTGCGTTCTGGAGTGGTAGCTGCCCATAGCCCGAAAGCGCCATCAACGTGAACCCAGGCCCCGGCTTCATGCGCCCGCCTGCAGATCTCCTGCGCAGGATCGAATGCGCCGCTATTGACATTACCAGCCTGAATGCACACTATTGTCTTTGAATCCAGATCGGGCAAAGCATCCAATCGCATCCGGCCTTGACCGTCAGCCGGGACGCGAATCAGACCTTCATGGCCAAAGCCAAGCGTTCGGAGCGCCAATAGAACACTTACATGCGCTTCTTCACCAACAACGACCCGTGGTGCTGGAGCGCCGAAGATTCCCTTGGCTGCTACATCCCACCCCTGGCCTTGTAAGATCGCTTGGCGTGCAGCAGCCAGACCCGTGAAGTTGGCTGCTGTCGCTCCGGTGACGAGCCCTCCCCAGGTCCCTCGCGGTAAACCCAGAAGATCGATGAGCCAGCCGAGAGCAATTCTCTCGCAGACGGTCCCAATGGGCGACAATAGGCTGACGGGCGCATTCTGATCCCATGCGGCAGCGAGCCAGTTGGCCGCAACGGTGACGGGCATCGCGCCCCCAACCACAAATCCGAAGAACCGGGGCCCGGCCGTAGCCATCGTAGCTGGCGAGCCGATCTCATCCAGCACTCTGATGACTTCGGCGGGGTCCGATGGTTCTTCTGGCAACGGCCCCTCCAAAGCAGAGAGGCGCTCTACCGCTTCTGTCGAAGGTTCAACTGCTCGATTGCTTATCTCAGTGAGGTAGCGGATAGCACGGTAGCTTGCAAATTCAAGTAATTCACTCGCTGCTCCTTCATTTCGATTCATGCCCATCTCCAATCATTTAGCGACCCACAGTCAGGGCAACAGTTTTGTCAACCATCATTCTGGAATATCTGCCACCCGCTTGAAACGAGACTCGACATAGGTCACCTTGCCGGGTATGTATGCGCGTCTAAAAGAACAGGCTGACCGCAGCGTACACCCCTAAAATGCTCGTCATTGCCACTACCACACCTACCACCACGGAGTAGCTCCCATGCAGGCGGTACGGTTTTGGCAGGGCCTTGAGCGCCAGCAGGTAGAGAAACCCCAGCACAATCGGCAGCAGTGCTGCGTTCATCACTTGTACGGCCACGCTCAGGTTGACCAGGTTGACCCCTGAAACCACCACAGCGCCTCCTATTACCAGCATAACAGTGTAGACTATGTAAAACCACGGGGCCTTACGAGGCTGGTGTTCGAGAGACCGCTTGTAACC
>CAJXGD010000019.1 GCA_913053845.1 uncultured bacterium | reverse complement strand
CGCGGTCAATGGTCTTATCGAAGCCGCCGGCGATGGAGAGATGGCAGCCGAGCAGAAAATCTGAATTCATGAAAGGGTCATTCATCATGTCGTGTATGTTGTAGGGGCAATCCCTTGTGGTTGCCCTTTCCTTGGGCAGGCGGTTGCCCTCTCCTTGGGCAGGCACGAGACCTGCCCCTACCCAGGTATAAGATCTCAATGGCAACGATCTTATCATCTCCCCATCTTGCGCACGAACTTCTCGGCCTGACCCAGCACCTGGTCCAATGCCGCCGGATCGTGCATCTCGCAGTAAAGGCGCAGCAGCGGTTCTGTGCCTGAGGCCCGGAAGAGCAGCCAGCCGTCGTCGAAGCGCAGTTTGATCCCGTCGAGCGTCTCCACCTGCCGCACCTTACGTCCGGCAATCCGGGCCGGCGGCCGGGCTTTGAGATGCTCCACGATCTGCTGACGTGTCTCTAGGTGTAAGTCACGGCGCTGATAATAGTGGTCGCCGATCTCAGCCATCATCGCGGCGATAATCTGGCTCAGCGGCTTTTGCTGGGCTGCCACTATCTCCGCCAAGAGCAGCGACATCAAGATCCCGTCGCGCTCCGGGATATGATGCTTGATGGCGATCCCGCCGGACTCCTCGCCGCCGATCAACACGTCGCCAGGGGCCAGGATCTCTTCGGAGATATATTTGAAGCCTATGGGGACCTCTTTCAGCGGCACCTGATGGCGCCGGGCGATCACCGTGGCCATGTCGGAGAGCGCAAAAGACTTGATCGCCCGTCCGCTCCAGCCCTTGGTCAGCAGATGCCGGAAGACCAGGGCGTAGCAGCGATGGGAATCTATCAGCGCGCCGGTCTCGTCCATGCCGGCCACCCGGTCACCGTCGCCGTCGGTGGCCACGCCGAGCAGGAATCGCTCATCGGGCAGACGATGGGCGGTGGAGCGCACCACCGCCCGCAGAGCTGCCAAGTTGGGCATGATCGGCTCGGGCTGATGGCCGCCAAAGTAGGGGTCGCGCCGGGTGCGAATCTGTACGCAGGGGATATCCAGCTCTTGAGCGATGGTGGCCACATAGCCGCGCCCGGAGCCGTGCATCGAGTCGATGATCAGCCGCAGCGGCGCCCCGCGCAGCAGCTCTAGATCTACCAGGGAGCGAATCTTCTCCAAGAAGGGCCCCTTGAGATCGGACAGCGCTAGGTCGCTCGCTTGGGCCGTGGGCTGCGGGGCACGGAGGGGCAGCAGCCGCTCGACTGCGCGGGTGATCTCCGGCGGGGCGGCGCTTCCTAGCTCGGTCTTGAGCTTGATGCCGCAATACTGGGGGGGATTGTGCGAGGCGGTGATCATCAGTCCCAGGGCGGCCCCTCGCTGGGCCACCGCGTAGGCCAGGGCCGGGGAGGGTACCGCTCGATCGGCCAGCGTGACCGGCAAGCCGGCAGTTTGCAGCACCTGGCCGGCCCAGGCGGCGAACGAGCGGGCTTCAAAGCGGGTGTCATAGCCGATGATCACCCCCCGCTCGGCCGGAACGGGCCGCACACCCCAACGGCGGTAGCAGTCCAGATCCAGCTCTGCTCTCTGGTCCAAGAAGGTGGCCACCGCCTGGGCGACGCGGCCCACGTTGGCGTAGGTAAAATCGCGCGCGATCACCCCGCGCCAGCCATCGGTGCCGAAGCGAATCTCTTCCATTATGGACGCCGGGCCTCCGGGACCGGCTCGCGCCTCAAGAGCGTCTTCCGCCCCCTTTGGCTCACGATGCGCCGCACATTCTCCGGCAGGTGCAGCTCGCCCTGCTGGAGTATCTCGGTGATCAGATCGCGCGGCAGCGAGTTTTCTAACCAGATTGATTCCAAGCTGACGCTGCCATCAACCACCGGCAACTTGGCGACCGTCTGCTCGATCGCCCGGCGATATTTCTCAATTTGAGCTTCTTCCATGCCGCGCATTATAGCGAGCGCTAGAAGCGGGACTCCACCGTATATTTGATCGTCGTCGTCCCTCCGGCCGGGACGGCCACGGTGAAGGCGATCGTCGTGGCGTTCAGCTTGGTGTACTCCGGCTGGGCTTGGGTGATCTGCCAGTCACCGCGCAGGTGCTCGCGGACTTCGATGGTCACCGCTTCGCTCTTACGATTGGTGAGCGTGATCTCATAGCTGTCCCGAGCGGCGCGGTTGCCCAACGACTCGTGAGCGGTGTGCACTCGCTTGGCGCTCAGATCAAAGGCAGTGCCGGCGGTCAGCTCGACCTGGCCTCCTTGCGGGGTATGGGCGATCCGGTCCTCGCCAACGAACTGCAGCAGGCCATCCGGGTCACGCTGATAGAGACGAAAGAGCCCAGCGGGAAGCGCCACACCCTGATCCTGAGCATCGGGATTGGTGAACAAGATATGAACCTGCACGCCCGGAGAGATTTGGGCCTCATAGAGATAGCGTTTCTCCACTGAGATGCCCCTACGGCTCACGAAGGCCAACTGGACCGTCTGACCGTTGGGCAGGTTGACCGGGCGGGTCAGTTGATAGCGGTGGTACTCGAAAGAGGGCCGCTCCGCGAGCGGCGCCGGTGGGGCGAAAGCCTTCTGCTCCAGGGAGGTCAGTCCGAGCTCCCGTGGTTGTCTGACACGGTGCAGTTGGCCGGCGACCAAGGTCAGCCGGGCCTCTTTGAAGTCAAGGCCAGAACGATTGCTGAGCGAAGCGGTGCTCGCCAGGTTCATTTGCGTGTTGGCAGCGTTCAAGATGCCCCGATAGCTGACCTGCCATTGCAGCCCCCCGCTCAGATAGCTGAGCTGCACCGGGTGCGGGCCGGCGACCGGGCTATCCAACTTGAGCAGCAATTGGGGGCTGTGCACCACCCGATAGCTGGGAAAGGTGAAGCGGGTGGCGTCCTTAATCACCCTGACCAGACCGTTCTCGTCTTCCAGGACGATGCCGCCTTGGGTGCTCAGTAGTCTGCCGCGGTAGGTGCCGGCCCCGCCGGGGGCATAGACCGTGATGGGCTGGCCGAGATGCGTGGCCAACAGCCGGTCCAGGCTCAGTTGGGCGTGCTGATAGCGGAGCTCGGCGACGACCAGCGCGGCCGTGCCAGCCAGCTCCGGAATTTCGAGGTAGACCGAATCGGGCAGCAGCTGATCGCTGATGCCGCTCAATTGGTAGTCGGCCAGGCCCTTGGTCAGGGTGAGCAGGCGTCGCTCTTGGATGAGTGCCAGGTCGCTATAGACGGTCAATGAGGCTCCGCTGCTCTGGGCCTCGGTGGCCAGTTGGGCTCCTTGGGCGCTCTCGGCCCGGTCGGCCGTGCCGAAGCCGACGACCAACAGGACCAGGGCTATCAACCCCAAGCTGAGCCAGGAGATCACTCGTTGCTTGCTAGGCATGTTTACCCCCCCTATTAGGTGCTAGCTTAACGCATCGGCGAGCGGCGGGGCAAATCCTGCGACGTTTGACAGGGTGAGGGCGTTCTTTATATAATCAAAATTGTTCCGGCGGCGTAGCCAAGTGGTAAGGCAAGGGTCTGCAAAACCCTAATACCTCGGTTCGATTCCGAGCGCCGCCTCCCGGCCGGGGCGGTTAGCTCAGTTGGAAGAGCGTCTGCTTGACGTGCAGAAGGTCGGAGGTTCAAGTCCTCCACCGCCCACCAGAAGAGAGAGGGCAGCGCCTAAGAGCCCTTCATTTCTAGGAGGGTAATATGCCAAGTCTGGTAGACCGTATCGTGACAGACAGTGAAGTTTGCTTCGGTAAACCCTGTGTCCGAGATACCCGCATTACAGTCAGAACAGTGCTTGATTTACTTGATGCCAATATTCCCGAAAGGGAAATCCTAACCGATTGGTATCCTGAGCTGACACACGAAGACATCGAGGCCTGCCTAGCTTATGCACGAGACTATCCTCAAAGCATCCAACCATTGGAGCCCAATCTCAGACCATCATCCCATGAACGACAACTCTCACCAAGCAGCACCATATCAGTGCAGAGCAAACGCTGAATTGAATTGTGCGTTTCCTTACTGACAAGAACATTCCAGACTTTATCGCTATCAAGCTAGGAAAACTAGGCCATCAAGTAACGAAACTTCGGGATTTACGGCTTTCTGAGGGAGCAAAAGATAGCGTCGTCATTCAAGAAGCTACGCGACGCAGATGTGTCTTGTTAACGTGTGACAATGATTTTGGCGATACAACTAAGTCTCCCCCTTCTGAATCATCTGGCATCATTGTACTTAAACGCGAAAAACACGATATGCAAGAACGACACAAGCTGATATGGAATCAACTCGTTAGCCTACTTGAACAAACTCGAACGTTCAAGGGGAAGACCTATCGTGTAACAAGGAATAGCTATCGCCAACTGAAAGCAAAAAAGAAAAGACGGACGCGCTGAAGCAGGAAGTTCGTTTGTCCCCCGCTCAGCACCCCTCAGTTGCCAGCCAACTCGCCCGGCGAGGGAATGGGAAAAACCGGAGTAGCTCAAGCACCTGGAGCGGGCGACGGGATTCGAACCCGCGACAGCTGGCTTGGGAAGCCAGAACTCTACCGCTGAGCTACGCCCGCCTGACAATTGCAAGTATAGCACAGGAGGACCGAGGCCGACAAGCCCTAGGACTCTGCCCTCAGGATCTCCAGTGGCAGGAGCTTGCGCCCGCCAATGAAGGCCAAGGTGGCCCCTCCGCCGGTCGAGATATAGACGTTGGGAGTTTCGCCCAGGCCGGCGGCATGGAAGGCCGCAGCGCTGTCGCCTCCGCCGATAATGGCGAAAGTCTGCGGAGAGCTGGCGATCGCCCGCGCTACGGCGAAGCTGCCCTCCCCGAAGGGCGGCGTCTCGAAGGCACCCAACGGCCCGGCCCAGAGCAGCGTGCGGGCGCGCTTGACCCGTTGCTCAAACAGCCGAATCGTCTCTGGCCCGATGTCCAGACCCATCTGATCGGGAGGAATCTGCTCGACCGGCACCACGTGCGCCGCGCTGCCAGCTCGCAGCGCCGGCGCAACTTGCAGGTCCACCGGCAACAGCATCTGCTTCCCGCGCTCTTGGGCCTGCTCCAGGGTGCGCTGGACCTGCGGCAAAGCCGGTTCGTCCAGCAGCGAGCGCCCGATGGCCAGGCCGCGGGCCCGCAGCAAGGTAAAGGCCACCCCCCCACCGATGAGAAAACCATCCACTTTGTCCAGTAAATATTGGAGTACGCTCAGCTTGCCGGACAGCTTGGCCCCGCCGATGATCGCCCAGAAGGGCCGCACCGGATTCTCCACCGCCCGGCTGAGCGTCTCCACCTCACGCTGCAAGAGCAGACCGGCCGCCGCCGGCAACAGCCGCGCCACCCCATAGGTGGAAGCATGGGCCCGGTGCGCCGTGCCAAAGGCGTCGTCGACGTAGCAATCGGCCAGTCGAGCCAGTTGCCGCGCGAAACCGGCCTCATTGGCCTCTTCACCGGGGTGAAAACGGACATTCTCTAAGAGAACGACTTGGCCGGGGGAAAGAGTTGAGAGAGTCTGTTCCACCTGAGTACCGACGCAGTCGGGCAGCAGCTTCACCGGCCGGCCCAGCAGCTCACTCAGCCGCCGGCCCACCGGTTTGAGGCTCAAGTTCGCTACTACCTGGCCTTGAGGTCGTCCCAGGTGCGAGAGCAGGATGACCAGTGCCTGGCGATCGAGCAGGGCTTTTATGGTGGGCAGCGCCGCGCGGATGCGCGTATCGTCGGTGACCTGTCCGTCGGAGAGGGGCACGTTGAAGTCCACCCGCAGCAGCACCCGTCGCCCCCGGAGTTGCAGCTCGCTAAGCCCCTTTAAGCGCAAAGCGCTCCCTTCTATGGAAGAATCACTGGATGAAGCGTTTGAAGTCGGCCACGTTCATCTCGTGATCGACGAAGCTCTGGAATTGCTCGCGTTGATCCTCATCCTCATCGTTGTCCGGCAACTCGATGGCCGAGGTGGCAAAGACCTCTTCGGAGATGTAGATAGGGCTCTTCATCCGTAGGGCCAGCGCGATGGAATCGGAAGGGCGCGCGTCCAACTCATGTACCTCGCCTGCCCGGTCGCGCACGAACAGCGTGGCGTAATAGGTAGCCTCTTGGATGTTGTCTATCACGACCATGTCCAGCGCACCCCCCAGCACCTGGATGGTGCTCTTGAGCAGGTCATGGGTGAGCGGACGGGGGAACTCCCGATGCTGAAGCTCCATAGCGATGGCGGTGGCCTCCGGGCTGCCGATCCACACCGGCACGACCTTCTCCGAGCTCTGGTCTTTGAGCAGGAGTACCGGCGCATTCTGGTACGGATCCACCAGCAACGCTTTGACCTCGACTTCTCGCATCGAAAGAACCTCCTGATATAGACCTCGGCGTTATTATAGCAAAGACCCCTGTCGCTGACAATAGTTTCGCCCTCAGCCGGCCGGAAAGATTTTCCCCTGCCGCTGCGATCGGTTATACTTTGCCGACTTGAAGGGGGCGTATCATGTGTGGCATCGTCGGCTATATCGGCGAGCGATCGGCCAAGCAGATCTTGCTGGAAGGGTTGCGCACCTTGGCCTATCGCGGCTACGACTCGACCGGGATCGCGCTGATCAATGACCAAGGGCTGTGGGTGGCCAAGCGGGTCGGTAAGCTGGACGAGCTGACCCAGGCCATCGCCGGCGAAGCGGTCCCCGGCCGGGTGGGCATCGGCCACTCGCGCTGGGCCACCCATGGCCGACCCTCGGATGAGAACGCCCATCCCCACCTCGACTGCCACCGCAGACTGGCCGTGATCCACAACGGCATCATCGAGAATTTCTCCGCCCTCAAAGAGGAGTTGCTGGGCGAAGGGCATGAGTTTCGCTCCCAGACCGACACGGAGATCTTGGCCCATCTCTTCGAGAAGCATTATCGGGGCGATCTGGCCGCGGCGGTGCGGGCCGGCCTGCAAAGCGTACGCGGCGCCTTCGCCATCGCGGTCATCTGCCAGGACTCACCGGACGAGATCGTAGTGGCCAAGACGGCCAGCCCGCTGGTGATCGGCCTGGGCCGGGGAGAAAATTTCTTGGCTTCAGATGTGCCGGCGCTGCTGCCCCACACCCACCAGATGCTCTTCTTGCAGGACGGCGAGCTGGCGGTGATCCGCCGCGAGGGCGTCCGGCTCAGTGACCTGGCCGGACATCCCCTGGAGCGCCAGCCGACTCAGATCAACTGGGACCCGGTGACGGCTCAAAAACAGGGCTATAAGCACTTCATGCTCAAGGAGATCTACGAGCAGCCTCAGGCGGTTGCCGATACGCTCCAGGGGCGCTTCGCCGCGCAGCCGGGCGAAGTCGTTTTAGATGAGCTGCAACTGAGCGCCGAGCGCTTAAACTCACTAGCAAACATCTATCTGCTCGCCTGCGGCACCAGTTGGCATGCCGGCCTGGTGGCCAAATATCTCTATCAGCGTTTCTTGCGCCTGCCCATCGGGGTGGAGCTGAGCTCGGAGTTTCGCTACTCCCAGCCCTATGTGAGCGATAAGACGCTCTGCATCGCCATCTCGCAGTCGGGCGAGACGGCCGATACCCTGGCCGCGGTGCGCCAGGCGAAGGCGCGCGGCGCGGCGGTCATCTCCATCGTCAACGTGCTGGGCTCCACGCTGACCCGCGAGTCGGACGGGGTGCTCTATACGCACGCCGGGCCGGAGATCGGCGTGGCCTCGACCAAAGCCTTTACGGCCCAGTTGGCCGCCCTGGCGCTCTTGGGGGTCCATCTGGGAAGGGTGCGAGGCGAGCTTCCCCCCGACCGGGCCGAGGAGCAACTGCAGGCGTTGCGGCAAGCTCCGGCGCTGCTGGAGGCGGCGCTGGCGCGCGCCGAGCAGGTGGAAGTGCTGGCCAGGAGGTTCTATGACAAGTCCGACTTTCTCTTTCTCGGGCGGGATATCCTCTGCCCCATTGCCTATGAAGGTGCACTCAAGCTCAAGGAGATCAGCTATATCCACGCCGAGGGCTACGCCGCCGGCGAGCTCAAGCACGGCCCGATCGCGCTGATAGACGAAAAGATGCCGGTGGTCGTGCTGGTCAGCAAGAATAGCATCTATGAGAAAGTTTTTTCCAATATTCAAGAGATCAAGGCGCGTCAGGGGATCATCATCGCTCTCACCGACGAGCGGGGCCCGGCTCTAGAGCAGGTGGCCGATCATATTTTGGAGCTGCCGGCCACCGCCGAGCTGCTCACCCCGATGCTCTTCACCGTGCCCTTACAGCTTTTGGCCTATCATGTGGGCGTGCTGCGCGGCACCGACGTGGATCAGCCGCGCAACTTGGCCAAGAGCGTCACGGTCGAGTAGGCTGGGCCCACCGTGGACCAACTGGAAACCAAGCGCCAACATCTCGCTCGGATCATCCGGGGAATGGGGCGGCTGGCCGTCGCCTTCTCCGGTGGTGTCGACAGCTCATTTCTCCTAGCCGCCACCTGTCAGGAGTTGGGCGCCCAGCAGGTGCTGGCCGTCACGGCGATTTCGCCTGTCTATTCCCAACGCGAGACCGCCGGCGCGCGCGAGCTGGCCCGCCGACTGAAAGTTGAGCATCTGTTGATCCCGACGCGCGAGCTCAGCGATCCCCGTTTTGCCCAGAATCCGACCGACCGTTGCTTCCATTGCAAGCAAGAACTTTTTGGGGTGCTGCGCCAGATCGCTCAGCAGCACGATTTCGCTTATATCGCCGACGGTACAACCTACTCTGATCTGGGTGATCATCGTCCGGGAATGCGGGCCTTAAAAGCGCACCAGGTGCGCAGCCCGCTCTTGGAGGCCCACTTACTCAAGGCCGAGATTCGCCGGCTCTCCCAGGCGTTGGGGTTGCCCACCTGGAACAAGCCGGCGATGTCCTGCCTGGCGGCGCGCTTGCCCTATGGCAGCGCCATCACGGTCGCAAAATTGCGCCGGGTAGATCAGGCCGAAGAGTATCTATACGGCTTGGGCTTCACGCAGGTGCGGGTGCGCCATTATGAGCAATTGGCCCGCATCGAGGTCCTGCCGGACCAGATACCTAAACTGGTCGCAGCCCGCAGTCAGGTCAGCCGGTGGCTGAAGGCGCTGGGCTTTCGCTATGTGACCCTCGATCTGGAGGGCTATCGCTCCGGGAGCATGAACGAGGCGCTCCGGCCGAGCGCTCCGGAGGGGTTTTGAGAGAGCCCGAGCTGCGCGCCCTGCTGCGACAGGTGCAGGGGGGAGAACTGAGCGTCGAGCGGGCGCTGGCCAGCCTGCACCAGGCGCGCGGCTTTATCGAGCTAGCAGGCGCCAAGCCGGAGCCGGAGCGCTCGGCGCGCACTGGCATACCCGAAGTCGTCTACTGTCCGGGCAAGAGCCCGGAGCAGGTGGCCCGGATCATGGAGCAGCTCAGCCGGAGTGAGAGCTTGGTACTGGCCAGCCGCGCGACGCCGGATGATTTTCAAGTTGTCCGGCGTGCGCTGCCACAGGCAGTTTATCATGATCAGGCACGGTTGATCTCCCTGGGACGGTCGCGCGAGCGCCGCGGCGGGCCGATCCTGGTGCTCACCGCCGGCAGCTCAGATATTCCGGTCGCGGAGGAGGCGGCGGTCACCGCCGAGCTTTTAGGCAACGACCTCTGGCGCCTCTTCGACGTGGGCGCGGCCGGAGTGCATCGCCTGCTGGCCCAGCGGGACAAGCTCCGGCAGGCTCAGGTGCTGATCACCATCGCCGGCATGGATGGCGTCCTGCCCACGCTGGTCGCGGGGCTGGTCGCTCAGCCGGTGATCGCCGTGCCCACCAGCGTGGGTTACGGAGCCAGCTTCCAGGGCCTGGCGGCACTCCTGACCATGCTGAGCAGTTGCGTGCCCGGCGTGGCGGTGGTTAACATTGACAATGGGCTGGGGGCGGGCGTGCTGGCTAGCCGCATCAATCGGCTCAATCTACCATGAAAATTGCTTATTTGGACTGCTTCGCCGGCCTGAGCGGCGATATGTTTCTGGGCGCCTGGCTGCACTCTGGCCTGATCTCGCCAGGGCTCCTGACCGAGCGCTTGGCCCTGCTGGGACTAGGACCGGTTCAGCTTAAGGTCCGACCGGTCCAGCGATGCGCGCTGCAGGCGACCAAGCTGGACTTTGCGATCGCTGTGCCTGATGAAGCGCATCATCGCAGCTTGCATGAGATTCAAGCGCTGATCGGCTCCAGCGTGCTGGCCGTGGGAGAGCGCGAGCGCGCCTTGGCGATTTTCGGCTTATTGGCCGAGGCCGAGGGGCAGGTTCATGGAGTTCCCCCGGAGCAGGTACACTTTCACGAGGTGGGTGCGCTGGACTCGATCTATGACATCGTCGGGGCGGCCATCGTCATCGAACAGCTCCAGATCGAGCGCTGGTATGCTTCCAAGGTCAATCTCGGCTCGGGCATGGTGCAGACGCAGCATGGTCTCTACCCGGTGCCCGCCCCAGCGACGCTGGAGCTATTGAAGGGGCTGCCTACTTACTCTTCCGGCATTGAGGCCGAGCTGATCACCCCGACGGGTGCGGCTATCCTGCGCCATCTGCGGCCCGAATTTCGGCTGCCGGCTGCCCGCTGGTCGGTCAGCGGCTATGGGGCCGGAACGCGCGAGCTGGAGATACCCAATGCCCTGCGCGTGCTCTTTGGCCAGCCGCTGGCCCGGCCGATCGCCGAGCAAGAAGCAACCGTCATCGAGACCGATCTGGATGACATGAGCCCGGAGCTTTTGCCCTATCTGCGTGAAAAACTCTTTGCCGCCGGGGCGCAGGACGTCAGTTGGCACAGCTTGCAGATGAAGAAGGGGCGCTGGGGGGTTCGGCTCTACCTGTTGGCCGCGGCCGAGCGGATAGATGCCTTGAGCGAGCTGCTCTTCCGCGAGACGACCACTTTGGGGCTGCGCCTGCACCGGGTCAACAAGCGCATCTTGGAGCGCGAGCTCATCAGCGTGAAGCTCCCTGGGGGGATGGTGCGAGTCAAGCTGGGGCGGCTAGGCCAAGAGATCGTCAACGTCAAGCCTGAATATGAAGACTGCCGTGAGCTGGCGATAAACTCCGGCCTGCCGCTGGAGCAGATCGAGCGGCTGGCCCGCGCGGCGGCGGAAGAGCAACTGCAGCGGGAAGTGAGCTAAGCCGGCGATCATATCGGCAAAGCTCATCGGCTCAGTTCACATCCCGTGCGGCCTTCGTAGCATCAGATTCGCAGGCTAAGGCTATGTACCTGCCGGAGCCTTGAAGCGGCGCAACCGGAGCGCGTTGCTGACCACCGTCACCGACGAGAGCCCCATCGCAGCAGCGGCCAAGATGGGGTCGAGCAACCAGCCGGTAAAGGGGTAGAGCACACCGGCGGCCAGCGGGATGAGCAACACATTATAGCCGAAAGCCCAAAAGAGGTTCTGCTTGATGTTGCGCACCGTGGCTCGGCTGAGCGCGATGGCCATCACCACCCCGCGCAGATCACCCCGGATCAGGGTGATGTCAGAGGACTCCATCGCCACGTCGGTCCCGGTGCCAATGGAGATGCCGATATCTGCCTGGGTCAGCGCCGGTGCGTCGTTGATCCCGTCGCCCACCATGGCCACCCGCTTGCCTTCGGCCTGGAGCTCTTGGATGGCCGCCGCCTTGCCCTGGGGCAGGACACCGGCCAGAACGCGTTTGATCCCGACCTGGTGGGCAATCGCCTGGGCGGTCTTGGGGTTATCCCCGGTGAGCATGACCACCTCCAAGCCCTGGTGCTCGAGCACCTCCACCGCCTCTCGCGAGCCCTCCTTGAGCGTGTCTGCCACGGCCACCAGGCCGACCGGCTGCCCATCTACCGCGAGGTAGACAGGCGTCTTGCCCTCGTCGGCCAGGCGCCCGGCAGGGTCCTCCAAGCCATCGGGCGAGATCCCCTCGGTCTGCATCAGCTTCAGGTTGCCCAGGGTGACCCGACGACCCTGGAGCTCTGCCTGTACGCCTTGACCGGGGATTGCCTCGAACTGCTCCGGTTTCTCCAGCGTAAGGCCCCGCTCCGCGGCGCCCTGGACGATCGCCTCGCCCAGCGGGTGCTCGGAGTACTTTTCGATCGAAGCCGCCAGGGCGAGCAGTTCATCCTGGCTTAGGCCGTTCAGGGCGATCAGGTCGGTGACTCGCGGTTTGCCCTCGGTGAGCGTGCCCGTCTTATCCAGTACCACCGTTGTCAGTTTATGGGCCGTCTCCAACGACTCACCGCCGCGGATCAGCACGCCGTTCTCCGCACCCTTCCCGGTGCTGACCATGATGCTGGTGGGGGTGGCCAGGCCCAGCGCGCAGGGACAGGCGATGATCAGCACCGCCACGCTGCTCAGCAGGGCATAAGTGAAGGCCGGCTGCGGTCCGAAGACTATCCAAGTGCCAAAGGTCAGCAGGGCGATCCCGAAGACGACGGGCACGAAGTAGCTGGCGATCGTGTCGGCCAGACGGGCGATCGGCGGCTTGGAGGTCTGAGCCTCTTCGACCAGTTGGATGATCTGTGCCAGCGCCGTCTCCTTGCCCACTTTGGTCGTCTTGAAGGTAAAGGAGCCGGTCCTATTGATCGTCGCCCCGATGACCTCATCACTGACCTGTTTTTCCACCGGCAGCGGCTCGCCGGTGATCATGGATTCATCTACGCTGGAGTGGCCGCTGACTATTTGGCCATCCACCGGGATCTTCTCGCCGGGCCGCACCAAGACCAAGTCGCCCACCTGCACCTCATCAATGGGAATGTCCTCTTCCTGACCATCTCGAACGACCCGGGCCGTCTTGGCGCTCATCCCCATCAGCTTCTTAATCGCCGAGGAGGCTTGGCCCTTGGCCCGCGCTTCCAGCACGCGGCCCAGCAGGATCAGGGTAGTGATCAGGGCCGCGGTGTCATAGTAGACATCGGCGCTCAGGCCGGCGCCTTCGAAGAAGCCCGGAGCGACCGTGGCTGCCAAGCTGTAGAGATAAGCAGCCGAGGTGCCCACAGCGATAAGGGTGTTCATGTCAGTAGTCTTGTGTCGGGCTGCACCCCAAGCCGCCCGGTAGAACTGCCAACCGACCCAGAACTGCACTGGGGTGGTCAACAGGAACAAGATCCAGGGCGACCAATGGGTGATATAAGTGCCGATCAAGACGGCCAGTGAGAGGATGGTGCCCACGACCAATTTATTGCGCAACTGGATGAAAGCCTCTCGTCGGCTGCGCTCCTCGCGCTCCGAGGGATCCTCGCCGGGTTCACGCGTCTGATCGGGAATCTCGTAGCCGATCCCGTGCACAGCCTGCTGAAAATCCTTGATGGTGACCGAGCTGGGCAGGTATTCCAGCGCCGCCCGCTCGGTGGCCAGGTTGACGCTGGCCGAGGCGACGCCTGGTAGGGTCTTCAGGACCTTCTCCACCTTGGCGACACAGGAGGCGCAGGTCATGCCCTGTATGGGGAGGGTGATCCGTGCCAGTGGCACCTTATAGCCCAATTCATGCACCGTTTGGTTGAACGCCTGAGGTTGAACGAGCGTGGGATCGTAGGTGACCGTCGCCCGATCCAGGGCGAAGTTGACCTCGGCCTGGGCGACGCCCTCCAGGCCGGAGAGCCCCTTTTGGATCTTGGCCACGCAGGAGGCACAGCTCATCCCCTCGATGGGCAGCTCCAGCCGCTCCAGTTTCTCAGCTTTGGCGAGTTCAACTGGGGCATGCGGCTCTGCCGAGGGGACGGCCTGGCTGTCCGGCTCGTCTGAATCGGAGGGCTCTTCGCCTGCCTCCTCCCCTTCGGCCTCGGCTTGGTAGCCGGCCTCTTCGACCGCACTGATCAGCCGAGTGGTCTGAACCCCGTTGCTGAGCGCTACTACAGCTTGTCCTGCGGCCAGAGAGACCTCGGCACGCGAGACGCCGGATACCCCTTCGAGCGCCTTGGTCACGCTCTTGACGCAGTGCTCGCAGGTCATGCCCTTAACCTGCAATGTTAGTTGCTTCATCACCATCACCTCGTGAGTTGGTTCTTCCTACCCCCCTTGGGGAGGGGTGGACAGCCCCATCATAGCAGATCATGGGCATCCTGTCAAGCCGTTAGTAGCCGCGACCTCCTCCTCTCCCCAAGAGCAAGAGGGAGGCCGGTTGCAACCCCTGCTGGATGAAACTGTCCACCGTGGCCACCGGCCGGCCGGAGTTCAGATCCAGCACGGAGATGGTCCCGGCGTTCATCTTCTCCAAGTTGAGCAGGTTGTTCTGGACGAACAGGTATCTGCCATCGTTGCTGAAGGCGATATGATGTGCTCCAGGCTCGGCGGGCAGTGTCCTGATCAGGCGCGGCGCCTCCGGGTCTTTGAGATTATAGACGTTCACCAAGCCGGGCTGGGCCCAGCTTACATAGAGATTACCGTCCGGCCCCGGATATATCTCCAGCGGCCAGCTCTGGCCCCGGGGGCCCCCATCATCTACCAGTTTGAACTTAAACTCCTTGCTTTGTTCGTTCCAGATGGCCATCCAGAGGGTGCCTTCCAGCATGTTGGTCACAAAGGCGAGCGAGCGATCGGGTAGGAAGGTGACCTCGACCGGCCCACTGGGTACGCTAGGGTCCTTGGCCAAAAGATGCGTCGAGAGCACCTTGCCGGAGCTGAGCTCGATGATGGTCAGGGCCGACTGAGGGTTGTCGAGCTTCAGCGAGATCGTATTGGTGATGATCAGGCGATCAATGCCTTCGTCGGCGTCGATGCCGTGGGGGTGCAGAAAATACGGCTCGTTCGGCGGCGGAGCTTCGATGGAGGAGAGCATGCGCTCGCTCTTGGCGTCAAAGACGATCACTTGGCTCGATCCAAGGCAGGTGAGGTAGAATTTTTTCCCGTCCTCGCTGAAGTAGAGGTCTTCGCCCCCGACGCACGAGCCTGTATCCAGCGGTACGATCTCCTCTATGCGCTCATCGCGCAAGGTGATTCGATAGAGGGCGTGGTCACCTAGCGCCGTGGTGTAGAGCCGGCTGCCGTCACGATTGTAGTAGAGATGGTGCGGATTGGCACCGGGCGCGATGGCCACCCGTTGCAAGATCTCTCCGAAGGTGCGGGAACCAGGGTTCAGGTCCACGATCGCTACGCCATCGGGTCCGCCCTCGCTGGTGTAATCCACCAACGCCAAGGTCGGCGTCTCTTGAGGGCCGGCACCTCGCCAGAGCAAGGTGCCCACAACGATTGCCACAATGACCAATAAGACAAGCCACAGACGGTTCATATCGGACCTCCTTGGAGTCCTATTTCTTTGTTATGGTCAATCAGGTCTCACATCGTGAGTTGATCTATATCCGACCCCCCTTGGGGAGGGATTAGCAAACATATCATAGCGGATCGCCGGGTCAATTGTCAAGTCGCCGCAGTTTAGCCCTTGTCCCTAGCTGGAGCAGCGCTTAAAATGGGCCGCTGCAAGGAGGCTTTATGAAGATCGTCGTTCACAAGTACGGCGGGAGCTCAGTAGCTACCCCGGCACGTATGCAGCAGGTCGCCCGGCGGGTGGTGGCCGCCAAGGGGGCCGGCTACGCCCTGGTGGTGGTCACCTCTGCCCGCGGCGACCGCACCGATCGGCTGATCGAGCTGGCCCGTCAGGTCATTCCGCAGCCCCGAAGAACCGAAGCCAAAGGGGAATATGACGCCCTGCTGGCCACCGGCGAGAAGGAGGCTGTGGCCCTCTTGGCCCTGGCGATCATCGCTCGGGGTCAGTCGGCCGTATCCTTTACCGGGGCCCAGGCGGGCATCCGCACCGATGAGGTGCATACCAAAGCGCGCATCATCCGGATCAAAGCCGAGCCCATCCGAGCGGCCCTGCAGGCGGGCCAGATCGTGGTGGTGGCCGGCTTTCAGGGCACCGACGGGGGCGGCAGGACAACCACTCTGGGGCGCGGTGGCTCGGACATCACCGCGGTGGCCCTGGCGGCGGCCTTAGGTGCCGAACGCTGCGAGATCTGCAAGGACGTCGAGGGCTTTTACACCGCCAACCCCAAGCTGGTGCCCCAGGCGCGCAAGCTCCCCCGGCTGAGCTACGATGAGGCCATGGAGCTGGCCAGCTTGGGTGCCGAGGTCACCCACCCGCGCGCGGTGGAGATCGCCCGCCGCCATCGGCTGCCCATCCTGCTCCGTTCCAGCTTCAACGAGCACGAAGGCACCTGGATCAAGGAGGAAACTGCCATGGAGAACGGTCAGGACATCCGCGGAGTGGTTTGTGATAAGGGCGAAGTCAAAATTGCCATCCTGGAGGTGCCCGATCGCCCCGGTGTGGCCGCCGAGATCTTCTCCGCACTGGGGGAGGCGCGCATCCGCGCCGACATGATCATCCAGAACCTTTCGCGCCGCGGGATCAACGACATCTCTTTTACTATCGCCCAGGACGACCTGCCAGAAGCGCTCTCGGTGCTGGAACCGATCGCCCGTCGGCTGGACTCCCAAGGGATCAGCTACGACGAGGCCACGGCCAAAGTGTCAATAGTCGGCGGTGGGATCGCCTCCAGCCCGGAGATCGCCGGTCAGATGTTCACCGCCCTGGCCGAGGCGGGAATCAACATCGCCAGCATCAGCACTTCGGAGATTCGCATCTCCTGCCTGATCGCTCAGGCGGAGGCCGATCGGGCGGTAGCCGCGCTGCATAGCTGTTTCGGGTTGGGCCAATCCAAAGGTGGAGGATAAAATATCATGAGAATCGTCGTGATGGGCAGTGGTGGGGTAGGTGGCTACTTCGGTGGGCGGCTGGCCGCCGCCGGCGAACAGGTTGGGTTTATAGCTCGCGGAGCTCATCTGCGTGCGATGCGGGAGCAGGGCCTACAGATACGCAGTCAGCATCATGGGGATTTGTTGATCAACCCCGTGCAGGTCAGCGATGACCCGGCCCAGGCCGGACCGGCCGACCTGATTTTGTTCTGCGTCAAGTCCTGGGACACCGAGGAGGCCGGCAGGGCGCTGCGCCCGCTCATCGGCCCGCAGACCGCCGTGGTCTCGTTGCAAAACGGGGTGGACAACGAGGAGAAACTGGGCTCCTTACTGGGCACGGAGCATCTGCTGGGCGGGGTGACTTACGTGGAGGCAGCCATCGAGCGGCCGGGGGTGATCGAGCAAAGTAGCGCCGTGGCCAAGCTGGTCTTTGGCGAATTTGATGGAGAGAGATCGGAGCGTGCTCAGGGGCTGCTGGCCGCCTGCAAGCGCGCCGGCATCGAGGCTGAGCTTTCCAGCGAGATCGAAAGTGTCCTCTGGAGCAAATATCTCTTCATCTGCGCCTTCAGCGGCCTGACGGCGCTGACCCGCCTGCCCATCGGCCCGGTGCGCAGCGATCCCGATACGCGCCAGATGCTGCGCGGCTGCATGAGCGAGGTCGAGGCGGTCGCCCGGGGCCGAGGTGTCTCGCTGCCCCAGGGAATTCTAGCTGACAGGTTGGCCTTCACCGATCGGCTGTTGCCGGAGATGCGCTCCTCGCTGCAACGCGATCTGGAGCGGGGCCATCGCCTGGAGCTTGAGGCGCTCAATGGGACGGTGGTGCGCTTCGGAGCCGAGCTGGGGCTTGAGGTGCCGATCAATCGCTTTATCTACGCGGCGCTCAAGCTGCACGCCGGGGGCGGTTTCACCAACTCGTCTCTAGCCCCTGTGTATTCTGCAAGATCTCGTCCTTGGTGATTAGAGGCAGGTTCAAAGCTTTGGCCGTCGCCGCGATCAAACGATCGTGCAGTTCGACGGTGATCGGCAGGGTTTGCGCCACCGTCACGATCGCCTCATCGAGAGGCGCGATGAGGTAATTGGTGCTGGTCCTCACCAGAGTGAGCACCTCGTTCAGCTGGGTGGTGATACGATTGTGCTCCGCCAGATACATCACTTCGACCAGGACCATGGTTGGGATGATGATTTGAGCTTGTCCAAGATCGGCAGCCTGGAAGCAAGCCTGGGCCTTAGCGCTTAAGCGCCGACTCCTGCGCAAATGCCATACCAGCGGGTGAGTGTCTGTAGTATAGCGCGGCGGATCACTCACCTCTCTCCTCCTCTAGTAGATGGTGCCAGCTCCGGCGGTGAAGCTCCTGGAGTGTCTCGTCCATACCTTGCTCATCGAAAGGTAAGTTGGCCCAACGTCCTTCAAGGGTGACCACGCGAGGAGGCAGATGAGCGTGCAGTTCCTGGCATAGAGCACTGATCAAGCGGAGTTGTTCGGTTGGAGAGAGCTGACGTGCCTCTTGGAGTAATTTGTCTAGAACCATCATGGTCATCGCCTCAGGAAGGTATTCTAATCAAATATCTTTCGGCTCGCCACCTCGCTCCCTCCGCAAGTCATGGGTAACCAGTTTACAGTAACTTTCCCGTGAGGGTAGTCCTAAACGGGTAAGGATACATTGTAGTGCTGGATGAAATACCAGATCGCCCCGACATGGGTCTCCAGCTTTTTTGAGAATGACAACGTCTTTCTCACCAAACGAGACACTCGTTGTCCGAGGTTGACCTTAGGCCGTTCCTGAACGAACCAGGGCTGCGCCCCGCTCCAGTGCCTGAGGCAGTTTATCGGGCTGGGTCCCGCCGCCTTGGGCGAAGTGGGGCGAGCCGCCGCCCTTGCCGCCGAGGCTCTCGGCCAGCTCGCGCATGATCTTGCCGGCGTGCAGCTTTGCGGTTAGTCCCGAGCTGACCTTGCAGATCAGCGTTGCTTTACCGCCCGCTCGGCTGCCCAGCAGGACCACGCCCTCTCCCAACTCCTCGAGCAGCAGATCGGCCAACTCGCGCAATGGCTCAGCCTCCAACTCGACCTCAGCCTGCACCAACGAGAAGCCATCTAAAGCTACGCGCTCCCGGAGCAGCTCTTTGCGTTTATATGCAAGTAAGGCGCGGCGCAGAGTTTTAATCTGGTCCAACCGACGTTGCTGCTCTTCCAACAAGCTCTCCAGCTTATGCAGCAGCTCACCCTGCGGTGCGGCCAGGCGTTGGGCAAGTTGCTGGAGTTGGGAGGCCCGTTTGGCCCAGTAAGCTAACAGAACCTCGCCGCTGGCCACGCGCACCCGCCGCACCCCGGCGGCGATGCCCTCATCGGAGATAATTTTGAATAAACCGATCTGGCCGGTGCGCTGAACATGGGTGCCCCCGCAGAGCTCGCGGCTGAAAGCAGTTCCATCGGGCCGGGTAATCGAGACCATGCGGACTTTCTCCTTGCCCAGATAGTCTTCGCTGAAGAGGGCCATCGCGCCTTTGGCTTTGGCCTCTTCCAGCTTCTCCTCGCTGGTCTGGACCGGCAGGTCATCCAGAATAATCCGGTTGGCGGTTCTTTCGATCTGGGCGATCTCCTCAGGCGCTAACGGGTTGGAGTGGGTAAAATCGAAGCGCAGCTCGTCGGGAGCGACCCGCGAGCCGGCCTGGATGCCGCCTGCATAGCCCAAAACTTCCCGGAGAGCCTGGTGCAGAATATGTGTGGCAGTGTGATTGCGCCTGATCTGGGCGCGGCGCACTTCGTCCACCTGCAGGCGACAACGATCGCCCGCTGCAAATGAGCCCTCCAGCAGCTTGACACGATGCAGGAAGATGCCACGCTTGCCCTTCTGGACGTCTAGCACTTGTGCCTTACCCAACCGCGAGAGATTTTCAATCAGGCCAGTATCTGCCACTTGGCCTCCGCCCTCGGCGTAGAAGGGGGTTTCGGCAAAGACGAAGATATCGTCCCCCACATGTTCGATCAGGCTAGATTCATGCTCCAAAGATTGATAGCCGGTAAAGCGGGTGGGTGTGCTTATATCTAAGCTCGCTGAAGAGCTCCCGGTTGCCGGCTCTAGGTGGAGCGATACGCGGGAGCGTGCTTTCTGTTTTGCCATCTCGCGCTCGAAGCCGGCCCAGTCGATCAGCAGGCCGTGCTCCGCGGCGATGTCGGCCGTCAGCTCAGCGGGAAAGCCATAGGTATCGTGCAGCTTGAAGACTTCCACTCCTGGGATGACCCGCTCTCCGGCACGCCTCAGCCGACCGATGATCTCCTCCAAACGCTTCGTTCCGCTCGCCAAGGTCCGCTCGAAGCGCTGTTCTTCTTGGCTGATCGTCCTCTCGATCTCTGCTTGTCGCTCTCGCAGCTCTGGGTAAAAACCGCCCATTTCCCTAATGACCGTACGGGCGATTTCGGTCAGGAGAGGCCTGTCAAGCAGCTTCTTGCCGAAACGAATCGCGCGACGGATGATCATGCGCAGCACATAGCCCTGCTTCTCATTGCTCGGCCGGACGCCATCAGCAATCAGAAAAACCATCGCCCGACCGTGGTCGCTGATCACCCGATAGGGGATGATATTTTCGCGCATAGTTGCCTCACTCTGGGCGGTGAGCTCGCGCAGTCGAGCCATGATAGGGCTGAAGAGATCGGTATCATAGTTGGTGGGGGTCTGCTGCAAGATGGCCGCGATCCGCTCTAGGCCCATGCCGGTGTCCACTCCCGGCTTAGGCAGCGGCCTTCTGGTGCCATCGGGCGCCTGATCGTACTCCATGAAGACCAGGTTCCAGGCTTCAAGCCAGCGCCCGCAATCGTTGTCCAGGGCCACCGAACAATCGGGACGGCCGCAGGTACAAGCGTCCGGTCCCCAGTCGTAGTGCAGCTCGGAGGTCGGGCCGCAGGGTCCGGTCTCGCCCATGCTCCAGAAGTTGGTCGCATCGCCCATCCTGAGGATCTGACTTGGCTCGACTTCAGGGATCTCCTGCCAGGCGCGATAGGCCTCCTCGTCATCCTGGTGGACGGTGATCACCAAGCGCTCCGGGGCGATCTCGAAAACGTCGGTCATCAACTCCCAGGCATAGCGAATCGCTTCGGGTTTAAAGTAGCTTCCAAAGGAAAAATTCCCCAGCATTTCAAAGAAAGTATGATGGCGAGGAGAGGGACCGACCTGCTCTAAATCATTATGCTTGCCGGAGACCCGCATACACTTCTGCACTGAGGTGGCCCGGGAGTAGGGACGGCCCTCTTGACCGGTGAAGACCCCCTTGAATTGGACCATCCCGGCGTTGGTGAATAACAAAGTAGGATCGGCCGGCAGCAGTGAGGAGCTGGTCACGATCCGGTGGTCGCGCTCCTTGAAATACTGCAAAAAAGTATGACGGGTTGACTCTGCTGTCCAGGGCATAACAGTGCTCTCCTTCCTGAGCTAGCAAACGCGCCTAGTTTAATGAACGCTCCCGGTGGAGGCAAGCTACGGTGCTCTCACGCAGTTTGACCGCTTGTGGCCCAAGCCCTATAATCACCCTTGTCTAGCGCCCGTAGCTCAGCGGAACAGAGTGCTGGCCTCCGGAGCCAGAGGTCGCAGGTTCGAATCCTGCCGGGCGCACCACCAGCTTGTCTTGCCCGGAAAATCTCGGCTACAGTGGCTACCCGGAGGTGCTCCAATGAGCGAGCTAAATAGCTTTCAGGGCGTGGATTACTATCAGATCAGCTCACTGCTCAGCGAGGAGCAGAAGCGCATTCGCGACACCGTAAGAGCCTTCGTGGATGAGCGGGTCTTGCCCATCATCGCCGACTGCTACGAGTCACACCGTTTCCCCATAGAACTGCTTCCGGAGATGGGCCGTCTGGGCCTCTTGGGGGCCAACCTCAAGGGCTACGGGTCTGCCGGCATAGATGACCTCGCCTACGGCCTGATGATGCAGGAGCTGGAGCGAGGCGACTCCGGCCTGCGCAGCATGGCCTCCGTCCAGGGCGCGCTGGTCATGTATCCCATCTATACCTTCGGCTCCGAGCGACAGAAAGAGCAGTATCTGCCCCAATTGGCCAGCGGCGAGCTGATCGGTTGCTTCGGTCTCACCGAGCCGGAGCACGGCTCCGATCCCTCCGGCCTGGAGACGACCGCCGTCGCCGACGGCGACTCCTACCTGCTCAACGGGGGCAAGACCTGGATCACCAATGGTGACATCGCTCACATCGCCATCGTCTGGGCCAAGTTAGCCGGCCAGATTCACGGCTTCATCGTCGAGCGGGACAGGCCCGGCTTCTCCTCGGCGACCATCGAGGGTAAGTTCTCCATGCGTGCCTCCAATACCGGCGAGCTCTACTTCAACGATTGCCGCATTCCCCAGGAGAATATCTTGCCCCAAGCCGCCGGTCTCAAAGCCCCCTTGATGTGCCTCAATCAGGCGCGCTACGGGATCGCTTGGGGCGTGGTCGGCGCGGCAATGGCCTGCTATGCAGAGGCGGTTGATTATACTCTCGCCCGCCGGCAGTTCGGGCGTCCCATCGCCGGCTTCCAACTGGTGCAAGAGAAATTGGTGGACATGCTGAGCGCCATCACCCAAGCCCAACTGCTTTGCTATCGGTTGGGGCAGCTCAAGAGCGCGGGCCGGATGCGCCATACCCACGTCTCACTGGCCAAGCGCAACAACTGTCGCATCGCCCTGGATGTGGCCCGCAAGGCGCGTGACCTGTTGGGAGGCAACGGCATCACCCTGGACTATCAGGCCATCCGCCACCTGACCAATTTGGAAACGGTCTCCACTTATGAAGGGACCGACCACATTCATACTTTGGCCCTGGGCCAAGATATCACTGGGATTTCGGCGTTTCGCTAGGTGCGGTTCCCGCCTCAGTCTAAGAGAAGGATTTCCTGTCTGACTACGGACTCAAGGTGAAGACGGTGGCCCGCA
Organism: uncultured bacterium; assembly: GCA_913053845.1. Classification (GTDB taxonomy): domain Bacteria; phylum Bipolaricaulota; class Bipolaricaulia; order RBG-16-55-9; family DRJF01; genus DRJF01. The sequence goes on along the minus strand of CAJXGD010000019.1, from coordinate 16,712 downwards.
CCCTATAACTCGCTCAGGAACCGCTCGGTTTCCGCGGCATAGTTGTGAAAAGGGTCCTCGAAGACCAGCGTGTGACGCGCACCCGCCGAGACCGAGTCCCACTCGACCACATAATTACGAATATGCTGGGCTAGAAAGCCGCGAATCACCTTGCCTCGCCCGTAGGCGCGCGTGTCGGCCGGCGGCTCGCGGAGCGCCCGCTCGATGGCCTCTTCATCGGTGAGGCGCACCTGGTTCGTCAGAGCCCCGGTCAGGCCACGCTCCGGATCGAGGTGATGATATTCCAGATCCAGGCTCTGCAGGGCCTCATTATCCCAGCTTACACCCTCCGATTGGATATAGAGCTCCATGATCGCCCGCTTGGTCACCCAGTCGAGCCGGCCTGAGAGCGAGGGCGGATCACGCTCCAGGGCGTCCAGCGTCTCCTCCCAGTCGCGCAGCAGCCGGTCGGTCTCGGCATCACGCCCACTCAGATAGCGCTGCGCCGCGCGCAGATATTGCCGCTGCAAGTCCACCGCCGGGATGGTTCCCCCATACTGGCGCTCCACCGGCCAACGCCAGCTAGGATCACGCGAGACCTGGCGCAAGGTGCGGATGGGGTCGGCCAGCTCCAGTCCGGAAGGGGCCTCCCCGGCCTCGATCAGGTCCAGGACCAGCGCGGTGGTGCCCACCTTGAGATAGGCCGCATATTCCAGCACGTTCGACTCGCCGAAGAGCATGTGCAGCCGCGGGCTATGGGAGAGATCATAGCGCGTATCCCACTTGGGGTTGATCAGCGCCCGGTTGAAGCGCACTCGCCCCGAGGCCACGTGCAGAATATGATCGGCCCGCTGCGAGAGCTGAAACTGCACGCTGGGATCGGGCTCCACACCATAGATCTTGTCCAAGAAGACGTAATCGGCAGGATGACGCTGCACGTCGCGCGCCATGCGCCGCCAGTCGCCGGTCAGCCGGTGGCCACCCACCCGCCCGGCCCCGGCGTATATCTGGCGCGTCACCAGAAAAGGCACTAGGGCGTCCAGCTCCATCCCGGAGTGCAGCGCCTCCGCGTTGAGCGAATAATTCTCATGGCAGCCGAAAGTATGGCCGCCAAAGTGGTCTACGTTATTATTGTGAAAGCTGGCTCGGTCGCTCCAGCCCAACTCGCGCAGTATCCGGACCAACAGGCGCTGGCCGGCCTTATCGTAGCGGATCAGGTCCACCAGCGAGCGACACTCCGGGGTGGCGTACTCCTCATGGCTGCCGACGGCGTCGACGTAGAGACGTCCCCCGTTCAGCAAGAAGCCACCCGCCCCCGCCGGCTCAAAGTAGGGATCACGCGAGTGGCGATCCATCAGTCCCCAGCCTCCCGGACGGAAGGCATAGTCCTTGACCCGCTCGACCACTTCGTCGAAGCTGCCCAGGGCAGGGTCGCGCACGAAGCAGCCGAACTCGGTCTCCAGTCCGATAATGCGGTTGGCCATCTCTTCCGGCCTACCCCTGCTGAGTTGGCAGCAAGGGGGCCAACTCCTGCTCGCTCAAGAGGCGAAAGCGCTGCGCCCGCGCCGTCTCGCGCTCCAGCAGCGCCGCCTCCAGCGACCCTTTTTCCAGCTCGGCCGCCAGGAGGCGCTCGCACTCCCGCTCCGAGGGCTGTCGCAGTGTCTCTGCGCTGGCCTGATCGCCGGCGGAGTTTTCATCGGACTCGGAGTTTTCCATCTCCTGCCTTGCCTGCCAACGGGCTACCGCCCAGGCCCGCAGGGCAGGTGGCAGCGCCTTCTGCCAACCGGGCGCGCGGCGGAGGCTTTTGGCTGCGCCCAGTCGCTCGCTGAGCGTTTCTTCCAGTTGTCTTTCGGCCGCGGCCGCGCCGGCCAGGCCGGCGTAGCGACTTTGCAGGCTGAACTCGCCGTCGTAATTCAGTTTATAGAAGAGATCATCTGTGGCCTGCTCGCCCACCTGGGCGAAGAGGCCGCGCAGCACCAGCGGCGCGCGCAGCGGATCGGCGAAGCCCCGCTTGAGCACCGGGCTGAGCGCGAAGCCTACCACCCGTTGGATCGAGACGTCCTCCGGGCTGCGCTGAAAGCCCTCCGCATGGCAGAAGTCAATCGCCGTCTGACGGATGGTCTCCAGATCGGAGGGATTGCCCAAGCCGCCGAAGGCCAGCCGCTCGTAGAGCTCGTAGAGCTTGCGTTGGGTGCCGCGCAGGGTGAGCAGCAAGACCCCTTCGCGGCAACTGAGCGCAATCACCGGGCTGCCGCCCCGCAAGCGATCCTCGACATAGTCGGCCTTCTCTTGCAGTGTCTGCCGCCAATCGTAGGGAGAGTAGGCCATCTCTACCCGCTCCGCCCGGTGGCGCTCAGCACACCCTCTTGCAGGCTGCGCAGCTTGGCTTCAGAGACGTCGGCTACGCCCTCGGCAGTGACCGTCTTGGCCAGCGGGAGCACCCGTCCCAGCCCTCCGGTGGCCGCATCCAACTGGGCGGCGATCTCCAGGAACAGCAGCGTCTCGCGCAGGGCTTTATCTAATGACATCTCATGAAAAGGCCCCTGGCGGCGCTCGGCGTACTCCAAAGCGCCGCGGATGCGCTCCGCGCCGGAGCCGGCCGCGCCGAACTCGTGCGTCTCAAAGCGCGCACCCATCATGTCATAGAAGAAAATCCGCCCGGCCGCTTGGCGCCGGTCATAGGCGCTGATCAGCGGCAAAAAGCCACCTATCCCCTGCAGCACGCTCGGCAGCGTACCGCGCAGCACCCGCGAGACCTCGGCCAATTTGCCCTCCAGGCTCATCTGCTGGAGCTGGGAGCGCGCGTAGTACTTGAAGGCATGTTGCAGATAGCGCACCGCCTCGATCGCTTGGGCATAGGAGCCGGCGATGGCGATCAGGGTGGAATCATCGAGGGTCAAGATCTTTTCCGCCTCGTCATAGAGAATGGCGTTGCCCCCTGAGGTCGCCCGCCGGTCGGCCAGGTTGAGCACCCCGCCCTTGAACTTGACGGCGATCACCGTGGTGCCGTGGGCCGCTTGCGCCATATTCAGACTCCCGGCCCGGTTGACCGACAGGCCAGGCGCCGTCTCTGGCCCGGCGATCTGCCGCGCTCGCAGCAAGCGGGCAAAATCCCCTGGGGCACCTATCTGTGACCCCTTGACATGCACGCTCATTGGCCGCTGCGCTGGCGATAGCGTCGCGCCTGGCGCGGGTCTACCCGCTTCATGCGCTCTAAGAGCCGGCGGGTGTCCGGCTTCTCCACGTCGGGGTTGTGTGGACCCTCATCGCCATCATAGGGCTTGCGCAGGGGCTCCTTGACCGGCGTGTGCTGCTTTCGCTCCGGCATTGCTGACACCTCCTTCTTCAATGGGTATCGGCGATCAGCTGGGCCAGCTCCTCCGGCCTGAGCTGCTGGCGCTCGGCCAGCAGCCGGCCGTCTACTCGGCCCACCAGGTCATTCAGGTCAAGTATAACACGCTTGCCGTCGCTGCGCAGGCTCACCTGCCCCCAGGAGAGCGACTCGATCTGGTCGGCGAAGCGCCGCACGCACTCTCCCCGCAGGGCGGCGCGCGTATCGCCGGGTGGCTGGGAGATCGCCCGCTCGATGGCTGCCTCGTCGGCCAGCCGGCGCAGCCGGCCCTCCTGCTCCAGCCCTCGGGCCAGTCCCCGCTCCGGATCGAGCTCATGGTAGGCTAGGTCCAGGCTCTGCAACAGCTCCCGATCACGCTGCCAATCCAGCCCCTCGGCGGCGACGAACTCAGCTAGCAGACGCAGCTTGGCCGCCCAGTCCAGCCGCTGGGCCAACTGCTCGAACGATCCGGCTTCCAAGAGATCAAGCACTCTGGCCCATTCGGCCAGCACCCAGTCGCTCTCCTCATCGCGCCCGGCGTATAGCTCCCAGGCGGCCAGGCGGTAGGCCCGCTGGATGGTGAGCGCCGAGATCTTTTCGCCCGACTCCTCGGTGAGCAGCCAGCGGTTTGGCGCGTCCCACTTCGCCCGCGAGAGCGTCTGCAGGGAGGCTATCGGATCCTGCAGCACTACCGGCGGGGCGTAGCCGGCCTCCAGCACGCCCAACACCAGAGCGGTGCTGCCCAATTTCAAGGCCAGGGCATAGTCGCTCAGGTTGGCGTCGCCGACGATCAGGTGCAGGCGACGGTAGCGCCGGGCGTTGGCATGGGGCTCGTCGCGGGTGTTGATCAGCGGCCGGTGATAGAGGGTGCCGATGCCCACCGGCTCGCTGAAGAAATCGGCCCGCTGCGAGAGCTGGTAATCAACCTGAGCGGTGGTGCCAGACTCCTCTTCCAGGCCGACCTTGCCCGCGCCGGCATAGAGCATTCTTGTCACTAGGAACGGCATCAGCCCCGCGCTCAAGCGCTCAAAGGGCAGCCGGCGCCCGAGCAGATAGTTCTCGTGCGCGCCGTAGCTCATGCCATGAAAGTCGGTGTTGTTTTTATAGATCACGACCGTTCGTCCGGTTGCACGAGCATAAGCCTGGGCACAGTGCCAGACTATCCGTTCTCCGGCCCGCTCCTGGGCGATCAGCTCCCAGAGCGAGCGGCATTCCGGCGTGGAGTACTCCGGATGGCCATGATCATGGTAGAGCCGCGCGCCATTGGGCAGCAGCCGGTCCTGATGCTCTTCGGCAGGGGAGAGGGCCCGCCGGGCCGGGCGGTCATAGCGGGCGTCGCGGGGGTCGGAGCTCATCGGCGGGGCGCGGAAGCCGCGCAGGTCGCGCAGCGGGCTCTCGGCCCCATAGTCCCAGTTGCCGGAGCAGGTGTCGGGATAGGCGGCGATCAGCCGCCGCGCCTCCTCAGGCAGCTCGCCCGGCTCGGTCTGCTCAATAGCGAGGCCATATTCGCTCTCGGTGCCCATCAAACGATCCACGGCGCCTCCTTGGCGGCGTTAAATGACCGATTTGACCGTGCGCTCCGCGGCACGGCCCTGAGCCGGCTTGACCTCAACGACGTTTTCCGGCTCATAGTCGAGCAACTTGAGCCAGTCTTCCATCTGATCGTTCTTGGGGAAGATCTCGTTCTCTTTGTACTCGGCGCGGATCGCCCGCTCCAGATCCTCCGGGCTGATGCCGGTATCCTCGTCCTGGGTCTCGATGGCCCGCTGGATGGCGAGCTCTTTGGCCCGCTCGACCGCAGACATGATCAGCGCGCCAGAGACCAGGTTTCTCCAATGGAGCGTCTCGCGCCGCCCGCTGCGCAGGTGCACGTCGAGGAAGGCGGTCTCCGGCTCCCGGCGAAAGAGGAAGTCTGTGGCCCGCTCGATCAACTGCCGGCGGGCGCGTGGCTCATCGCCATCTTGCTCGGTCACCCAAGCTGGATCGAGCGGAATTCTTTTGTGCAAGTAAATTCCAAAGATATCGGCGGTCGCCTGGTGATTGGGGCGGCCAATCTTGATCTTGCGGTCTATCCGTTCGGGGCGCAGGATTGCCGGGTCAATATAATCGGGCCGGTTGCTGGTGAGCAGCACCACCACATTCTCCAGGCCGACAAGTCCGTCCATCTCGGCCGAGAACTGGGGCACCACCGTGTTGGCGATGTTCAGATAGCGGCCGGAGCTGCGCGTGCGCAACAGCGAGTCGGCCTCGTCGATGAAGAGAAAGACCAGATGACCCTCTTTGGCCCGTTCGCGGGCCTGGGTGAAGATATCACGCACCAGCCGCTCGGTCTCGCCCAGCCACATGTTGAGCAGTTGCGGCCCGTTAATAAACATGAAATACTCGCGCACGTCGCGCCCGGTGCGCTTGCGATAGGACTTAGTCAGATTATAGGCGGTTGCCTTGGCGATATGCGTCTTGCCGCATCCGGGTGGCCCATAGAGCAGGATGCCCTTCAGATGGCGCTTCTCAAAGCGGCGGTAGAGATCGGGGTAGAGCAGCGGGTGCTCGATGGTGTCACGAATCAGCTTGATCGCTTCCTCCTGGCCGCCGACCTTGCTCCAGGGCAGCTCAGGGATCTCCTGCAAGAAATGCTCCTGGAGCTCGGCCTTGGCGAAGCGCTCGATGGCCACCTTGAAGGAGGGCTCCAGCCGCACCTCATCGCCGGCTTTGAGCCTCTGGTCATGCAACCGGGACGAGCGTATCACGATGCGACCGGCGCCGGTGGGCAGGTCACCGCCGATGCGCAGCCGCCCGTCGGGCAGCACTTCGGCGACTTTGACCACCGGCCCTTCGGGAGAGTAGCCCAGGTCGCCGATCACCACGAAGGCCTCGTTGACCTTGACCCTGGTGCCGATTTGCAGCTGGTTGAGCTTCAGGTTGGGATCCACGTTGGCATAGTATTCCGCCTCGCCGACGGAGAGATAGGCGATGCCCTCGGCAGGCGAGTCCAGATAGGTGGCGATGCGATTGGCCGGTGAGGTTAGCTTTTTGTAGACCTCTTCGAACTGGGAGAGGGCCTGCTGGGCCTCATGCAGCTGGTGCTCATCCACGCGCAATTGATGATGCAACAGCTCTAACAGGCTGTAATTGGGATCGCTTTGCGAAGTTTGCATCAGCAGCTCTTCCACCAAGGCCAAGGCCCGCACCTGGGTCTCGAAGCGAGGGCCCTCGCCTGCGGGCCCACCTGCAGGGCGCTGCCTTTCCTCGCCGGGATTCAATCGGGATCGTTTTTTGCGGTCGGCCATTAGGTTTCACCCCTTGCCTACATGACGATAGCTCTCCCAACGTTAACCGGCAAGGGTGGCAGATGCAAGGCAGCAGGAGAGGGTCGGCTGCTGCTTTGACACGGGGAGAGATTAGCTGTTAGACTGTCGCGGGCTAAACCTCTGGGAGTGACGCTATGAGCCACTATCAGTCTATCATTCGGCCTATACTGGCAGAGTATCCTGAAACTCAGGCTGTTTATCTATTCGGTTCCTGGGGTACGGATGAGCAGTGGCCGGACAGCGACCTGGATCTGGCCCTGTTGTTGCCGGTTAAACCGGCCAAGCTGGTAGCTCCCTGGGAATGGTTGGCGCTTGCCGCCCACATCGCCGAGCAGGCCGGCGTAGCCCAGGTGGATCTGATCAATATCCGCAGTGTGGACACGGTCTTTCGCCGGGATATCATTCGAGATGCGGTCAACAGTGGGAGATTTCGTCATGCTTGATGTGGCATTGAGCAAGAAAGATAGCATCGAACGCTGCATTCAGCAAATAGCTAGCTATTACGCCCTGCCCAGTGAGTTGGCTTTCGAGCAGGATTACCTCAAACAAGATGCCATTGCTGCCAATCTGCAACGGGTTTGTCAACTGTGCATTGATCTAGCTAATTTGACCATCCGTAAGCAAAAACTAGGCTTACCCAAAGACAGCGCGGACAGTTTCAGATTACTGGTCGAGGCCGGCATCATTGACCGGGAGCTGGGCCGGCAGCTCAAAGCCATGGTGGGGCTTCGCAATGTGCTGGTGCATGAATATACCGAACTCGATCTGGCATTGATGATCGAGGTCATCGAGCACCATCTGAACGAGTTGGTCAAGTTCGCCCAAACGATCGTTCTTCAGTTCCAGGGCGGTGAGTTTAACACCGGGGATTGAAATCCCCGGCTACGGTGAGGCACAAAACCCCTGACGGGGTTCCAGGCCGTGAACCCTCGTAAGAGGGTTTCCCTGATGTTGCGTAGCCGGGAAATTCATTTCCCGGCATTGTTCCTCGACGCCATTTCCCGGCTTTCCCGGTGTCCTCCACAAACGAAAAACCCCCAAGGGATCCCTCCCTCGGGGGCTTCCGTTTCCGTTTCGTTGGTAGGGGCGACCGGCCGGTCGCCCCTACGTTGTCTCGTTCAGTTTCAGCGCAGGACGACCAGCTTCTTGACCTGGGTGGTCGCGCTCTGTCCGTTGATGCCCTTGACGGTCACCACGTACAGATAGACCCCATTGGCCAACAGTCGCCCGTCGGTCCCCAGTCCGCGGAAGGTCAGCGTCGTGCCGGAGGTGGTCTTCGCAAAGACCGCCGTCCCGGATAGATCGTAGACCCGCACCGACAAGCCGGCCACGCTCGAGCCGGAGACCACAAACTGCGTGGCTCCGTTGCCCAGCGCTTGCGCCTTGACGCTCTTGACCGCCAGCACCTGCACGCTACCCGCCACGTTGATCGTCAGCGGACTCACGCTGGCCTGCTCGGATAGGCCGGAGGCACTACTGGCCGTGGTCGTGCCAATCGGCCCACCCGTGGTCCAGAGCGCCGCCAGCTTGAGGATCTCCTGATCGGAGATGGTCTTGCCGCCCGTGCCCGGAACTACCGTGCCGTTGGTCCAGTAGCCCACGGCAGCGATCATCTCCGCGTCGTCAATGATGCCATTGCCGTTGGCATCAATGACCTGCGCGATCGTCTTGACCGCAGGCGTGGTCGTCGGAGGTGGAGTCGTCGGAGTCGAAGCCGTCGGACCGACGATCTCAAAGCTGCTCGTCTCCGGCCCCAGCGTCAGCAGGTTCGAGCCGCAGTTGGCCGCCAGCTTGACAGGGAGGGTCCTAGTTCGGCAGATGCCTCTACCGGTCTGCGCGGTGTCATCGCCGACCTCTAGGCCCAGCCGCACGTCCACCTGGGAGCCAATCGCATCCTGACCGATGTCAGAGGTGAAGACCAGTATTTCTGGATTGGGGTTCACAACGGTAGGACTGGCTGCACAGCGGAGAGCACCGTTGGCCGTAAGCGCAGAACCGGGAAGAACGCCGGCACAGAGCGGATCAACCGCGATGAGCGGCAGGCCGGAGGTGCTGGAGAGGATCTGCTCCTGATGCCGGCCAAAGACGGCGATCGCCTCGCCGGTGGCCGGGTTGAAGCGTGCGGTCACCTGCTGGATCTGCTCGCCTGGCTGGAAGAGAATTCCATCACCGCCGCCTTTTGCCGCGTACGTATTTCCCACCGTGTCGGCCCAGAGGCGCACGTTGCGGATGTACTTGGCGCCCGGCCCGGAGAAGATGAGCGTGGCCCCATTGATGCCGGTGTTCAAGCCGTCCGTGCCCCGCGAAGCTATGCAGGGCAGTGCCGCCAGGCCACCGGCGATTGAGGGCGGCGCGCCGGCGATCGGCGGCAGGAAGGTCACTTGGTTGTTGGCCTCGGCGCTGCCGTCGCAGAGCGCGACCGCAATGTCAATCGCGTCCCGCTCGCCCGGTTTGATCGGGTCGGCGCGGAAGCGCGTCTTCAGATTGGAGAAATTCAGCGTAGTGACATCGGTCTCCACGTTCCCGGTGCCGTTGGAGATGTTGGCTACCGGGGTCTCGGTTGAAGAGGCGTGGCCGCCGGTGGCTACCAGCAGGATATTGGAGGCCTGCGGGTTCTCCGAGGGCGCGAAGGCGCTGGAGATCGCCGAGGCCAGCGAGGGCCCACCCGCGCCACCGCTGGCGCTGTTGCGGAAGGCGCCCGGAACGTCGGCGGCCTTGGCCTGAAGCTGCAGGGCGAAGTCGGCCCCGGTCTTGGGGTTCGGCCCGACCTTGACTACGGCCAAGATGCCTACCGCACAGGGAATCGCACGCGCAGGTATAGCGAGCACCGTTGCTTGTGTTGCTACCTGTGTACCTAAGGAACCAACTCCTGCTACTAGCTGGACGCCGTTGGTACCTGCGGTGGACGATGTCGCACTGCTGACATCAGCAGCGTTACTGGGATCGGTGTAGGTCGCGGTGATTGATGCTCCTCCGGCATTAACAAAGCCGGCTACCGCGAGCGGAGCCAGATTCCTGAAGACACCGCTATTAGGGCCGGTCTCAGTCAACGTCAATGGTACGGTAGCCGGCCCTCCGGTGAACGTCAACTGGACCACTACGCTTTCAGCAAGGGCAGGGTTGGTGTTCTGATCAGGATCGGTCACCGTTACGAAGAGGCCAGTGGTTACCGCATTAGTGGTAGCAGGTGGAATAACTACTTCCAGGGGGTCGATAGTGTTAGGGACAACTACTCCGACAGGTATTCTCGTCACAGGAACACCGTCTCTGTTGGTGAGCTGCGTAGTGCTGACAGTTGTAGTAGTAGGAGTTGTAACGTTAGTTATGGCTGCAGTGGTTGCTCCGCCAGGTATAGCAGTTACAGTGGCTGTCGTACTGCTCGTATCAGCCGGATTAGTGGGATCGATATAGGTTGCGGTGATCGTACCGCCAGCCAATAGACCAGCAACGGAAAGCGCAGGAGCCGCCGGATTTACGAAGATTCCTGTGTTATTACCGGTCTCGATAAGCGTCACCGTTGTGAGTGTCGGTACACCACCTGGACTAGTTGTTATAGCGACGGTCACGGTATCCGGCGCAGCAGGATTGACGTTCCGGTTAGGATCGTTCACCGTCACGAACATTGGTCCCGCTACAAGGAAGGCGCCAACCGGACCACCAGTAGCATTGGTGAACAGCGTGCGACTGTTAGTCCCACGTGTCTGCTGCACCTGCTGAACTGCAGCTATAGTGCATACAGGGTTAACCCCAAGGTTCAGTGGTTGCACGTCGCCTAGGACGAAGAGCGGCGACTCCGGACCGTTGTACCAGACGATGCCCTGGTTCTCGTTGTCCAACCGCGCGGTCAGGTCCGACTCCTGGTGAACCTGCATCAAGAGGTCCAGACCGGGATCGAGATGACCGTTCATGTTGACATCCCAGTAGAAGTCCAACTCCTGCAGGTCCATGTCCTTGGCGTTACCGATGGACGTATTGACCCGCAGACCGATTACGTTGGTGGGGTAGTTGTCGAAAGCTCTCCCCACGGCGGTGAGAGGACAGTTGCGCGCCGCCGAGACGCTCGTCTCGGGAACACGGCCGTCGGCCAGGACCCAGGCCCCGGCGACCACCTGTTCGTTGGGTTGCACCGTACGCACCTGCGGGATGCCGGTGGTAGTGAACTGATCTGTGCTAACCACAGCATCCTGGCGACAGGCCGTGGGTGCTATCGGGTTGCCGGGCAGAGTGAAGTCCGCTGCGTAGCCGGTCACGCCCACTACCAACGGCAGGGCGATCAAGGATAAGGCCATCACGGACAGATAGAAAAACGACTTGTTGAGTCTCACGCTAATACCTCCCCCTGTTAGGTTGATTTCGTTCCGTCTGATGAGTCGAATGAGATCCAGATGAAATGATGGCCATGACCCTCTCTGCAGGTTTCGGTCAGACCCCCGGAGCGGAATTCTGCCCCGGGGGTCTGCCGATTCCATTTAACGTTTCGTCAGCGCAGGACGACCAGCTTTTTGACCTGGGTGGTCGCGCTCTGTCCGTTGATGCCCTTGACGGTCACCACGTACAGATAGACCCCGTTGGCCAACAGTTGCCCGTCTGTCCCCAGCCCGCGGAAGGTCAGCGTCTGGCCGGAGGTGGTCTTCGTGAAGACCGCCGCCCCGGATAGATCGTAGACCTGCACCGACAGACCGGCCACGCTCGAGCCGCTTACCACAAACTGCGTGGTTCCGTTGCCCAGCGATTGCGCCTTGACGCTCTTGACCGCCAGCACCTGCACGCTGCCCGCCACGTTGATCGTCAGCGGGTTCACGGAGGCCTGCTCGGTCCCGGCAGAGCTCAGCGTTCCACCGATCTGGTAGGTGCCGGCCTGTGCTTCAGCCGGCACGTCCACCCGATAGGTCACGCTGGTCTGACCCTGCACGCCCAGCCAGAGCCACTTGGCCTGGTTGACCTTGGCGTAAGCAGAGCCGGAGGCCACCGGAGTGGCCGTCCAGCCGGTCGGCAACTGCTCGGAGAGGATCAGTCCCCCGTTGGCCTGGCGGGCCTTCAGGTTGACCGTCACCTCGAAGCTGGCGCCGGGAGCGACCTGGCTAGCTGTAGTAGCCTGAGTGGCCGAGAGAGCAGCCGGCTTGGGAGCGAAGAAGCTAACGATCTGCTCCCAGAGGCTGGAGCTCTGGCTCTCAGATACACCAGCAGCCGTGGCCGTGGTGATCGGGTTTCCGGTGGTCCAGAGCGCCGCCAGCTTGAGGATCTCCGTGTCGGTGATCGTCTTGCCGTTGGTGCCCGGTACCGTAGTTCCGTTGGTCCAGTAGCCCACCGCAGCGATGATCTCCGAGTCCTCGATGATGCCGTTACCGTTGGCATCTATGACCTGTTCGATCGTCTTGGTCGTAGGAGTCACCACCGGAGGCTTAGGCGTCACTGGAGGAGCGGTCGGACCGACGATCTCAAAGCTGCTCGTCTCCGGCCCAATCGTCAATAGGTTCGAGCCGCAGTTGACCGGGCCTGAGGCCACGCCGAACCCAACAGCACGGGCGCAGATGCCGTTGAAGGTCTGCGAGGTATCGTCGCCGACCTGCAGGCCCAGGCGCACGTCCACCTTGGCCCCGATGGCGTCCTGGCCGATGTCCGAGGTGAAAACCAGGATTGAGGGGTTGGGATTGACTGCAGCAATGCCTGGTGCTGCACAGCGGCGGGCGCCATTGACCGTTAGACCGATAGCATTCCCTGCGGCACAGAGTGGATCGACCGCAACGATAGGCATACCGGTCGTGCTGGTGAAGATCTGTTCCTGAGTGTGACCTAAGACGGCGATCGCCTCGCCGGTGGCCGGGTTATAGCGTGCGGTCACCTGCTGGATCTGCTCGTTCGCCTGGAAGAGGATCCCGTCACCGCCACCGATGGCACCGTAGTTGACACCACCGCGGAGGTCGGCCCACATGCGGACCTGGCGGATGTACTTGGCGCCCGGACCGGAGAAGATGAGCACCGCACCGTTGACGCCGGTGTCCAAGCCGTCCGAGCCGGCAGACTTGATGCAGGGCAGAGCCGCCAAGCCACCGGCGATCGTAGGCGGTGCGCCGGCGATCGGAGGCAGGAAGGTCACTTGGTTGTTGGCCTCGGCGCTGCCGTCGCAGATGGCGACCGCAATGTCAATCGCATCGCGGGCGCCTGGCGTGATCGGGTCGGCGCGGAAGCGCGTCTTCAGGTTGCTGAAGTGCAGCGTGGTGATGTCCGTCTCCACCGAGCCTGAGCCGTTGGAGATGTTGCTCACCGGGGTCTCGGTTGAAGAGGCGTGGCCGCCGGTCGCCAGCAGCAGGATGTTCGAGGCCTGCGGGTTGTCCGAAGGCGCGAAGGCGCTGGAGATGTTGGAGGCCAAGCTGGGTCCGCCTACACCGCCGGTAGCGGAGTTGCGGAAGGCGCCCGGAACGTCGGCGGCCTTGGCCTGAAGCTGCAAGGCGAAGTCGGCCCCGGTCTTGGGATTCGGTCCCACCTTGACCACGGCCAGGATGCCCACAGCACAGGGGCTCTCGCTCTCCGAGGGCGTCTGAATGATATTGGGATGATTGGCAATACTATGAGCTCTCTGCACCGCTTCCACGGCGGTGATGTCGCAGCGCTTGGGGGCATTCACGTTCTTGAGCAGGCCGGGAATCCCGATCAGTCCCTGGATGTCGCCCAGGACGAACAGTGGCGACTCCGGACCGTTGTACCAGACAATACCCTGGCTCGGGTTGTTCAGCCGCTCGGTCAGGTCCGACTCCCGATGCACCTGCATCAAGAGGTCAATCCCCGGATCGAGATGACCGTTGAGGTTGACATCCCAATAATAGTCCAGCTCTTGCAGGTCCATCTCCTTGGCATTGCCGATCGAGGTGTTGATCCGCAGACCGATCACATTGGTGGGATAGTTGTCGAAGTATTTTCCCACTGAGGTGAAGGGGCAGTTGCGCGCCGCGGTGACGGAGGTCTCGGGAAAGCGCGAGTCGGCCAGCACCCAGGCCCCGGCGACCACCTGCTCGTTGGGTTGCACCGTGCGCACCTGCGGGATGCCGGTGGTGGTGAATTGATCGGTGCTGACCACCGCCGCCTGACGACAGGCCGAAGCCGGCGTGGGATTGCCCGGTAGGATGAACTCCGAGCCATAAGCGGACACCCCGGAGATCAGCGGTAAGATCATTAACATGAGGACAAGCCCTAGAGGCCAGCCAAAGTACCTTTTGCTCTTAAGCTTCAATTTACGTCTCCTCCTTTATAGCTAGCATGATATATCGAATTAGACCGAACCGGCCAGCGACGATGAGTCTCTTGAGGCTGCTGCGGCAGACAGTGCATCTCGACCGACCACCTCCAGGTTCTTTGAGCTTGCTGGACCATCTGTGGGCCTGAGCCAAGCGTACCCCTGGCGCCCGGTAAGCCCCAGCCACAGGGCCACCGGTGCGATCACCTGGAAGACCGCCGAGAAGGCGTAGAGCCACAGCCAGCTATAGGCATAGCCCTGGCCGTTATAGCTGCCCACCAGGCCGAGGAAGCTGCTCAGGATCAGCGCACGGGTGAGCAGATGCACCCCGAAGAAGATGACTACACCCAGCCCCATCAGCCGGGCACGCCTGAACAGGCCCAGACCGGGCGTGGCCAAGAGCAGCGCCAGCAATAAGCCCAGATTGAAGTAGGAGGCGTATTGCTCCAGATGCAGCCCTATTCCGCTGAGACCGGGGAAGAGGGCCTGGGTCACTCCGACTACCAGCCGATGGTAGCCGGGGTTCAGCCAGGGCCAGACCAAGGCGAAGAGCAGCAACCCCAGCGCCGCTTTGGCCAGAAAGGCCCATAATCTATACCGATTTCTCCTCATCATATCGCCTTGACCTCATATCGCCTTGACCTGTAGGGGCAATCCCTTGTGGTTGCCCTGGGTCTGGGCAGGGTGGTTGCCCTTCTCCTGAGTTGCCCTGAGTCTGGGCAGGCACGAGACCTGCCCCTACGCAAACCGGTATCAGGCATGTTCATAGCGCGGGGTCACCACCTCCAGCCAGACCAGCCACAGGGCCACCGCTGCCAGGATGATCAGCCCCTGCCAGACGAGATAGTGCGCCACCTCCAGATATTGGGGGAAGTAGCTGCCGATGTAGAACAGATTGACGATGCGCACCAGGTTGATGGCGAAGAGCACCGGCAAGCCCAGCACGGCTCCCCACAGCTTGGCCTTCAGCCGGGAGGGGAAGGCCAGGATGGCGGCCAGGTACAGGATGGAGGGCAATACCGGGGTGCAGGCGGCGATGATCTGCGCGGCGAACCGTCCGGAGCTTAGGTTGTTGCCGCTCACGGCCACCGGGGTGCCCAGCAGGCCGAAGATAGGTCCCACCAGCCGGGCGATGAAGGCGGCCAGATCCACGTCGAAAAAGTGGGTCAGGGGCGGAAAGGCCAGCAAGCTGACCATCCCCCCGATGCTCAGGGCGAAGATCGCCCAGGTGCGCAGGACCGGTCCGTTGCGCCGCCAGAAGCCCGGCAAATGTTGTGCCATGAGTAAAACCCTTCCCTTCTCGGGAATAGGGTCAGGGGGTTAGGTTGGACTTACGCTCCCTCCGCGCCGCCGCACCGTCCAGGCCAGCAGGCTCATCAACAGCAGTCCCAAGATCAGCAGGCCCCACTCGTTCAGGCTGGGAAAGCCCGGGCCTGGACCGCCGGGGACCAAGGGCAGCCCGGTCAGAGCATTCAGGTTAGGCGTGCTGTTAGGGGTGATAGTCACGATCACACAACCGGCTCCATCGAACTGTTGATTGGAAGCGGGCACCCAGCCCGTCCCGTTGAAGAAGAAAATCGTGGTGTTAGAGTTGGCGGGGCAGAACTTGATGATCACCGAGCTGACATTAGTTATGTCACTCAGATGGACGTCCACAAAGTTGCCGGAGGCGGCAAAGGCCGTACCGGGATTGGAGCTATACTGGGCGACGGTAAGGGTAGCCTCGCCGCCCTTCACTTTGACCGAGCTTCCGGGACCGATTTGGTTGTCGACTAGGAGCGTGCCAGGGCCGATTAAGCTAGCGGTGCTCACCGTTGAAGCCCCAAGGAACGGGGTGAAGTTTACGTTAGCCGAGGCCGTGGCACAGCCTGCAGTGTTGGGTCCGGTGACACAGCCCCACCAGTTGTTGGTGGCGTTGACCGTGCCGACACTACTACCCGTCCTGTTCACACCGACGTTCACGCTGCTGAAGCTGTTCAAGTGGACTGCGACTGTGCCTGCACTGGGGTTAGCTTCTACATGGACCGCTACTGCATCCGAAGGGGACTTGTGGTCAACTAGATTGCTGATGGTGTTCCCTTGGACCAGCGCATTGGGCGTGTCTCCTTCCAGACCGATGCCATGTGCCCAGAGCCCTTCGAGGTTGCTGATGGTGTTGTCTAGCACCTGAGCGCCCACCGTCTGGCCGCCTCCGCTACCTGGGGTATGGTTGATCAAGATACCGTATGCACCATACCCACCACTCCCCCAAGGGCTTGTATTGGCGAAGATGTTGGAGATGGTGTTGTTCTGGATCACAACTCCCGTGATATTAAATGACCCGTGCGTATTGCCGATCCAGATTCCCGTTGCACTCCGTCCGCCAGCGGTGTGCCGGATAGCGCTGATCTGGTTATTTACGATGGTGATATCGGTGATACCAGCAGTAGAGCTGCTTGATACGATAGCGATTCCCTGGTTGCCTGTACCAGAGACACTACCATTAACATCGGTCACTGTATTATTCTTGATGATAATGTAGCTTTGCTCGTCAGCTCTGATCGCGGCATTCCCCGTTGGGTTTTCAATCTGAAAGCCATCAATGGTCACGTTATCGGCACTTATCGTTACAGCGACCCCCCCTGACCCCACTATCTTCGTGCTGGCAGCGCCAGCGGTCGCTTGCAGTGTGAGGCTTTTGGTGATGTTGATGTTTCCACTATACGTCCCCGCCGCCACGTTGATCGTGTCACCGTTGGAAGCATTGGTGATCGCCTGACCGATCGTTTTGCAAGGTGCGGCTACTGGACCACAGGAGTTACTATCTGTACCAGTTGTTCCATTGACGTTAAGCGTCGCCCCCCACGCCGGAACCGCACCGAAG
>CAJXGD010000018.1 GCA_913053845.1 uncultured bacterium | reverse complement strand
CTGGACCAACCGCTAACTGTGCGTTACCTGCATTATCTGAACGATCTAGTGCACGGTAACCTCGGCCGGTCTTACGCCCAGCGGGTCACAGTTAATTCGCTCATCGCCTCTCACCTCCCTGTGACATTTGAGCTCGTGCTCATTGGCATTGCCTTTGAGCTACTGATCGGGATACCCATCGGAATCTTGTCAGCAGTAAGGCGCAGGGGAGTTCTCGACCAGTTGTTTACGATGTTTGCTTTTACCGGAGTTTCCACACCACAGTTCGTCACCGGACTAATCTTACTCTACGTATTGGGCTACTTGATTCCCCTATTCCCACTTGGAGGATACGGCAGTGGGAGTCTGCAGCACTTTGTACTGCCCGGACTCTCGCTTGGTATTGCTGGAGGCGGCTGGTACGCACGGGTACTCCGCTCTTCGCTTGTCGAGGTGCTGCATCAGGACTATATCCGTACCGCAAAGGCCAAGGGAGCTACGCCACGGAAGGTCATATTCCACCACGCGCTACGGAACGGGCTTCTTCCCGTTGCAGCCATGGTGGGGATGGATCTTGGCGTCCTCATGGGCGGGGTGATCGTTGTAGAACAGGTCTTCTCGCTGCCTGGAATCGGACAGATGATGTGGCAGGCGATTCAAGTAGTCGACATTCCCGTGATAATGGGGATCGTCATTGTGACAGCGATCTTCGTGGTCGTCGGCAATCTAATTGCCGATCTTATTTACCTTTTCCTTGACCCACGGATTCAATACAACTAGCGATAGCTGAAGCAAAGGGGCCAAGCTACCCTCGGCCTGTTCCAGCACTGGGGCGGCGGCCTGTACGGACAAGATCGTGTTTTTTGGCAGCTATACCCTTTTGTTTGACGTGTGCAGCAGCGTTTGGATCTACGACACAGTTGAGGACCACTGGCAGCTGGGCCCCTGGTTGAAAGTTCCGCGCGTGAATTGCAGGGGGCGCAGGCTGCCGGGAGCTCTATGTCATTGGGAGAGATCCGGCCAATCCGCGCTATGTGGGTTTCAACGAGGCCTTCCCTTGTGTGACGATGGGAGCGATGTGGCCTGATCTGGATGTCTACTTTTGCCCGGGTGCCGCTGCAGGGCAACTCAGGGGCGGCCGCTCTAGAGGTCAGCGCGGCCTTGCACTTGCGAGTTCGGGCTTTTTTAACAGCTAGGCCAGCTGATCGTGCAAGCCCAAGGCGCGGGGGTCGAGAGCATCGGCCTGCGGCTCTATGATCTGAGCAGGCAACGCATCATGCAGCGCTCAGCCCAGGGCCAACAGCTGATGATCTCGCTGACGGACCAGACTGGCAGGCCGCTGGCCAACGGTGTCTATCTCTATGTAATTACCGTGTGAGGCGTTGACAGGCAGAGCATGCAGAGCCAGGTGCGCAAACTGCTGGTACTGCGCTAAGGGCTAGGGCTGCGGCGGTTCCAGAGCCAGCTGATCAGCAGGATCAGGCCGGTCGCGCCGCCGAGCAGCGCCCACTGAGCCGGGCCGCTGAGCCGGCCCCAATGAGCGTCCAGCCAAGGGTCATTGACGATCATGCGAGCGGCGATCCAGACGATCGTGGCCCCACCGAGCCAGATCAGCCAGGGCATCCGGCCCATCACCTGGGCGATCAGGCTGGCGCCGACCATCAGCAGCGGGATGCTGATGGCCAGTCCCAGCATTAGTAACAGCAGATGACCCTGCGAGGCGGCGGCCACAGCCAGCATATTGTCCAGGCTCATGACCGCATCGGCGGTGATAATCAGTCCTATCGCTTGACTTAGACTGCGCCCGCTGCCGATAGTCTCATGGCCGTTCGGCTGTTTGGTCAAGAGCTTGAAGGCTACCCAGAAGAGCACTAGACCACCGAGCAGTTGCAGCAGGGGCAGATGCAGCAGGAGCGCGGCCAGCGCGGTGAAGAGCACGCGTAGCCCCACCGCGCCCAGCGTGCCCCAGAGGATCGCCCTCCGGCGCTGTGGACCAGGCAGATCGCTGGCCGCCATCCCGATGACCACCGCATTGTCTCCGCTGAGGATCAGGTCAATCAGGATAATGCTGCCCAACGCTGCCAGGGCGTTCAAGTCCATAAAAACCCCTCACCCCCGCGCTGCCGGCGGAAGCACCGAGGGGAATAGACTAGGCTCTCGGCTAACTGAGGAACAACCTGGGTTGAATTGGAGCTGTTGGCGACAGCGTTAATGCTCGCCGTAGGGCAAGAGGGCCAACACCCGCGCGCGCTTGACCTCACGGGCGGCTACCCGTTGATGTTTGGCACAGAGACGGCTGGCCCGCCGGGGCAGAATCTTGCCCAAGCGGTTCACGTAGCGTCGCAATTCATGAGGCCGTTTATAGGTCAGTTCGATCTTGCGCTCGCAGAGCTTACAAACCCTCCGTCCCTTGCGCCGACGTCCCTCCCGGTGCCGACCTCCACCGGTACTCCCTTTGCTTCTGCTTCTACCTAGAATGGCACTTCCTCCTCTCCTGGCTTCGCTGGTGCTGGCTCCTGAGGCTCACTGGGAGCAGCTTGCGGTTCATCCGGCTCTCCACTGGGCGCAGGGCTCTCTGCTTGAGCCTCTGTCGGTCGTCCACCCAAGAATACCACTCTGCCGGCGACCACCTCGGCTATCTTGCGCCGCTCGCCCTCCTCAGTTTGATAGGAGTCAATGCGCAAGCGCCCATCGATCGCGACCAGTCTCCCCTTGGCGAGATAGTTGGCGCAGTTCTCCCCTTGAGCACCCCAGACGACGATAGGCACAAAGGTGGTCGTCTCTTGCAGATTGCCTTCGCGATCACGGTAGCGAGTGCTGATGGCAATGGAAAAAGTGGTCCGCGCGTTCCCGTTCTGGGTGTAACGCATCTCCGGATCTCTGGTCAGGTTGCCGATCAGAATAACGCGATTTAGACCCGCCATCGGTCTCCTCCTTTCGGGGCGAGCTAGCGCTCCCCATCGAGCCGAAAAACTCGATGACGCAACACGTTCGTGTCCAGCTTAAATCGCTCCTTGAGGGAAGGCAATTGCTCCGGTTGCGCCCGAAATTCCATCAACACAAAATAGCCTTTCTTCTCATGGGCAATCTCACTGGCTAAAGTACGCATCCCCCAGACATCAACCCGCTCCACCGCCGCACCGTTTTCTTTGGCAATTTCCTGATAACGGCTCACCGCTTGGGTGTAGTCATCTTCAGTCAACGTGGGCCTAAGTATATAAACGGCCTCGTATTTCCGTTCCAGTTGATATCACCTCCTGAGTGCTTAGTATACCATAGCCCTCCGGCGCTGTCAACGCGCCGCTCCCCAGTGTATATCAGACAATCTTAGAAATAGAGACGTCTGTATAGCCGTTCTCTGCTGCGGGCGCGCTTATGCAGGCCGACCAGGGCCTGGTGGGCTTCCTGCGTCCAGGCTGACAGGGAGGCCTTGGAAGGGGGGACCGGCCGTTCCGGGCTGAGTCGTGACCTGATCAACCGTTGCTGCTGGCGCAGCCAAGCGGCCGGTTGGCGCACCTGCAGCGCGTGCTGCACCCGTTTGATCTCCTGGTGATAGCTCACCCTGACCCGCTCCTCCTGACTAACCCGCTTGAGGGACAGGTTCAGCTTGCCCTCTTCGTTCCTACCGATGACCTTGACCACCACCGTTTGATCCACGCTGAGATAGACCGAGATGTCGCGCACGAACTCTTCGGCGACTTCGGAGATATGCACCAGCCCCACCTGGCCATCTTCCAGATGCACGAAGGCGCCGTAGGACCTGATGGCGCTCACTTGGCCCACCCGGTACTCATCCGCGGTAAATTGTTCTGGCGCTTGGTTCATGAGTTTGACCTATCCTTGCTCTTCTTTACCCTATTTCCAGAATAGTGTAGCGGCGGGTGCCCGACGGCGTCTTAACCTGCACCACCTCGCCCAGCGAGCGACCGAGCAGCGCTTGACCCACCGGCGAGTTGGTCGAAATGCGTCCCGCCAGAGGATCTGCCTCGTGGGGTCCCACGATCTGGCAGACAAGTGTCTGGCCCTCATCGGAGGCTTGCAGCGTTACCGAGCTGCCGAAGCGGACCTGCTCTCCTGAGCCCGGCTCCGCCGCGATGATCTGGGCTCGGAGCAGTTGCTGCTCCAATTCGCGGATGCGCGCCTCCACGAAGGCCTGGCGCTCCTTGGCCGCTTGATATTCCGTGTTTTCGGAGAGATCGCCATAGGCGCGTGCCTGAGCGATCTGTCGCGCTACCTGCGGGCGCTCGATCTTTTCCAGACGCTCTAACTCCTGCTGCAGCCGCTGGTAGCCCTCTGGGGTTATCGGCATACGACCTGACGCTACTTCCGGCATCTCTACTCCTTTATTTGGACGATAAGCGTCTTGCTAGGCTAACAGATTTTGCTCGGCAGGGCAAGCGAGCAGTTGGGGCAAACAATCGCTCCAGCCGCGTGGCCGGAAGCCAAAAAACCGCTCGATGCTGCCGGGGTCGGCCACGTTGGCCATGCCCAAGAAATGTCCCGGCACCCAAGGGGTGGAGAGGCCTAGCCCTTGGAGCAATCGCACCGCGCGGCGCAGCGGCCGACGAGGCAGATGCAGCAAGGGGCGCGGGCGCTGCAGTGCCGCCATGATCTGGAGCAGCATCTCCTCCAGGGTGAGTATCTGGCCTCCGCCCAGGGCCAGGGTGCGCTCGGCCGACCCGCCCTCGTCAAGCGCTAAGAGCAAGCAACGGACGAGATCACCGACCCAGAGGGGCTGATATCTCACTTGACCGGAGCCGGGAACGGGGCAAACAGGCCAGCGGCGCACCAGGCCAATCAAGCCGGCGCTGAAAGGGTCCCCTGGGCCGACGATGACCGTGGGGCGCAGGATCAGATAGTTCAGCCGGCTGTGGCGCAGCAGCTCCTCTGCCTGCCATTCGGAGTAGGCGTAGGCGAACTGCGGCTTGGGCCGAGCGCCGAGCGCGCTCAGGTGGATGAAGCGCTCTACGCCCTGCCGCTCGGCAATCTGGACCATCGCTCTGGTGCCCTCACGGTTGACCTCCCCCAGGGCGCGGGCGCTGCCCTGGGCCAGCTTGGCCATGTGCACAATGGTCCGGGTGCCGGCCAGCGCCCGCTCCAAGCTCTCCCGGTCGCGCAGGTCGCCCTGCACCAGCTCCGCACCCCATTCACCCAGCCTCCGGGCCCGCCGCCGGTCGCGCACCAGACAGCGCACCGCCAAGTCGCGCGCACGCAGGGCCCGCACCAGATGAGGCCCAACGAAGCCGGTCACTCCGGTTAACGTGATCATGCGCAAACTCCTCCCTAGGCGAATTGTATCCACCTGAGAGGGACGCGCCAGCGAGGCCCAGAGCTGCTTGACGCTCTAACCCACCTACAGTAAGATGTGCGGTTGCCATCGGTATGCTGTCAACCGTCAGGGGAGGGACCGCTGCTCGAGTGTCATGCGCGCCATCTTCGCCTATCTCTGGAAATATCGGGTTCGCGTTCTGCTGGGCGTCCTCTCGCTACTCTTTGTAGACGCTGGCCAGCTGATCGCCCCATGGCTGATCGGCGCCGCGGTGGATGAGCTGACCCGGAGCAACCTGAGCAATGTGGGGCTCTTCGCCCTCTATATCGTCGGCCTGGCAGTGCTCATCGGCTTCTTTCGCTTCACTTGGCGCTTCTTCCTCCTGGGTGCCTCACGCCGCATCCGCCGCGACATCCGCAACCAACTCTATCAGCATGTGCTGACCCTCTCGGCCCGCTTCTTCAGCAAGATGAAGACCGGGGATCTGATGGCCCACTTCACCAACGACGTCGAGGCGATCATGATGGCCTCCGGCTTCGGGGTGCTGGCTCTGGCCGATTTCGTCATCATGGTCACCTTCGCTCTGGGAGCGATGATCACCATCAACCCCAAGCTGACGCTCTATGCCTCGCTGCCCTTGCCCATCTTGAGCCTGATCGTGCTCGGCTTCGGCCGGGTGATCCACCGCCGCTTTGAGACGGTGCAAGCTACCTTCTCACTGCTGATGGAGAAGGTGCGCGAGTCCCTCTCCGGCATTCGGGTGATCAAGACCTTCACCCAGGAGCAGGGCATGAGCCGGGACTTCGAGCAGACCAACCAGCGCTTCGTCGAGGTCAATATGCACCTGGTGCGCATCTGGGGGCTTTTCGACCCCTTGATAGGCTTCATGGCCGGGCTGGGAGGCGCGATCGTCCTCTGGTTCGGCGGTGGCCAGGTGATCGCTGGGACTATTAGCCTGGGCCAGTTCATCGCCTTCACCATGTACTTGGGCCTGCTCACCTGGCCGATGGCGGCTCTGGGGATGATGGTCAACGTGGTGCAGCGCGGCGCCGCCTCGATGAGCCGCATCCAAAAGATATTGGCCATCCAGCCGGAGATAAGCGACGGGCCGCATCCGCTGCCCTTTAGTGGCCCCGGCCTGATCGAGCTCTGCCGGCTGAGATTTGCCTACGACGAGGGCCCACCGGTGCTGCGCGGGATCGATCTGCGCATCGAGCCGGGCCGGCGGCTGGGGATAGTGGGACTGACCGGGGCGGGCAAGAGCACCTTGGCTCAGTTGTTGCTGCGCCTCTATGAGCCGCCGCCGGGCAGCTTGCTGATAGACGGCCGGCCCATCGCCGACTACTCGCTCAAGGCGCTGCGCCGGGCGATCGCGCTGGTACCGCAGAACGCCTTCGCCTTCTCGGAGAGCGTTCGCGAGAATATCGCCCTGGGCACCCCTGAAGCGGGCGAGGAGCAGATCATCCAGGTGGCTGGCTGGGCCGGCATCTATGACGAGATCTTGGCCATGCCCCAAGGACTGGATACCCTCGTGGGCGAGCGGGGCATCGCCCTCTCCGGCGGCCAGCGCCAGCGGCTGGCCATCGCTCGGGCGCTTTTGATGAACCCCAAGGTGCTAATCTTGGACCAGGCCTTCTCGGCGGTTGATACCGAGAAAGAAGAAGAGATTCTCAACAATCTGTCCGGTGCTCGTCGTGGTCAAACCACCATCATCATCGCCCATCGCCTCTCGACCTTGTCCGACTGCGATCGGATTATCGTGCTCGAGCAAGGACGCATCAGCGAGCAAGGCACCGCCGAGGAGCTGCTGAGAGCTGACGGCCTCTACGCGCATCTCCATCGTTTGCAACAGCTCACCGAGATCGGTGCCCCCCGCACCCTAGAGGAGGTGCGATGAACCACGATCATTACGGGGAAGAAGAGCAATTTGGCAGGACCTACGATGCCCACTTGATGCGGCGCTTGATCCAATATATCAAGCCCTATCGTCGACTCTTCTCGATTACGCTTGCCCTGAGCCTCCTCATCACCGGCGCCGAGCTGGCAATCCCCTACATCACCAAGACGGTGATTGATCGCTTCATCACCCCGCCGGCCGCCGTGGTGCAGCTCCCCGCCGAGCCCCAGCTGGCCCGGCGGCTGGAGCAGGTGCATCCGATCCCGCTGGGGAAAAATCGCTATCTAGTGCGAGAGGTATCGCAGTTGGAAGGTTCACTGAGAGCGAGCCTCGAAAGGCGGGGCCTGCTCTCCAAAGAGCGTTATCTGGTGATCGAGCCAGCGAGCGCCCGGCCGCGCGAGCTGGAGATCGTGCGGGCTCATCCCCAGCTCTTCCACCAGGCCGACGGCATTTACTGGCTGAGCGCGGCTGATTTCAACCGACTCTCGCTCGGTGAGCTGCTGGCGCTGCGTGCCCCGGCGCTGGCCGGTCTCTGGCAGTTCGTGACCCTGCTCCTGGGCCTGCTCGTCCTGCGCCTGCTCTTTAGCTTCGTGCAGGTCTATCTCTTGCAGCTCACCGGCCAACGGGTGATGCACGACCTGCGGCGTGAAGTATTCGGCCATCTGATGCGGCTGCCGCTACGCTTCTTCGACGGCAACCCCGTCGGTCGGCTGGTGACCCGTGCCACCAACGACGTGGCCGCGATCAACGAGATGTATACGTCCGTCTTGGTCTATCTCTTCAAGGACATCCTGCTCATCGTGGGCATCATGGCCATCATGTTCAGCCTGGACTGGCGGCTGACCGGCTTGATCCTGCTGCTCGCGCCGCTGATCGGCTGGATCTCCTTCGAGTTTCGCAAGCGGGCCCGTGAGGCTTATCGCCGGTTCCGCATCAAGCTGGCCAAGCTGAATGCCTACTTGCAGGAGAGCCTCTCCGGTATGAGCATCATCCAGATTTTCAGTGCCGAGCAGCGCAGCCTGCAGCGCTTTTCCCAAATCAACACCGAAGAATACCAAGCTAATCTCAGGCAAGTACATATATTCGCCGTCTTCCGTCCGTTGATGAGCCAGATGAGGTCGGTGGCGGTGGCGCTGCTCCTCTGGTACGGTGGTCTGGGCATCGTGAGCGGGAATTTTACCTTGGGGTCGCTGGCCGCCTTCCTCAGCTACATTGGCATGTTCTTCCAGCCGATCATCGACCTGGCCGACAAATATAATATCTTGCAGGGCGCGATGGCCTCTTCCGAACGGATATTCCTGCTTTTGGGAGAGGAGCCGGAGCGCTACGCCGGCCGTCGGCTGGACAACTTTCGCGGTGAGGTCGAGTTTCGCGACGTCTGGTTCGCCTATCGGGATGAAGAGTGGGTGCTGCGCGGCATCTCCTTTCGGGCGGCGCCCGGCGAGCGGGTGGCGATTGTCGGTCCCACCGGCTCGGGCAAGTCAACGATCATCAGCCTGTTATTGCGCCTCTACCAGCCGCAGCGGGGCCAGATTCTCTTGGATGGCGTGGACATCCGCGAGCTGGATCTGGAATTCCTGCGGGCGCAGATGGCGGTGGTCTTGCAGGACGTCTTCCTCTTCGCCGGAGATATCTTGGGCAATATTCGCCTGCAAAGTGAGCAAATCCCCCCCGAGCGGGCGATGGCTGCGGCCCGCTTCGTGCAGGCCGATGAGTTCATCAATGCGCTCCCCCAGGGCTACCGGACCGAGGTACAGGAGCGCGGCTCGACCCTCTCGGCCGGGCAGCGGCAGTTGTTGGCCTTCGCCCGCGCGGTGGCCTTCGAGCCCAAGATTTTGGTGCTCGATGAGGCGACCGCCGAGATTGACTCGCAGACCGAGCAGTTGATTCAGCGCTCGCTGGCGGCGATGCTGGCCGGGCGCACTTCGATTGTGGTCGCCCACCGTTTGTCTACCATCAGGGAGTCGGACCAGATTCTGGTGGTCCAATGGGGCCGACTGGTCGAGCAGGGTAACCACGGGGAGTTGCTGGCCCGGCGGGGGCTCTATCACGCGCTTTACACGCTGCAGTTCGCTGAGACGGGTCAGCGAGTCTCACCAGTATAAGCTGGAGCCGGTTGACAAGGTTCGCTGCCGAGGATAAACTCCTTTGACCAATTTGACTAAAGCGGCGAGAGGAGCCGATGGGCCAACTCAATGATGACCTGGTGCTGCACCTGAGCGAGGTGCAGAAGCGTTTTGATGACGTCACCGCGGTTGCTGGGGTCTCCTTCGGCGTGCAGCGCGGTGAGCTTTTTGGGCTGCTGGGTCCCAATGGTGCTGGCAAAACCACTCTGATCCGCATGATCCTGGGCATCACCCGTCCCGATCGGGGACAGATAGAGTTTGCCCTGCCAGGTGGCACTGGCCGGCTGCGCCAAGAGCGGGTGGGCTATCTGCCCGAAGAGCGTGGCCTCTACGAGGACCGGCAAGTAGGTGATACGCTGCTCTATCTGGCGGCGCTGCGTGGTCTCCCCTGCCCACAGGCCCGCGAGCGCATCCTCTACTGGCTCGATCGCCTGGAACTGGGCCGACACTTTCGCAGTCGCCTCAAAGAGCTTTCCAAAGGGATGCAGCAAAAGATCCAGTTCATCGCCGCCGTGCTGCATCAGCCCGACCTGGTGGTGCTCGATGAGCCCTTCGCCGGCCTGGACCCGGTCAATCAGGACCTCTTTCAAGAGATCATCCGTGAGCTGAGCGCCGGCGGCATGACCGTGCTGCTCTCTTCACATCAGATGAACCTGGTCGAGCAGCTCTGCGATCGCGTTTTCCTGATCAATCACGGTCGCCAGGTGCTCTACGGCCGACTGGATCAGATCAAGCGCGACTACGGTCAAAAGCTGGTGCAGCTCAAGTATCAGGGGGATGGTCAGACCCTGCTGGCCGGCCTGCCGGTCCACCAGCTCTCCGAGGGCCGTATTGAGGTGTTGCTGCCCAAGGACACCGACATCAATAGTTTCTTGCAGACGCTGTTGGAGCAAGTAGCAATAGAAGAGATCAGCGTGGCGCATCCGCCGCTGCATCGTATCTTCGTCGAGCTGGTGCACCAAAGCCAAGAGGAGGTCGCTGATGCGCCATAGCCTGGAGGTCGCCCGCTGGGAGCTGGTCCAGAATCTGCGCAACCGGCAGTTCATCCTGCTGACGGTCCTGTTGCCGATCATCATCATCGGGGTGACGGTGCTGGCGGCACTGATTGGCACCTCCAGCTCGCACCAAGCCGGTGGTAGCGCCAGCTTGCAGCAGTTAGTCCAGGGGCTGCAGAGTGGCAATCCTGACCAAGTGCAGACAATTGTGCCTATGGCATTAGGATTAAGTTTTTCCTTTGTCTTTATTTTTGTGGCGCTCTTTTCGGGGCAGTTGGTGCTGCAAAACGTGGTGCGCGAGAAGCAGAGCCGGGTGGTGGAGCTGTTGCTCTCTGCCATCTCCCCTCGGGAGCTGATGGCCGGCAAGATTCTGGGCTTTGGGGCCTTGGGGATGGTACAAGCATTCCTCTGGGTGGCCATTGGGCTGCTGCTGCTGCTCTTCATCGGTCCCTATCTGGGCCTGCCGGTTTTGCCGCTGCTCGCGGTGCTGTTGGCCAATATGCCCTGGGGAATGTTCGCCCTCTATCTGCTCTACTTTGTGCTCGGCTACCTATTGATCGCCTCCCTCTCAGCGGCCCTGGGAGCGACGATGACCGATTATCTCTCCGGCCAACAGTTCCAGCAGGTGATCATCACCCTGCCTTCGATGATCCCCTTCTTCATCATCAGCCTGCTGCTGCAAGAGCCCAATGGGACGGTGGCGCGAGTCTTCAGCTACCTGCCGCTCACCTCTGCCGGGACGATGATGATGCGCCTGGCCGTTGGAGCGATCTCGCCCTGGGAGATCCTGGCCAGTTTGCTGGTGCTGCTTCTCTCCAGTTGGCTGGCGATTCGGGTGGCGGGCAAGGTCTTTGAGATCAGCATCCTGCTCTACGGCAAGTCGGTCTCGCTGCGCGAGATCTGGCGCTGGGCGCGCAGCTAAGCTAGAGGACACTTGCTTGGCCGTTGCCCTACCTGGCATTACGCTAGAGCAAAGAATTATTGGGGCTGATCAGCCTACGCTCCAAGGCCAATTCCCTCTTGCAGAGTGTTTTGAGTCTCTCAGTAGGCAAACCGGTCGAGAGCCGTTCCCAAGGGGTGTTCCAAGTTAGCCTCGTCTCCATTGTTGTTCCATACATTCCGGCCTGTCCAGAAGAGATCGATCTCGCTTTGGGAGCAGTTAGAATTGGTCCGTTTGGCCGTCGGTCCTGAATGTACGCGCAGCAGGGCATTAGGGGGCAATTGACAAGATGAAAAGAGCTTCTTGTGCTTCTGACCCTTATCGCTGAGCTGCCAAGTGGGGTCCAGTTTGATTGGCCCCTTACCTCGATTGATGAGGTAGACAACTTCGTCATCACCCCAAAACTTGATCGCGGCGATTACCACATCCGAGGCAGCAAATGGATCACACTCACCCCACCAGCCGGCTCGCCCTTGCGCCGCGCTGATCTGCGCTTGGATAAGATCATCGGCATAGCGCACGCGGAAATCATTGGGATCACGCGCGAACTCTCCATCGTTCGCATCGAGAACCTCCAGCTTGGCCAAGCCAGCTTGCACCAGTTGACGGTTGATTAATTGCTCGATCTTGGGCTCCGGCCCGGTAAAGACGTAAGCCAAGAGGCGATTATCACGCCCGCGTTGAAAACCACCGCCTTGAGGGTTGAGTTCGAGCCACACCGTTTGACCGAGCAGCGCGCTCAGCTCCTTGGCCGCCCCTTGATCCTGTCCACCAAGACATTGATCCAACTCCGGGGCGTTAATTCCCATCAGGCGCACCTTCTCCAGTGTTCCATCCGGTAATTGCACCTGAATCGTATCCCCATCGATGATCCTGAGAACTACCACCGACTGCAACGATGTCGGCGGTTTAGCCTGTGGATGTCCCAACAGGGCAAATCCCCATAGCAGAATGATCAGGATCGCTATCGCTTTGCTCGCTCTCATGTCATGCCCTCCATACTGAGAAGCAATCCCTTATAACATAGAAGAAGGCAGTCCATCGCCCGGCAGATGCAGCTTCAGATGATATTTTCCAGCGGCTGGACCGCCAGCGGGCGGGCCAGCCGACTGAGCCGCTCTTCGTCGGCGATGCGAATCTGTCGCCCGCTCAGCACCAGGATACCTTCGGTCTTGAGGTGTTGCAGGATGCGAATCGTCGTCTCGGTGGTCAGCCCGGCCAACTCGGCCAGCTCGGCGCGACCCAGCTTCGGTTCGATCTCCAGTTGCGAGCGCCGACGCCGGCCATAGCGGTAGCCGATGGCCAATAACAACCGCATCAGCTTCTCTTCGCCGTTCTCATGGGCGCTCTCTACCAGTTTACTCTGAAAGGCCTTGACCTCACGGGAGAGCTTTTCAATCAGGCTTAAGGTCAGCGCCGGATGGCGCTCCAAGAAACCCAAGAAATCCTGCTTCTCCATGAAACGGAGCTCGCTAGGCTTCAGCGTGCGGGCATAAGTCACCGACTCGCTATGGGTGAAGAGCGTCTCTTCTCCCAAGAATTCACCGGGTCCCAAGAGCTTGAGCACTTGGCGCTTGCGTTTGTCCGCGCTGAGGCGCACCAGTTTGACCTGGCCACTGCAAACCAAATACAGCCCATTGGCTGGCGTGCCCTGCTGAAGGATCAGCTCGCCAGAGCTATAGTAGAGCTGTCGTGAGCTGCGCAGAAACTCCTGATACTCCGCCTCATCGAGCTCTCCCAACAACCGCGCCAGCTCAGAGCAGGCCCCGATGCACGACTCACTCTCGCTGCCATCGCCCTCTTGCATCGTTCGCACTCGCTCCTTTCGCGCCCATGCCGTCCTGGCCAGCATAGCTTGGAGTAACGACAAGATAGTATGACCGAGCTCAAGCGGCAGTTATGATCTCGGTCATAAAGAGGGGGAATTCGTGGCTCTGCTTCGCCTGAGCCGCGCCTCCTTGCCGCTAGCGCCTCCATCTGGCAGAATAACGCCGTCCTGTCTAAACCAACGAGGGAGGAAATATGTCCACTAAGAAGCGTCCGGTCGCCGCCAATGACATCCTCAAATTCCGTTTTCTCGGCTCACCCCAGCTCGCCCCTGACGGCGAGCAAATACTCTTTCCGCTGATGATCGCCGATGCGCAAAACAAGAAATACCATCAACACCTATGGATGATGCCCTTTGCTGAGGGCCAAGCGCGCCAGTACACCTTCGGCGAAGTGATTGACTCTGCGCCGAGCTGGTCGCCCGATGGTCTGAGAATCGCCTTCATCCGCACCCGCGACAAAGTGTCCCAGATATACCTGATCCCCACCGATGGGGGCGAGGCCCGCCAGCTCAGCCGGCTGGAGCCCGGCGTGATCGGTGGACCATGTTGGTCACCGGACGGCTCACAACTGGCCTTCAGTTATCACCCCAAGGCGATCGCCGATCCGGAGCACCCGGAAAAGCCCCCGGCCGTGCGGCAGATCACCCGCTTGCGCTATCAGGAACAGGGTTATGGCTTTTTGGACCCGGAGCGCGATCATATCTATACGCTCAGCGTTGGCGATGGCCGGCTCACCCAGCTCACCGAGGAGGATTTTGACGATCAGATGCCCGCCTGGTCACCCGATGGTCTGAGAATCGCCTTCATCTCCAATCGCCATCCCGAGGCCGACTATCACTCGTTGGAAGAAGATATTTGGTTGGTCCCGGCCGGCGGCGGTTCACCCCAGGCGCTGCCCACCCCCAAGGGGCCCAAGGCCCTGCCTCGCTGGTCGCCCGATGGACAGCAGTTGGCCTACCTGGGCCATGCCCATCCAGAAGACAGTTGGGGCACGCGCAATACCCACGTCTGGATCGCATCACTCCAGGGCGGCGCGGCCCAGGACCTGATGGCCGAGCTGGATCGCCCGGCCGAAGATGTGACCATCAGCGACACGCGCCCGGCGCATGGCTCAGGCCAGCCGCCCCTCTGGTCTGCCGATGGGCGCTTTGTCTACACGCTGGTCTCCGACCGCGGTAGTTGTCAGCTCTACCGGCTGCCGGTCTCCGGCGGCGAGCCAGAAGCGCTCACTTCGGGCCCGCAGGAGATATTGAACTTCTCGCTGGCCGGTCCGGACAACAGAGCCGCACTGGCCATTGCTGACCCGCTCTGTCCCGGTGACGTCTATACGCTGGAGCGGCCGGCTCCGGGCTGCTCGCCCCGGCGACGCACTGAGCTCAATGGGGAGCTGCTGGCCCAGCTCAGCTTGAGCGAGCCAGAGGAGTTTGAATATGCCAGCTCGGACGGCACCAAAATACAAGCCTGGTTGATGCTGCCGCCCGACTTCGACCCGCAGCGCAAGTACCCACTGGTCTTCGAGATCCACGGTGGGCCACATGCCCAGTACGGTCAGACCTTCTTCCATGAGTTTCAGCTACTGGCCGCTCAGGGCTACGTGGTGCTCTACACCAACCCGCGCGGCAGCCAGGGGGCCGGAGAGGAGTTCGCCCGCGCCATCCGCGAGGACTGGGGCAATCTGGACTATCAGGATCTGATGGCCGGCGTCGAGGCCGTCTTGCAGCGGGGTTTCATTGATGAAGGGCGCCTGGGGGTATGCGGCGGCAGCTACGGCGGCTACATGACCAACTGGATCGTAGGCCACACCGATCGCTTCCGCGCTGCGGTCACCATGCGCAGCGTGACCAACCTCTTCTCCATGGCCGGCACCAGCGACTTCGGCTTTGAAGAGCACCGCGAGTTCGGGGTCCACCCCTGGGAGGATCCAGAGCGCTATTGGAAGCAGTCCCCGATCGCCTACGCAGCAAAGATCAGGACGCCACTCTTGATCATTCACAGCGAGGACGATCGGCGTTGTCCCATCGAGCAGGCCGAGCAGCTCTATACCTTCCTCAAGGCGCGCCGGCAGGAGGTGGAGTTCCTGCGTTTCCCCGAGGAGAGCCACGAGCTCTCGCGCTCCGGGCGGCCCGATCGCCGGGTGATCCGCCTGGAGCATCTCTTGCGTTGGTTCGAGAAGTATCTCTAGGATACTTGACAAATGGACATGCCGGATGTATAGTCGCGTACAGTCGTGAAAAATCAAGAAGGGGTGAGTTAGCATAGTACGGCAACGAAGTGACCCTCCCTAAAAAGGTAGAGTATCGGTATTTTGACCGCGAAGTCGAGACACTGTCCGTTGAAGAGCTTCATGTTTTGCAGCTTGAACGTCTCCAGAGTGCCTTGGCTCGAGCCGATCAGAATGAGTGTTATCATCGAAAGTTCCAAGAGCAGGGGCTTAGCCCCACCGATCTACGCTACCTGGAGGATCTGCAGCGATTTCCCTTCACGACCAAAGAGGATATTCTCACTAATTACCCCACAGGCCTGATGGCCTGTGCCCCAGTTGACGTGGTGCGTTATCACATGTCCAGCGGGACCACCGGTAAACCAAAAGTAATCCCCTACACTCCCCAGGACATCAAGACCTGGGCACAGTTGATGGCCCGCACCCTGGCTGCGGTGGGCATCACCGCCGAAGACGTGGTGCAGAACTGCTACGGTTATGGGTTGTTCACCGGTGGGTTGGGCTTTCACTATGGCGCGGAGGCTCTAGGGGCCACGGTTATCCCCAGTGGGGCCGGGTCTACTGAGCGTCAGATCCAGACGATGCTCGACATGGGCACCACCGTCATCACTTGCACCCCTTCCTATGCCATCCATCTGGGCGAGACGCTCCAGGCCAGGGGAATCCAGCCGCAAGATTTGCGGGTGCGCATTGGCCATCATGGCGCAGAGCCTTGGACAGAGCAGATACGGCAGCGCATCGAGGCACTCTGGGGCTTTGCAGGAAAAGGCGGCGGGGCTTATGACATCTACGGCTTAAGCGAGATGTGCGGCCCAGGAGTGGCCACCGAATGCCAGGCCCAAGAGGGGCTGCACCTCTGGGCCGACCACTTCATCCCCGAAATTATCGAGCCCCAGAGCGGCGAGCCTCTGCGGCCAGGTGAGCGCGGTGAGCTGGTGCTAACCAGCATTACCAGGGAGGCCATGCCTCTCATCCGCTATCGCACCGGAGATATCACTTCGATCCTCCCGGAGCCCTGCCCCTGCGGCCGGACGCACCCACGCATGGAGCGCATCGCAGGGCGTGCCGATGACATGCTCATTATCCGCGGGGTTAACGTTTTCCCTAGCCAGATCGAGCATGTATTGATGGAGCGTGCCGAGCTGGCCTCGGCCTACTTGATCGTGGTGGATCGTCGTCAGGCGATGGTGGAGCTTTCCGTGCAGGTTGAACCTCAGGTCGGCACTACCTTAAGCGAGGACTTCCAAGCGCATTTGGAGCGAGTGCTGCAAACAAAACTGGGACTGCGCTGCACCGCCGAAATCAAACAAGCTGGGGAGTTGCCCCGCTTCGAGGGTAAGGCGAAGCGCGTCCAGATGATAGAATGAAAGGAGGTGGGCGGAGAAGCCTTATATAGGGAGCGCCTGACCAGCCGGATTCGGTTAGGCAAGCGAAAAACTCAGCAAAAACTCAACAACATGAGGAGGGGTTTTCAAAGATGTTTCATAAGGACCATAAGGCAAGTTGTCAGGGGTTCAGCCGACGGCGGTTTCTTAAGGTCGCCGGGCTGGTTGGCGGTGCATCGATGGTGGGCGGGCTCTCCTGGGTGGCGCGCAGCCAAGGCCTGGGGCTCAAGTGGGGGCTTTTGCCTCCTTTGACTGGACCGTTCGCCACCTTGGGTGAAAAACAGAAGCAAGGTGCGGTCATGGCTCTGGAAGAGATCAAGGCCGGAGGAGGCTTATTCAAGGATCTTGAATGGTTCATCGAAGATACCTCTTTGAAGGCTTCAGTGGCCGTGCAGAAGGCAGATAAGCTCATCCTGCAGAATGGTGTACAGTTCATCACCGGGACGATCTCCAGCTCTTCGGCTCTGGCCGTCCGCGAGGTAATCAATAAAAACGAGGTCTTCTTCACCCCCACCGCAGGGGCCAACGAGATCACTACACTCTCCACGGACTGCAGTCCGTGGCTCTTCCGCACCGAATTGATGACCTGGCAGGCGGTGAGTGCCCTGGTGGAGCTCGTCCGGGGCCTCGTTGTCAAAGGTGCATGGGGACCTAATCATTGGCTGGTCATCCCCGGCTACTCTTACGGCTTCTCCATGCGCGACACTTGGCGGGAGAAGACCAAGGGCTTCTTGAATGAAGTTGGCTACAGCGAGGAGACCGGGTTTGGCTTCACCGATCACTCGGCGATCATCACCGAGATCGCTGCCGCCAGGGATGCGGGCAAGGTAGACTTCATCGCCACCGCCCTTTTGGGTTCCCCCTTGGTGACCTTCATGCAGCAGGCGCAGTCTGCCGGATTGATTGGGACTGGGCCAGGGCTAATCCCTGTGGTTGACCCCGTACTGCAGTTCAACATCCGTGAGATCGGTGACATCAGCGTTGGCCACTACACCACCATCCGTTACTCCCTGTTGTATGACTCTCCGGAGAACAAGGCCTTTGTCGGGGCCTTCCACCAGCGCTGGAATGACTATCCGGAGAATTTCTCTCACAACGCTTACGTGGCGGTCAAAATGATGGCTGCAGGGGTCGAAAAGGCCGCTAAAGCCGGCATGAGCACCTTTGACAAGCAGGCGGTGTTAAAGGCTCTGGATCAGGAGGACCGTTTCACGGCCCCCATGGGAGTCAGTTACTTCCGAGCCATCGATCACCAGATCGTCCGTGACATCGGGGCTGGGCAGATCATCAACGTGCCTCAGTATCCATTCCCCAGTGAGAAACAGTTGGGCTCCATGGTACCCGGCAAGCAGGCGATAGCAGGTATCGTACAGCAGTGTAAATTGCCGACCTAACAACCGGAGTAGCAGCGGGGAGGGGCTTTGAATTACGCTGAAGGTATCCCTCCCCGCCTCATCTTTCCAGATTCTCGGTACTAGGGGAGAGCATAAGAGCATAAAGGTGCAAACTTCAGAAAGGTTCCACCTCGCAAGGGAGACACTCCGTGGGTATCTACCTCAACTTTTAGTTATAGCGGCCATCGTCGCAGGCCTGGTCTGGCTCATTCTTTTCCGGATCCTGCCCCAAATGACTCCCCAGACCGCCTTTATCCAGCTCCTCAACGGCTTGACCTTGGGTGTGATGTACGTCATCATCGCCGCGGGGCTCTCGCTGATCTTCGGGTTGATGGAGATCATCAACTTCGCCCACGGGGCGCTCTACATGCTCGGGGCATATTTCGGGCTGACGCTCTTCCAGTTGACGGGCAGCTTCTGGCTCTCGCTGGCAGTTGCTCCCCTCATTGTTGGCTCCATTGGGATGTTATTGGAGCGTTTCACCTTCCGCCCACTCTACGGTCGGAACCCCCTATACCAGATACTCTTGACCTTTGGTCTCGTACTGATCATCAACAACGCCGCGGAACTCTTCTGGGGCACGAGCTATCACATCTTCCCTCGGCCTGCTGAGCTCCAGGGGGTCGTCCCCTTCCTGGGCATCGCCTACTCCAAATACCGACTCTTCGTATTAGGCATCGGAGCCGCTATCTCAGTGCTCTTCTGGTTCATGCTGAAGAGGACGCGTTTGGGATTGATCATCCGCGCCGGCACCCACGACCGTCAGATAGCCGGCGCCTTCGGGATCGACATCTCCAAATATTTTACGCTGGTCTTCGGATTCGGGGTAGCCCTGGCTGCCGTGGCCGGCGTAGTGCTGAGCCCGATCGTAAGCGTCAACCCGCAGATGGGGGATGGGATCATCATCACCGCCTTTGTGGTGGTCATAGTCGGCGGGCTGGGAAGTCTGCCCGGTGCGATCCTGGCCGGCCTTTTGATCGGAGTCTTAGAGAGCTTTAGCAAGATCGTGTTTCCGGCTTTCACCGACGCGACGATGTACATCGTGATGGCCTTGGTCTTGCTCCTGTGGCCCCAGGGCTTGCTGGGATCGGAGGAGCTCTAATGACTTTCTTGAGGGTCTTTAGAGGTCGGCAAGGCGGTTACTATTGCTTCTTGATCTTCCTCTTTGCCTTGGCCCTTCTCCCCCTGGGAGTCGATCGGCTCTATTCGAGCTTCTATCTGCGCTTCGGGACGGAGATGCTCATCTGGGGGCTCTTCGCCCTGAGCGTCGATCTCATTATGGGCTATACGGGCCTCGTCTCCCTGGGCCCGGCGGCCTTCTTCGGGTTGGGTGCCTACGCCGGGGCGATCACCCTGCTCAGGCTGGCCGACTCCATCTGGCTGGCCCTGCTGATCAGTTTGGTCCTCTGCGGGATCGTCGCTTGGGTAATCGGGTATTTCTCCATTCGGGTGAAGGGCATCTATTTTGCCATGCTTACCCTCGCTTTCGCCCAGATATTCTATGAGATCGCCTTTCGCTGGAGGAGCCTCACCGGCGGCTCCGACGGCCTGATCGGTGTACCTGATCCCACCATCGGCATCCCGCCCTATACCCTGAGCTTGGGGGATCCCTATGTCTTTTTCTACTTTACTTTAGCTGTAGTTATCTTAGTTTATTTCCTTAGCGTACGCTTGGTCAACTCCCCCTTCGGCCGGGTGCTGCAGGCTATTCAGGATAACGAGGAACGGGTGGAATTTTTGGGTTACCCGGTACGAGTTTTCAAGCGCCGAGCCTTTGTCGCCTCGGGGATGATCGGTGGCCTGGCGGGGATGCTCTTTGCCCTCTTAAGCTTTGTGGATCCCTCAGTGCTCTACTGGTTCACCTCCGTTGACGTGCTGGTCATGGCGCTCCTGGGTGGGCTAGGCACGTTATACGGCCCCATTATCGGCGCGGCTGCCTTCCTCTTCTCCCGAGACCTGCTCAGCTCCTATACCGAGTATTGGCGACTCATTCTGGGCCTGATCTTCGTCTGGTTTGTGATCTTCTCGCCTCAAGGGCTGGTGGGCTTGTATCGCGTCACCAAGCGGAGGCTGCTCGCGCTCTGGGCGTCTTCCTCTATGCCGATATTGATCAACAAGGTGGTTGACGATGAAGACCATGCAGACCGATAACGCGATCTTACAGGTTCGCAAGCTGACCAGGTCCTTCGGCAGGCTATTGGCCGTCAACAACCTGGGTTTTGAGCTTAAGTCGGGCGAACTCAAGGCGGTCATCGGCCCCAACGGCGCCGGAAAGACGACGCTGTTCAACCTCATCACCGGTAAGCTTTCTCCCACTTCCGGCGATATCCGCTTTCAAGGTGGGTCGATCGCAGGTCTGGCGCCTCACGCCATCGCACAACGAGGTCTAGCACGCTCGTTCCAACTGCTTAACCTCTTTCCCAACCTGAGTGTATTCGAGAACGTCCGCGTGGCGGTGCAGGCACGTCATCGCCTGAGAAGTTCGCTTTTCACCGCCGCAGATGGCCTAAAGGGGGTCCAGGGGAAGACAGAAGAACTGTTGGAGCGGATCGGTCTCAGCAGCTACGCCGATCACCAATCCTCACAGCTCTCCTATGGCGACCAGCGATCCTTGGAGATCGGGCTGGCTTTGGCCACGGAGCCCAAGCTGCTGCTGCTGGATGAGCCGACCTCCGGCATGTCCCCCCTGGAGACGCAGCAGACCACCCAACTCATCGGGCGCATCTCAAAAGGTTTGGCCGTTCTGCTCATCGAACACCACATAGAGGTGGTGATGGCCCTGGCGGATACGATCTTGGTCATGCACCACGGCGAGAAGATCGCCGAGGGCACACCGCAACAAGTATCCTCCGACTCCAAGGTGCAAGAAGCCTATCTGGGAGGGCTCTAGCCATGCTGCTGCAGGTGCAGGACATACATACCTATTACGGCCAAAGCCATGTGCTGCAGGGGCTGTCGCTGGAGGTCGGGGAGCGGGAGATCGTCTCCCTGTTGGGGCGCAACGGCGCAGGTAAGACGACCACGATCCACAGCATCATGGGGCTTACCCCACCCCGAGCGGGTCGGATTCTCTTCCGCGGGGAGGAGCTCAGCGGCCAGCCACCTTATCAGATCTTCCGGCGCCATATCAAGCTCGTCCCCCAGGGTCGCCGGATCATCCCCTCCCTGACCGTCGAGGAGAACCTGAAATTCGCCCTGTTGATGGTGCGCTCGGATCCCCGTAGGGAACTGGCGCGCATCTATGAGCAGTTTTCGGTGCTGCAGGAAAGGCGGAACCAGAAAGCAGGCCACCTCAGCGGGGGAGAGCGACAGATGCTGGCCATCGGCCGAGCGCTTTTGGGCAAACCCGCTTTGATCCTCATGGACGAACCCAGCGAGGGCTTGGCACCCATCGTGGTTCGCGAGATCATGCGGATCATCACCGAGGTCAACGAGAGAGGGGTCTCCATCCTGCTGGCGGAGCAGAACGTGAAGCTGGCCCTGGAGACGGCCGATCGACATTACGTCATTGATCAGGGGCGGGTGCGGTTCAGCGGCAGCGGTGAAGCGCTTCGCGCGCATCCTAAAATCATGGAGAGCTATTTGGGAGTGGCCGCTCGGAGCTGAGGGCTCTCTTTCAGGAGAGGACGGTTTTAAGCGAAGTGTGCAAATCCGACCTCAAGCGCTCTTAGATTGAGCTCTCTGAACTGGGGAGGGACGGTCTCAGCCAACGCCCGCTCCAGCGTTTCTTTGCTGACGAGGTGGGTTGAGGCGATCAGCAAACCGAGCATGACGTTGTTCGACACCACCCGCTTGCCCAACTGCTCAGCCAACTGTTGGGCGGGAATCCCGATGGCACGTGCCTTCTCTTCGGTGGATATGCTCACCAGATCCCGATCGAACAGAATCATCCCCTGGGGTTGTAGATCCGGCCTGAGCCGCTCATAGGCATCCTGGGCAAAGCAGATCAAGATGTCCGGGCTTCTGACCTCGGGATAGTCGATCGGCTCCTGGGCAATGATCAGATTGGCCAGCACCCAGCCGCCGCGGATCTGCGGCCCGTAGGCCTTGGTGAGCACGGCATGTTTGCCCTCCAGGATGGCCGCCTTGCCCAACAGGTAGCCGGCGGTCACAATCCCTTGACCGCCGAAGCCCCCCAGTCGGATCTCAGTTCTCCCGGCTGTCGGCTTTTTTGCTTTGCCCATCAGTTGCCTCGCGCCCGCTGGGCCAGCAGTTGCTGGCGGGCCAAGTAGCTCGGTCGCTCCCGATCAACAAAATCGCCCAGCACGATCTTCGCATCGCCCAGCTCTAGGCCGATCGTCTCCAAATTTGCCTGAGGGTTGATCGTCGCCTTTTCTTTGTACCAGCGCATCTGGTCCAGCCCTTCCCCCAGGCTGTTGGGCCCGCCAAAGCCCGGCGGACAGGGTGAGAGCACCTCGATAAAAGTAAAACCTTCTTTCTGCATCGCATGGCGGATCGCACGTTTGAGCTGGAGGAAGTGCAGGCTGGTCCAGCGGGCCACGAAGACCGCTCCCGCGCAGGCGGCCAGATAGGGCAGATTGAAGCTCTCCTCCTCGTGACCGTAGGGCGAGGTGCTGGTAAGGGCCTCCGGCGGAGTGGTGGGACCCAGTTGCCCGCCGGTCATGCCGTAGTTGAAGTTGTTGATGCAAATGACGTTGAGATCGATGTTGCGCCGGG
The DNA here is from genome assembly GCA_913053845.1 of uncultured bacterium. Lineage (GTDB taxonomy): Bacteria > Bipolaricaulota > Bipolaricaulia > RBG-16-55-9 > DRJF01 > DRJF01. The sequence continues at coordinate 18,255 of CAJXGD010000018.1, read as the reverse complement.
CGGCGTGGATGAAGTGGTTGCCACCGATGGCGAAGAGATCTCCGTCCCCGCTGAACACGGTGATCTTTAAGTCGGGATTGGCGATCTTCATCCCGGTGGCAAAGGGGATGGCCCGGCCATGCGTCGTATGAAAGGAGTCGATGTTGACGTAGCCGGCGGAGCGCCCGGTGCAGCCGATCCCCGAAACGATCACCTGCTGCTTCAGGGGCACCTCGCTCTCTTGCAGCGCTTCCACGTAAGCTCCCAGCGCCGGCCCAATGCCGCAGCCGGGACACCAGATATGGGGTAGCCGCTCGGCACGCAGCAAAGTATCTTCGGGATGAGCACCGGGACGGGAGGGCAACCGAATAGCACCCTTGCCGCTTCGGGTCATGGTCGTTTCAGCCAATTTGAGCCACCTCCTCAATAGCTTTCAAAATACTCTCCGGGGCCAACAGCTCTCCACCAGCTTGGGAGACCGGCCGCACCGGGCAGGTGGCGAACCGTTCCACCTCACGCACCATTTGACCCTGATTACATTCGGGTACGATCAGCGCTTCGGCTCGCAAGGCCTTGATCCGCTCTGCGGGGAAGGGCCAGACGGTGATCAGTCGCAGCAATCCCACCTCCAGGCCCCGTTGGCGGGCCAGCCGACAGGCCAAGAGCGCCGAGCGGGCAGTTGAGCCGTAAGCGACCACCACGATGCGGGCTCCCTCCAAGTCGCGCTCCTCGTATTCGATGATCTCTGCGCCGTTCTGAAGAATCTTACCCCTCAGGCGACCGATCAAACGCTGCTGCGTCTCGACATTGATCGCCGGATAGCCCCGTTCGTCATGGGTTAGCCCGGTGACGTGAATCGCAAAACCTTCGCCGGCACAGGCCATGGGCGGTACCAACACTTCGGCCCCGTTGGCCTGAGCAGCCCGATCAGGTCGCCGGCGCTCGACCCGCTTGATCTGTTTTTCAGCGGGGATGAGCACGCGCTCGACCATCTGGGACACGATCTTATCGGACATGACCAGCACCGGGGTCCTGAATTTTTCGGCCATGTTAAACGCTTTGAAGGTCAGATCAAACATCTCCTGAGGCGACTGCGGGGCATAAGCGATGAGCTCATAATCCCCATGAGAGCCCCACTTGGCCTGCATCATATCGGCCTGAGAGGTCAGCGTGGGCAGACCGGTGGAAGGTCCGCCGCGCTGAACGTCAACGATCACGCAGGGGGTCTCGGTCATCACCGCCAGGCCCAAGTTCTCCTGCATCAGGCTGAAGCCGGGACCGGAGGTGGCCGTCATCACCTGACAGTGGCCCCAACTGGCTCCCAAGACGGCCGCCAGGCTACCTGGCTCATCCTCCATCTGCAGATAGTGACCGCCCACCTGCGGCAGCCGCCGGGACATGCGTTCGGCGATCTCGCTTGAAGGGGTGATGGGATAGCCGGCATAAAAGCGACAGCCCGCCGCGATCGCTCCTTCAACGCAGGCCGCTCCCCCGCTGAGAAAAAATTCGCCGGTCAGAACAGCTTTGCTCATCTGCTGGCACCTACCTCTTGGGATAGAATCGTCGAAACGGCTGGGCTCGGCGGTGCCAGGCCCCGCTCCACGGTGAAAATGGCGAAATCCGGACAGACGATGGCGCAGATCTTACAGTCTACGCAGTAGTTATCTTTATCCCGCTTGACCCGAGGGAGATGATACCCCTTGGCGTTGATCTCCTCCGATTCCTCCAGAACATCATGAGGGCAAAATGTCCAGCAGAAACCGCAACCCTTGCAGCGATCAGGAATGAGATAGACTTGACCAGGCATCGTTCTCCCCTTTCAGAGCCACAGCTATACGTCGTAGAATAGAGACGAACGTTCGTTCATGGACATCATTATAGCTCGGCCGCGTTGATTTGTCAAGGAGCGTGATTCAGATGGGCTTGACAATCGGCTCACTCGGAGTATAATAGTTTTTGATCATGAACGAACGCTCGTTGACCCTGACCCCGGAAGCTCCGGATCGTCGAGGGCGCATCCTGCAGGTGGCCGGGCGGCTCTTCAGCCAGAAGGGCTATCACGGCAGCTCGATGCGGGAGCTCGCCTCGGCCCTGGGGCTAACCCAGAGCAGCCTCTATAACCATGTGGCCAACAAGGAGGAGTTGCTGCTGGCCATCGTCGATGGGGTCGCCGATGAGTTCTTGGTCACCTTGGAGCCGGTAGTGCGCAGCGCCGCCTCCCCCACGGCGAAGCTGCGCTCTGCCGTGCGCGTGCACCTGCAGATCATCGCCGAGCATTTGGAGACGGCCACCGTCTTTTTGCACGAGTGGAAGTTCCTCAGCGCCACCTACCGAGCGCGCGTGGAGAGTAAGCGCGGTCGCTATGAGGCCCTCTGGCGGGAGATCATCGCTGAAGGGGTTGAGCGGGGCGACTTTCGCCCGCTGAAAATCGAATTCACCGCCCGGTGGATCCTCTCCACGCTCAACTGGACCTATCAGTGGTACTCGCCCCAGGGAGCACTGACGGCGGAGGAGATCGCCGATCGCTATCTTGATCTCTTCCTACACGGGCTATTGAAGTCCTAAGTGAGGAGGATAGCGTAACATGGCCCTAAAAGACATCCAAGCGGGTGAGCCAGGTGAAAAGGTCTTTCTCCTGGGGAACGAAGCCATCGTCCGCGGGGCGCTGGAAGCGGGCGTGGAACTGGTCGCCGGCTACCCCGGCACCCCTTCCTCTGAGGTGTTAGACCTGCTCTTTGCCCTGGCCCCGGAGTTCGGACACCTGGCAGAGTATTCGGTCAACGAGAAGGTCGCGGTAGAGACCGCCGCCGGGGCGGCTATTGTAGGCAAGCGAGCCTTTGCCATCATGAAGCACGTGGGGGTCAACGTGGCCACCGACGCGCTCTTTGCGCTGGCACAGACGGGGGTCAACGGCGCTCTGGTTATTCTATCTGCCGACGACCCCGGTATGCATTCCTCCCAGAGTGAACAGGACAATCGCCTCTATGGCGAGCACATGCACCTGCCCATGCTCGACCCCTCCAGCCCCGCCGAGGCCAAAGCGTTTGCGCAAGCCGCCTTTGAGCTCAGTCACAGGCTGGAGCTGCCGGTGATCCTGCGCACCACCACCCGGGTGTCCCACGGCTCCGCTCTAGTCCGGCTGGGAACGATCCCTCCGCGCGCCGCTCCCGCCGAGAAGGTGCATTGGGCTCGATACAGGAACCCCCAGCGCTTTACCATGGTGCCGGTCTTCGCCCGTGCCCGCCGGCTGCTCCTGACCGAGAAGATCGCGCAGGCCCGCCAGCTCTGCGAAGATCCCCGCTATAATCCGGTAAAGAACATCGGTTCCTCCGTCGGGATCTTGGCCTCGGGCATCGCTTATGAGTATGCCCTGGAAGCGTTGCAAGTGCTGGAACTTGAGGCAAACGTGATGAAGATCGGCACCCCTTACCCACTGCCGCAGCAGACGATGGCGGAGTTTATCGCTGATTTAAAAGTTCTGGTCGTCTGTGAAGAGCTGGAGCCCTATCTGGAAGATCGGGTCCGGGCCATCGCCAAAGAGGCCAACCCCGGCCTGAAGATCTACGGCAAGCGCTCCGGCCACCTCCCCCTTGAGTTCGAGTACAGCTCGCAGATCGTGATCAGTGGCCTGGCGAAGGCGCTCTCACTCCAACTTCCCGTTGAGTTTGAGAAGATAGAACACCGAGCCCGCAAGCTGATCCAAGACCTCCCGGCACGCACACCGGTCTTCTGCCCCGGCTGTCCCCATCAGGCTTCCCTTTACGCCCTCAAGCAAGCCGTGGGCCAAGAGGCCGTCTTCTGCGGTGACATCGGCTGCTATACCTTGGGGGTTCAATCACCCCATAACGCCGTTGATACTTGCTTATGTATGGGAGCCTCCATCGGCCTGGCCAACGGCATCCAGTACTTCAGCGACGATCCGGTGGTAGCTATCATCGGGGATTCGACCTTCTTCCATTCCGGGCTATCGGCCTTGGCCAATGCCGTGTACCACCAGGCCAATCTGACTCTGGTCGTCCTGGACAACGATACCACCGCCATGACTGGCCACCAGCCTCACCCTTCGGCTTTAGACCATCGCATGAAGCACACCGGCGGGAAACTATTGGACATCGCGCAAGTCGCTGAAGGTCTAGGCGTAACCGATGTCAAGGTCTTAGGTGCACTTGAGACCGAGCGATTGACCGAGGCCGTCAAACACAGCGTCGCTCATCGGGGCGTGAGCGTGATCGTCTCCAAGGAGCCCTGCGCGCTCAATTGGGACCGCCGTCGCCGGCGGGTGGGGCAGCCTATCGTCGCGTATACCGTCTCCGACCGTTGCAACGGTTGTCTGGAATGCTTGCGCGACTTCAACTGCATTGCCATCTATGAACAAGATGGCTTGGCCCAGATCGATGCGGCGTTATGCAATGGCTGTGGGGCCTGCGCCACTATCTGTCCTGAAGAGGCGATTATTCAGCGGCGCTCGGCCGGCGATCTGTTGCAGGAGTTGACTCATGGCACCTTCTGAGCGAAAGTTCTGGAACCTGGTGATCGCCGGCGTAGGTGGTCAGGGAACGATCTTGACCAATGCCGTCTTGGGCCGCGCCGTGGCCCGCTCCGGGTTGGAGGTGGTGACCGCCGAGACTCACGGCATGGCCCAACGCTACGGGAGGATCACCATCCATCTCCGCATCGGTCCTGAGGTGCACGGCGCCTTGATCCCCTCTGGCGGGGCCGACGTGCTGCTGGGCCTAGAGCCCTTGGAGACGCTGCGCAGCATCGAATGTTGCTCGCAGCGGACGCTGGTCCTGATGAATCGCCAAGTGGTGCGGCCGCCCTCTCTGGCGCTCAGTTGGCGAGCACACTACCCTTCGTTAGAGGAGATCGAGCGACGGCTCCAGCAGGTGGCCGGGACGGTGCTCAGCCTGGAGGCGCACGAGCTGGCTCGGCAAGCCGGAACCATTCTGGCGACCAACGCGGTGATGTTGGGGGCGCTTTGCGCCACGGCCGAGCTGCCGATCCCGGCTGAGCTGATTCGTCAAGCGCTCTTTGAGGTGGTGCCTGCCAAGGCACAAGAGATCAACAGAGACGCCTTCGAAATGGGGAGGGCCTGGGCCCACCTGGCCCAAAAATCATCATGCCACCAGAGCTAATCATCGTGCCCCAGCTTGTGCGAGAGATAGAAGGACAAATATTAAGCGACTTGGCAGCCGGAAAATCGCTCATCCTGCTCGGCCCACGTCGCTCCGGCAAGACGACCTTGCTCAGACGCTTGCAGCTACAGCCGCTCTCGGGGTTACACCCGTTCTTCTTCGACTGCCGGGTAACGGGCAGCTTGGGGAAACTCTATCAAGCGCTCTCTGGCGCGGCGCGGCGCCCAGGGGCATCTGCACAAACCTCGCAGGAGTATGCGGCCCTGACCGACCTGTGTGATCGGCTATTTGATCTGCTCGCCCTCTATCGCGCCCACCGCTCGAATGAAGCAGCCCTGGTGGAGTCGCTGTACGCCTTTGCAGAGCGTCTCAAAGTGGAAGAGGGCGAGAAGCTTCCTGAAGTAGCCCCCCAGAGCCCGTTGTCCCAACTCTTACAATTAAAAGATGCCACAGGCGAAGAGCTCCAGCTCAAGTTAGAGCAACTGCTGGAGCGACTGGCTCAACTGCCCCAGGAGCAGCTTCCGCAGGTGCTACTGGCCGGGAGCCCGCCGGGTGAACCGCTCCTCACCTGGCTGCGCTATCGCAACCAAGAGATCTCTGAATCCGAGTTAATGCAGGCTCTCTTGGCCTCTTTCTCCAGGTTAAGCAAGCAGAGGCCGCTGCTGCTCTTTGATGAAGCTCAGTTGCAGGCCGGTCCGGAGTTTCAGCCCTTCTTCGCCGCCTTGGGCCAGGCGGAGGGTTTGAGCTTCGTGCTCTCGGCCGATGGCTTGGCCGGTGAGCTGTCGCGCCTGGTGCAGCGGGTTGGCCCTGCCCCGCGGCACCCCTTCCTGAAGATGGACTCCCAGCAGCATATTGTTGTCAGATACATCGGACCGCTCGCTCCGGCGGAGGTGAACCAACTGGTCAAGGAACATCTGAGCCGGGTCGGCTTGTCGGTGGACACAAGAGCGCTGGCGCTGATCGCCGAATGCACTGGAGGTATGCCGCCCTATGTTCAGCGTCTGCTGCGGCTCTGCATTCGGCAAGCGCGGAGCGAATCCTCCACGCAGATCGAAGAGCAACTGGTCGAGCGGGCCTTTCGGCTACTCTTGCAAGAAAAAGACCCTGATTTCGGGACCCTCTTCGAGGGGCTCTCGGCGCTGCAGCGGGAGCTTTTGCTGAAAATTGCTTCCACCAGGTGCAAAATAGCGCCAGAGGACGAGCCAACCCATGAAGCTCTTGAATCATTGGCCCAGCGGTTTCTCATCGAGCGCGGCTCCCCGGGAGGCTGGCAGGTAACCGACCGGCTCCTGCGAGCTTGGCTGCTAAGTCTAGGTGCTTTTACCTCACCGGCTAGCCCGGCTGAGGGGGTGCAGGCTCAGTGACGGTATCGGGATTCGAGTTCTATCAAAGGGCCGGCCCTGGAGGGAGGTAATCGGTAATTTTAGCTGTCAGTCCCTTCAAATAGCTTTGTTGGCTTCTGCGTAGAGCTTCACATATCCATGCGAATGGGCATACAGACGTAGAGAAAGCCCTGATCGTCCTCGGAGCTGGCATCATCCCCGGCCGGCTCCAGCAGGCCGGCGCTCTCCGGGTCGGAGAGCCACAGGACCACCTGGTTGCTCTTCATGCAGTTTAGTGCCTCGATCAGATACTCCCCCCGGAAGGAGACGGTGATCTCTTCTACCGGCCTATGCAGGCTGAGCATCTCCTCGGTCTGGCCCTTCTCCACCGAGGAGGAGCTGAGCCTGAGCTTCTCACCCTGAGCGCGGAAGAGCACCGCGCCCGACTCGGCCGCAGTGGTGATCTGAGCCCGCTTCAGGCCGGCCAGCAGTGCCCCACGATCCAGATAGAGCCCGATCTTGTTGCCCTTAGGGATGACCCGCTCGAAGTCCGGATATCCCTCCTGAATGGTGCGGGCCATGAAGAGCACGTTCTCCGACTGAAAGAAAAGATGAGAGTCCGCTTGATAGAGGGCGATCTGCTCATCTTTTAAGCCGGAGAGAATGGCACCCAGCGCCTTCAGCGAGTCGGCGCTGATCAGATACTCCCCCGGCTCGGCCACCGGCTGGGCCAAGTGATCCTCGCGATAGGCCAGGCGATAGCCGTTGGTGGCCACCAGTTTGACCGTCTCCTGAGAGAACAGCAGGTCCACCCCGGTCAGATTGAGCCGCGAGGTCTCCCGGGCGCTCATCGCGGCGAAGGTGGTCTGCTCCAGGCTGCGCTGCAAGCGGGTGCGTGCGAAGGCGGCATACTGCTGCTCCGGCGGCGTGGTGATCTCCGGATAGTCCTCCAGGGCCATCAGCAAAAGATCGAAGGTCGCCTCTCCGGAGCTGATGTCCACCCGCTCGCCCTCCTCGGCCAGCTTGAGCCGCAGCTCCTCCTGCGGCAGCACGCCGATCACCTTGGCCAGTATCTCGCCATTGAGGATGACCGTCCCGTCCTCATCGTGATTGTCAATCGACAGTGAGCAGAGGATCGCCCGCTCCAGGTCTGTTGCCGCGAGCGTCAAGCGCGAATCGTGTACTTCCAGCTTGATGCCGGCCAAGATGGGCATGGCACTCTTGCCCAGAGCGCGTCCCACCGTCTTGACCCCGAAATCGAGCGCTTTCCGGTTACAGGTAAAGTCCATACTTCCTCCTTTCGCTACGAGCGGGCTTTGTCCCCGTTGGCCCGGCGGCTCAGCCGCCGCAGCTGCGCGGCTACCTGTCGGGCCAACTCGTTCTGACTCCGCTCCCCATCTAGGCGGATGATCTGCGCTTGCCCCTGGGCCAACTCGCGGTAGCCGGCCGCGACCCGACGATAGAAATCGAGTCCTGAGCGCTCCATGCGATCGGGTGCCGTCCTGAGCCGCGCCAGCCCCACTTCTGGAGCCAGATCTATCCAGAAGGTCAACTCCGGCTCAAGTCCGCCGGTGGCCTCCCGATTGAGCCGCTCGATCAGCTCCAGCGCTAAGCCTCGCCCATAACCCTGATAGGCCAGGCTCGAGAGCACGTAACGCCCCGAGATCACCGTTTGCCCACGAGCCAGCGCCGGCCGGATAACCTGGCGCACCAACTGGCAGCGCGAGGCCTCATAAAGCAGCAGCTCGCTCAGCGGCTCCAAACCCAGCGCACCGTCCCGGCCAAGCAGGATCTCCCGCAGCCGATCGCCCAGCGGGGTGCCGCCCGGCTCGCGCAAGAGCAGCGCCGCTTGACCTGCCCGGCGCAGTTCGGCCAATAATAAATCGGCTTGGGTGCTCTTGCCCGCGCCATCAAGGCCCTCAAAGACGATAAATAGCCCGCGGCTAGCGCTCACGCCGTCCTCACCTCACGGGCAATCAGGCTGAGCACGATCAAGGCCGTGCCCAGCACGATCGCGCTGTCGGCCAGATTGAAGGTGGCCCAGCGCCAACTGGATGTGCCAATATCTATAAAATCAATGACATAACCCCAATGCAAGCGGTCTATCAGGTTGCCCCAGGCTCCACCACTGATCAAGACCAACCCGACTTGGACCAACGGCCTGAGCCGCTTGCCTCCCAGCAGCAACGTGGCCAACAGCCCGACGCTCAGCACTCCGACCAGATAGGTCATCAGCTCACCCTGACTGCGCAACAAGCTGAAGGCCCCACCGGAATTATGGGCCAGCGTCAGGCGCACCGTTTCATCGAGCAACGGCAGGGGGACCAAAAGATGCAAATAGGAGGCGGCAGCCAGTTTGCTCAACTGATCGATCGCCGCTACGGTAGTCGCCCATCCAACTAAACGCATCAAATCCCCTGGCCTATTATATACATTGACGGGAACCATGCAATCTGTGGTCGGCCAAATAGATGACCGGGGCCGATCTGGGCACCTGTTTGACTGCCTTGACTCTATAGCAGAGCTATAGTATTATAGAATCCACGCTGAGTTGGTACAAGCGGGCTAGCTGGAAGGTATATCCGCCTAGCACAACTAAGATGGGGCTCAGCCAGAAAAGTATCCGACCAACGTCTGGTGGCGTTAAGAAGAGCCGATATAGTAGACTGGGAGGGAGGTGATACCCATGCCCATCCACTTCTACAAACTTGGTGAACTCTTCAAACAACGGGCGGTGATCCAAAAGGAACGGACCCCCGCTTGGGCCATCGCTCTGGGCTTGGCTCTCTACGCTCAAGGCCTCAGCCTGCGCAGAACCGCCTTGACCTTGGCCCAACTGGGAGTCCGTGTCTCCCACGTGGCCGTATGGTACTGGATTCAGTCCTTTGCCGACAAGTGGTCTGTGTGGAACGGCCCCCTGCCTGAGCGCATCGTGGTCGATGAGACCCAGGTCAAACTGGGTGGGAGGCCCTGCTGGATCTGGGCTGCCATCGACCCGGCCACTCGCCGCATCCTCTACCTGCGCGTCAGCCGAGAGCGAACCTTGATCAGCACCATGCAGTTCTTCCAGGAGTTGGCTCATGTCTACGGCCAGTGGCCTAAAGAAGCGGTAGTTGACGGAGGGCCTTGGTACCAAGGGGCCTTGTTCTTCCTGCAGCAGACCAAACACAACTGGATGGTGGGTGGCATCCGCAACTATGTCGAGCGTAGATTCCGAGAGTTCAAGCGACGGATGAAGGTCTTTGATTGTTCCTTTCCCCAACATCGTTTGGATCACGGTAGCATCACCAACTGGCTGAGGATGTTTGCCTGGTTCCATAACCAAAACCTCGTCCTAAAGGAGGTCTTCGGCATCTCTTAACGGCGCCGTAGATAGAGCCTGAGACCACAATAGGAGATGCCGGGATGGCAACCGGCCCCTCCAGCCAAGCTGAAAATCTACAAAGTCGCTGGCACGGTCCCCCCTTCGGTAAGGCGCAAAAGCTGCGACCCGAAGACCGGGTTGCCCGCGATGTTGAATTATCCAATCGAACCAATTTGGTACAACTCAGCGGTAAACTCGCCGGAGGGCTTGACTTTCCCGTTTAAGATATCTTCCACGACTCTTGCCGATGGCACAGGCAGCGATTCTTGCCCGCAGTTTGGGCATACATACATCGTCAATTCCGACACAACGACAGGCTCACCGTTACGATGGAAGATCTTTTCTTCCTTTCTTTCCTCCAGAGGAACTGAACAGCCATTGGGACATTGCACGATCATGACCTCCTGTTCGCGGCAATAATAAATCCTGGTTGGCAATCCTTGACCACCACCACAATATCCCCCTTAGACATCGTATACTTCGTGAATTGGCCCTGGGAGCGCTCATCCTTTTCGTGCTTGTTCACCGTACCCGTGAGAATGGTGTCAGGACTTGGGCGATGGATATGCCGTTTTCCCATATCCGTTGAACCAAATGGAGACCAAACGTAATCCGCTCCGCATAAATATCATCGTAGATCGTCTCTATGGACATTGATCGCCTTCTGTCCTAGCATTACATTATAGCACTCTTTTCGAGGGCCACCAAGCTCATAATCGAGATCGCGGCAAACAGCCCCTGCCCTGTCTCCGGTTGCAGTCGCTCCGCTCCACAGCCAGTTCATAAGTGTCTGCCTCAGTGTCACACAACATACTCCCCTGCCTTCAGGCATGGGGAGTATGTCAAAACTGCTGGGCATGAGCTGAGCGCTCGCCAGATATGTAGCCAGATAATGCGATGCGGTTTCAGCCGCCGGGCTTTTGAGTCTTTTCTGATGGGAGGATCATACCTCCCCCCAGCTCATACTCACCGTTTCAGATTCCGATTTGCCGATATATAACAATTCGGATACAATTGTAGGTACTAGAAAAGCTCTACGAGAACCTTAGAAGTAAAGAGAATAAGGCGGTGAATGAACACTAGTGAGAAGGGAGCAAGTCATGCCCAAAGCCGTCGCCACCAACCGCAGCGCTCGGCGAGACTACCAGATCGCCGAGGTCCTCGAAGCCGGCATCGTGCTCACCGGCACCGAAGTCAAGAGCCTGCGGCGCGGCAGTTGCTCGCTCAAGGGCGGCTTCGCCCGCGTCGAAGAGGGCGAAGTTTTTCTCTACAGCGTCCATATCGCCCCTTACTTGGAGGGTAATCGCTACAACCCTGACCCCTTGCGGGTGCGCAAGCTGCTGCTCCAGAAGCGCCAGATCGCCCGCCTGATCGGCCTGACCGAGCAACGCGGCTATACGCTCATCCCCTTGCAAGTCTACTTCAAAGGCGGCTTCGCCAAGGTCGAGCTGGCCGTGGCCAAAGGACTGCCCAAGTACGACAAGCGCGAGAAGATCAAACGCAAGGAGACTCAGCGCGAGATGGAACGAGCGCTCAAAGACTCCAGACGGGGGAGATGAGCCAGATGAGCAACCCAACACCTCAAGAGCTGCTGGCGCTCGCTGCCCAAAGCGCCCGGCGGGCCTATGCCCCCTATTCGCACTTTCGGGTGGGCGCAGCGGTGCTGGCCGAGGGTGAGATATTCCTGGGCGTCAACGTGGAGAACGACGCATACAGTTTGGCGCTCTGCGCCGAGCGCGCGGCCTTGGCTGCGGCGATCGTCGCCGGCAAACGCCAGATATCGGCCATCGCCATCGCTTGCATCGATGCTCCGCCGGATAGCGACCTACGCGGGCGGATGCCCTGCGGGGCCTGTCGCCAGTGGCTGAGTGAGCTGGCCCCTCAGGCGAAAATCTATCTACTGGGCAGCGAGCAGGAGTTCTCGGCTGACCAGCTCTTGCCCTGGGCCTTTCGCTGGAAGCGCTAAGTTGGCAAAGCCGCTGCTTTTTGCTAAGCTAGCCCCCCAAGGGGGAGAGCGAATCTAACTCAAGAAGGCAAGGTGAAGTTCAAGATGGACCGCAAAGTTACCATCGTGGGTGCCGGCTTCGTCGGCGCTACCGCCGCCCAGCGCATCGCGGAGAAACAGTTGGCCGATGTGGTCATGCTCGACATCTTGGAGGGCATGGCCAAAGGCAAGGCGCTCGATATGAGCGAATCCAGCCCTTGGGTGGGCTTCAATACCCGAATCAGTGCCGGTCAGGACTACGCTCTCTCGGCCGATTCTGACGTGGTAGTCATCACCGCCGGCATAGCCCGCAAACCGGGGATGAGCCGCGAGGATCTGGCCGCTACCAATATCAAGATCATCAAGGAGATCATCCAACCGATCGTCAAATACTCGCCGCAGGCCATCTTGATCATAGTGACCAACCCCTTGGACGTCACGGCCTATGTCGCCAAGCAGGTCAGCGGCTGGCCGCGCGAGCGGGTGCTGGGACAGTCCGGCGCGCTGGATAGCTCGCGCTTCCGGACCTTTATCGCCCAGGAACTGGACGTTGCCCCTCAGGATGTGCAAGGCTTGGTCATGGGCGGCCACAGCGATGTGGGTATGATCCCCTTGGCCAGCCACACCTCCGTGGCCGGCATCCCCGTGAGCGAACTGCTCGATCGGGCCACCATCGAGCGCTTGATCGAGCGCACCAAGCGCGGTGGGACGGAGATCGTCCAGCTCCTGGAAAAGGGCTCCGCCTACTATGCCCCTTCGGCGGCCATAACTGCCATGGTCGAGTCAATCCTGCTCGACCAGAAACGCATCATCTCTTCATCGGTCTATCTCGAGGGCGAGTATGGCCTGCGCGATCTCTATCTGGACGTACCGGTTAAGCTGGGCCGCCGTGGCCTGGAAGAGATCATCGAGATCAAGTTGAGCACCCCGGAGCACGAAGCCCTGCAGCAGGCCGCCGGGCGCATCCGCCAGACCCTGGATAAGCTGCAACTCTGATCCTAAATAGTCTCCGGCACAACTGGGAATGAGCCAAGCTCAAAGGGAGGAGGAGAGCCAGTGCGTAGGACGATTATCGTGTTGTGTTTTGCAGCTAGCTTGCTAGCTGCGCAGGTTGCTTCGGGACAAGAGGCCGCGAAAACGGCTCCCGCGATTCCGGAGCGCTCAGGTTATTTGACCGATCAGGCTCAGTTGCTCAAGACCGACCGAGCCAAGCAGCTAGTCGGCGTGCTAAAGCAGGTCAACCAGCAGATTGGGGCAGAGATCTATATTCTGCTGGTCCACTCGACCAAGCCGCTGAAGATCGTGCCCTACACCCATCAGGTGACCAAGGCCTGGGGATTGAACCCTGATTCTCAGGACAAATGGCTGCTGATCCTGGTAGCGGTGGACGACGGAGGGATCAACATCGCCGATAGTAAAGCGACGAGGGCGATTCTACCCGATAAAGAGCTAGGTCTGATCATAGAGAAGCAGCTGAAGCCGGCCTTCAACGCGGGCAACTTTGCCGCCGGCTTGGCTGCTGGGGTGAAAGCGATATACCAGCGCTTGGCCTTCACTCCAACAATAAAAGAAGAGCCGGTCCCCCAGACCTCCAAAAGAGCTATTCATACTGAACTCCTGCTGCTGGGGCTCATTGGCCTGCTGGCTGTAGTGCTCTATTTTCTGGTGGTACGCTCGCGCTGAGCCTGCGGCAAAGGCTTTCGGATCAGCGCACCAAGCAGAAGGGCAGACCGCGTATCTCTACCGGCTGGCTGTTATCGGGCGAATGAACCACCATGCGACCCTTCTCGAAGTAGGGCAAGGCCTTCTGGTAATGACCGGGCGCACCGGCCCGCTCGGCCATCGTTTGGTCCATCCCCAAGAGGATGCGGGTGCTGATCTGCGAGAGGACCGCTTCGGAGACGTCCTGGGGGTTCTGGGTGATCAAGACCAGCCCCAGCCGGTCTTTGCGGCCCTGCTTGGCCGCAGCGACGAATTTTTCGATGATAATGCGGTCTTGCTGCGTCTGAGAGGCGGTGAGATAGTTATGCGCCTCGTCCACGGCCAGGACGATAGGGAACTGGGCGATCCGCCGTCCCCAGGGTTTGTCCTCGCTCAGGCGGGTTTTGCCGTCGGCGATCATGGACATGACCGCCAACACCACCACCCGCTCAGCCTCCATGCTCAGGTGCGCGGTGGGAAAGACGGAGACCGCCCCCTCGGCGAAGACGCTCTTGTAGAGCTCGGTGATAGGGTTGGCCCCCTGATCGAAGATTTTCTCGAACTGTCCTCGCGAGACGCGCCGGCGGATGGCCCCCAGCGTCGCCTCATGGATCAGATCGCTCTCTTTATAGCGTTCCAGCTCCGCGTCGTCGTGGACAAAGGCCCGGAAGGCCCGATAGCTTTTGTCCGAGGAGCGCTTGAAGAAATCGCGAATCAGCCGCTCCAGGCCGGCGTACTGGGCCTCGTTTAACTCGCCTCCGGCGATCAGATAGGGAAAGTCGCCCACCAATTCAAACGGAATGGTAAAATCTGTGTGCGCATCGCAGCCGTGATAGCTTTTCCCGGCTTCCACAGCCGAGTAGACGGTCAGCACTTCGCCGACTCCGCCCAGTTTGACGCCAGAGCCGGCCAGGTTGGCCCGCTCCTCGGACGGTATATTCTTGAGATTGGGGTTATCCTCGCGCAGGCCCCAGTACTCGTCCTCGGGGTCTATGATCACCAGGCAGGGTTGGCGCACCGCACCGCCGCGCCGCTCCATGCGATAGCGCGAGCCGATCACCTGGCGCAGGAAGTTTTTGGCGGTGTGGGTCTTGCCCCGTCCGCTCATCCCGGCGATCAAGAGGTGGGTGAAGATCAAGGGGTCGCCGGTCTTGTCCGCATCGTTGAGCAAATAGTAGGCGATGGGAATCTGGCCTGCGACGGTGATGCGCTCGCCGTTGACGGCCAGATAGCCCAAGAAAAGACCGTCAGGTGGGAGGTCCAGCCCAATCTTGACCTCCTCCTCGCTGATCACCCGGCGCACCAGCGTATTGGGCTTGGGGATGTAGCGCACCTCGGTCGGCTGGCCGGAGCTGCTGATCAGCGAGATCGGCTCGACCTGAGCCAGGGCCACATACTCGTCTTCGCCGACGCTGGCGGCGCTGACCAGGGCGTGCACCTCGCTCAGGTCGTCAATGGCGTCGCGCTTGCGATAAGCGATTCTTTTGATGCGCCCGAAGAGTTTTTCCGGGCGATAGCCCAAGGGGATGACCACATATTCGCCTAGGGCGATCTCATCGCGGCGCACCTCGGGGAGATAGAGCTCGATCTGCTGCTCGCCCTGGCTGATGAACAGCCGGTCGGGAATGGCCACGCGGCCGATCTCCTCCGGGGCCAGCTCGGTCGGGGTGGGCAAAGCGGATGACCGGGTCAGTTCTTCCGGCGCGTTGCTTTCTCCGGCACTGCTAGCCCGTTTGAGCCGGGCCAGCTCGGCTTCCAAGTCAGTCTCGGCCATCGTATCTCACCCTCATGCTCTTGCGAAGTATATTGAAGAGTATAGATGAAGGGTCGAGCGAGGTCAATGGGGAAGCGCATCGTGAGACAACTTTGCCACTTGCCCCCATCTGCGACAATTGATAGAATTGATTGTTATTACGATGAACTCTTGCAGAAGGAGGATACCCATGCTCAAGGAGATCAGTGCGCTCAAGGCCCGCCAGAACCTCGGCGAGCTGCTGGAAGAGGTCTACTACTGCAACGATCACGTGGTCATCAAGCGCCGGGATAAGCCGATGGCCGTCCTGATCCCGGTGGAGGCCTACCGGGCCTGGCAGGCCGAGCGAGAGGAAGACTTCAAAGTCTTCGACCAGATCCGGGCCAGAAACAAAGGGGTAGACCCAGCAGAGGTCGAACGGGACCTCGAAGCGGTGACCCAGAGGGTCCGAGCGCAGCGCCGAGCAGGCCGCAAGTGAGCGGTTAGCCAACTCCAAAGGGCTCTTTTGAAGGTCATCCTGGACACAAATGTGCTCATCAGCGGGACCATCCTCCTCGCCGGTCCTTCCTATCGGATACTGGAGGCCTGGCGTCAGGGACGCTTCCTGTTAGTCACCTCCGAGGCCCTCATCGCTGAAGCACAGGAGAAGCTGTTCGATCCCCGGATTCGAGCGAGTTATCACCTGAGCCGAGGGGTGATCCAACGGATGCTGGCAGCACTGAGAAAGCACGCCCGGCTCGTGCCGGGGAGGCTGGACCTGAAGGTCATTGCAGAAGACCCCGATGACGATCAGGTGATAATTGCCGCGGTCGAGGGCAGCGTGGACTACATCGTCTCCGGTGATCGGCATTTGCGCGATCTTGGGGCGTACCAAGGGATCAAGATCCTCTCGCCGGCCGAATTTGCCCGGCTGCTGGAGGCAGAACCGCAACCTTAAATCGCGCGGTTGACCTTGTGTAAGGAATGGGCAATAATGCTCGCTGATACGGCCATGAGACATTACACAAGGTTGCTCAACGAGGTGGCGAACTTGCCGCGGCCGAAGCTGCAGGAGCTGGACGAGTTCATCCAGGCGCTGCTCACCCGGCCGGACGCTGAGGGCTCACTCCAGGTGAAGGCCCAGGGCGAGGCTGTGGAGGTCAAGCAGATTGGCTCGGTGACCATCCGCTCCGAGTACCGCAAGTGCGGGAAAGCCTGCAAGTGCAACGGTGGCAAGGGCCACGGGCCTTATCGCTATGCCTACTGGTGGGTCGGCGGGAGGACCAGGTCGAGGTCTTTAGGAAAGGACATATCTCTATGAATATTAGTGATATTATCTCATTCATCGCCATTACACTTTCTATATTCACGTTATACTGGACTGCTATGCGACCTGCTAAGCTTATATGCCCTATTCCTAGGTTAGTCGGGTTGTATATAAACGACACCCACTTATTCATCGCTCCTAGGCTGGTGCTAACGAATGGTGGAGCTCGAACAGGACATATTAATTATCTATATCTCGAGCTTTTAACTCCATCAGGGGATAACCACCGTTTCAACTGCTACTCAGAGACCCCATTTCACAACTTTATAGACGAAGCGATGAAGAACTCAACGAAGCCTTACCCCCGAGAAGATTTCCCAAGATCATTCCCTGTAACACCTGGAGCACTTATTAACAAGGACCTGATCTTTCTTAATGAGCAACCTTGGGAACCTAGGGAGATCCCATCAGGGAGATATAAGTTTACACTATATACTGTCCCTATAAGTTATAGACTATGTACTAGCAAACATAAAGCATTGGCTACTTGTGAGCTTAATATCCCAACCAAGCTCGAAAACGGGGAATGGCGCGAGGCAGGACTTTTCTCCAATCACTCTATTCTTGAACTACAACAACCTTTGGTTGGGTACCATCCTGATCCAGAAAGTTGATCTCCTCACAGCTGATAAACGCACTCTCCTCGTGCTGCGCATCAACGACTAGCCAAAGCGCGCAATCCTCTCCGCCTGCCGCTTGGCCAGCTCGAGCAGATCGGTCTCCACTCCAGAGTGCATCACGACCACAATCCGGCCCATGCGAAACCAAATCTCCTTCCCCTTGGCCTTCCTTATTCCTTCACTTCCCGGCAGCCCCTTCTCCCAGGGCTTGCCCCAGGGCCAGGACCTGCTCCGGGAAGGTCTCCACCAGCCCACGATCTGCACTGATCAGCTTCGCCTTCCGCCTCTGAGCGAGCGTCACGTAGGCCAAATCATAGACGCTGCGCCACCGCTGGCGGAGGGCCAACTTCAAAGCGTCCTCGCCCACCTCCTCCACCTCATGGAGCGGAATCCTCAGCCCGCAGAAGTGCTCCCAGGCCTCTTTGGCCTCTTCTTCGCCAATCCGAGGCGGCCGTCCTGCCTTGCCCCGCACCGCCATATATAGGCTGTTCAGGATTTCATAGGGCAGTAGCGTCGGTGCTATTAGACGGATCGGCCACTTACGCCCGCTCCTCCAAGAGGCGGCGAGCCTCCTCATAGAACTCTTTGCCTTTGAGGTCGGCACTCCTAAAGCGCTTCCGCAGTGCCCGCAACCCCGCCACGGCCAGCTTCTTTTGCAGTTGCTCGTACTGCGCTTCCGAGAGGAGCCGGGCGGCGGGCTTGTGCCGCTTGGTGATCATCACCTGCTCACCCGCCTCCACCTGACGGACCAGCTCGGTCAGCTTGTTCTTCGCCTCGGCCAAGGAGACCTTCCTGGTGGACATGGCTATCACCCGTGGCCTATTATAGCCATGAACAGTCGAGGGTAACTCCTTCACTGCCCCGCTTTAGGGCGATCTCAGCCTTTCCGCCGCGGTTAAG
Organism: uncultured bacterium; assembly: GCA_913053845.1. Taxonomy (GTDB): domain Bacteria; phylum Bipolaricaulota; class Bipolaricaulia; order RBG-16-55-9; family DRJF01; genus DRJF01. The sequence continues at coordinate 191 of CAJXGD010000018.1, read as the reverse complement.
ATAGGAAGACGCCGCACCGCCTCCGAGTTGCTCAAAAGTGCTGTTTCGGGCAAGTGGGCGAGCAGAGCGACCGCTTGTTCCTCTTGCAGTGTGGTAACCGAGAGGTAAGCCTGGGTGGTGGCTGATCGAGGCGTGCCCCAGGAGCCGAGAGACGACGGCCAGGGGAACGCCAAGCGCGTGAAGCTGAGTGG
>CAJXGD010000017.1 GCA_913053845.1 uncultured bacterium | reverse complement strand
CGGGCTCTTGGCCCCGGTCAGCACTTCTAACACCACCTGGGCTTTGAATGCCGGTATGAATCTCCGTCGCCTGCTCATCGTGGCCCTCCTCCCTGAACTCTACCTTTCTCTAAGGAATCTGTCCAATCCTGGGGGTCCACTGCAGAGCGTCTCTCTAGCCCTAAGCTTAGCGGCTCTGCCCCTGTTTGAGACGCGGCGCGCATTTCTTCCAGCCACAGCCGGTCCCGGACCCGATGAAGCTCCTCTTCGGTAAAGTGCTGGGTCGCGCTTGCGATCGATCACCTTAAAGAGAGCGGCAAGTTCGTCTTGGGTGAGGTAGGTGATGGTTTCGGTGTTCATAGTTGTCTGATGGTGAATAGACTAACGCCAGCCATATACCGCTTTTTGCCTCTCGCGTTGCAGGGCATGCCGCCTTCTCTCCATCGCTCTAGATTGACCTATCTTACCAACTTGCTGAATGCCCTTATTCCCATGTGAACAGAGCGGCTCGAAGCTTTTCATCCAACGCTCCCACCTATCTGACTCTCTGCCTACCCAAGACAAACGAGAGCCGTAGCCGTACACAGCATCTGCGATCTTATCAGGTGTATAGCCAGCTCCCAGGGCAAGGAGGGCTTTCTTTACCCATAATTCATCGATGTTCCCCCGAAGTGGTAGGAGGTGTAGTTTTGTGCGTTGTCCGTCAGCGAGGAAGCTCCGGTAGATTTCAAGGTCATCGCCAACCAACCGCTGCACAAGCTCCTCAACGCCAAAATCTTCAGGAACTAAACTCAGAATATGTAGGTGTTCATCGACATTCAACAAGGAAACTGCCGACTTGACAGTCTCGGTAAAACGCCAAAGATCCGTAGGATTTCTTTGTAAGTGGGCCTCTAGCCACTCGACCGCCAAGCTAGGATCACGCTTTAAGACTTGGCTGAGCGAGAAGTCATCGCTGGACCTGATAACTGCGGCGTGCCAATTAGTCTGGATATTAAGGGGAATAGTCTTTTTGTTAGCATGTGATACTTTGATAGCAACTACGCTCGCAATAACTGAATTCTCATGAGCCAAGAGATGATTCAGGGTGGTCTCTGGAATTTGTTTCCTAATGCAACAGGTTTCCAATAGCTCTAAGTACCCATCTAATGAAGAAAGGACTTGATTCAGTAACTCGCTCGGCGGTGTTGGATGAGTTAGGATTACCGATAGGGCGGCGAACCTCTGAGCCTCGTTCTCTAGGCACTCTCGCACAAGGTCCTCCCACCCTTCCTCCGCCAGGGAAGCGGATTTACGAAGGAAGGGCTCTACCAAGTCTCCTGCGCAGTTTGTCGCTAATAACGCCCGCGCCCAAATACCAGGTGTCGAAGTCTGCGCCGCAATTTCATGAGATAAGTATGGCAACAAGCGAGGGCTGGTGAGATTGGCTAGCTTGGCTTCTTGCTCGAATCGATGCATCCGAGTGGCTACTTTTTGTGCATCTTGCTTGGCCCAACGGGAGGCAATTCCTTTAATGATTTTGCTCCGTTTGCGCTCTTCAGTCTGCCAACTATTCTTGAAATTTATCCTAGCGTACAGGTTTTCAAAATCAGGGTCCAAATGAGCTTCCAGCTCCATATCAATGGTTCGGGCAATTTCCCTCACCCGATGTAGAACAGCTGGATGATTATCACCAAGCCTATAGAAGTCTCGGAGCATGCGTTGGCCGAAGGCGCGCATCTTGTTTCTAATTTCCGGGGACATCTTCCCCGCCGCATCGGGCCTCATTGGATGAACCCAGTGCTCCACCATCGAGAAGAGATGGGTCCAGTCCGTGATCTCCGCTTTCTTTAATATCTCCAGTGCTTCGGGCCAGAGGTGCTCCAGTGCTTCAATCCCTGCCAATGAGAAAGATCCCCAGTTTATACTAAAAGTTTCGCCTAACCCTGGATCTAGAGTCGTACGTTCCAGCTGTGGTGAAAAGACAAAAGTCAGGGCATGAAAACCTATTTTACTATTCCCTCCTGATGAAAGCCAGCTACTTAGAGCTTCAAGTAATATTCTCCGCTTTTCAATGACACAGTTCTTATTGGGCTCATCCAAGTATTCTACCCAGCTGCTAATTCTCCTGAGTGGATGGTCGGGATTGGAGTGCAGTGGTCTATGGTCATCAACTGCTGTTTCTAGAAGTCGCGGAATCGTGATTTCTGGGATATAGTGGATAAGTTGTTGAGTAGCGCTGGTGAGCATTTCGGGGTGTTCGTTTAATAAATGGGTTGCTTCAGCAGCCCCCAACGAGGCGTAATCACACCAGGCGTCAACGGACGATGCTTGTTCTAGTATATTGTGTAATAGATCGTCTCGAATAACTCCGCCAACCGCACGGGCTCCAATCAATGTGCGGGCAACATCCACACGCTTAGGAGCGTTTGCCATTAGGCATGAGTAATCCAGAGATTCCGGTCCTGAGAAAAAGACATCTCGCACGAGTGAGTGGCGCAGTCGTTTGGTGTGGACCGAGAATGTCTCTGGAAGCACGTGTATTACACCCCCCGCGGCTAGCTCAGTGACAACTGTGTGGACCCTAATTAGCGGAATGCCAAGGCAACCCGCTACTACACACATTTTGATCCCCGCGTCACCGCCAATAGCGAAAGCAGCAAGAACAACCATAGTTTCTTTGCCAAAAGATGCTCGCAAAGATCGACTGAGCTTATTGCCGCGGATCACATCAAGGATTTCTTCGTGGAGGCACGCCTGTGTAAGCGTGATCGCGAGACCTGGCAAACCTTCAGCTTGGTTGACGATTTCGCGTATTAGCTCAGTTGGTTCTGTCAGTCCAAGGTTCTTAACGACCTCAACGATTTGATCGCGGGTTAAAGGTTCAAGCTTATGTATTACCTGATTCGTCAGCTGGAGCGTTTCTTCGATCACGTCCGTTCGGCCTGGCCACGCGATAGCTAGGATAGAAAAGTCTACTTGCATCTCGGTCCTAAGCTGGCAGAGGTCTGTTAGCAACTCTATCTGTGTGTGAGCATCGTCGAGTATGATAATTTGAGGCTTTTGGGACCGAATTGCTGCAGCTATTTCAGTGCGGTCATTACTGTTAACGAATAAACCATGCCCTTCTCTTGCGAGCGCGTGGAGTAAGAAGGTTTTCCCGGACCCTGGTTGACCAACTAAGAGACGGTCGCCGTTTCCTTGCCGGATCCAAGTAAGGTCGCCCTCACGGCCGATGAGCGCATTACCAATCAATGGCCTTCGGGTGCGCGGAAACACCGAAAGCGCCGGTGGTGTACCAGAGAGACCTAAAAGTTCACGACACCAGCGCTGGTTGCTATAGAGGCGAGTTGCCATTGCGTCTTGAGTGTAGGTCTGAACCAGGGTGAAACCATATTCTTTAGCTCGTTTCTCAAGATTTTGTCGTTTTCGATTTGATAAGCAACGAGAAGTCACCACAACTACTTTGCGCCGTTTCCCGTCATTCTTCAAATATGATTTCAGGCTAGCAGTCAAATTGCCTATTACGTCCTTACGAGTTGTGCACACTAATGGAAAGGGTTCTCCTTCACCATCTGCAATTGCTGCATCCATACCAGCATCACTTCCAGGACCAAGGGGAACGAGAGATGGGAAATCCGATCGCAAGAGATCGGCGGCACATTTCTGGAAGAGTGCGGGATCAAGTTGCTCTGAGAGGCCCTTGCATATTTGTTGATAGAAAGGGTCGCGTATCATAATGGTAGCAGCATCACCTCAGTAAACTGATGTAGTCAAAATAACCCTAACGTTAAAGATTGTAGCAGGCCCTCGTCAGTAGATCAAGCCTCCCAGGAGGTGGCGGAGGAGAGAAAATCTACTCTAATGTTGAATTTGCCTTGATGTGCTCCCGGAGCGAGACTGTCCACACGGAGATCATCTTCAGATGTAAGGAGACTCACAATAAAATGTGGAAAATTTCTCTGTTTACTGCGAGTAATCTAATCTTCCTTGAGCTGATTCTGAATCCAGTTATCCCCATATTTATGAGCAATCTCCGTAATGTAGATGGCGCTTTCTAACGCTTCGCGCTGGCAGAAAAAGAAGGGGAACTCGCACCCGTCCCTTTGCCAGTATTCTATCAGGCGTCGGGTCGTACTGGTTACGCCGGCGTAGCCACCCTGACGCCAGATCGCCACTCGGTCGCGCACCTGGTTGATAAATTTGTTCTCACGGGCACGCTCTTTAGTCCATTCGGTATTAAAACTGAGCTGCTTGCCTTCCTTTTTAGGGCGGGCAATGGGTATGAAATAGGAACTAACCCGGCGACCATTAACAATCTCATTGGTAATACCCTCATCACCAAAGCGGAAGTGCCTGCGAGGCTCCTCGTAGGGCGAGTTTATTACCGGGTTTTCTATGATAATTTGGCTCATTGCTCGCCTTTTCGGCTTAAGCACTCGCCTTTATGATAGCCGCGCCTCTAGGTTCAAGCGGGATAGGCTCGTCATCTTCAATAAGGGTCTTAACGACCATATGGGCGTCTCCTCGATTTGAGTTGCAGGGGGCGTTGGAGTAAGAGTAGTTTTTGAGATAAGCGATGGTCTGTTACGATCATGGTTCTACCCTAGAAAAACATTCGGGGGGGCGTCAAACGGTTGGAGAACGGGCCAAGGAGGCCTCATATCAGCGCGAATCTATGCAGAGGCCGAACAAGCGCCGGGCATTCTCGCTGGTAGCCTGAGCCAAGGCCTCCGGCGTCAAGCCCCGTAGCTCGGCGACGAACTCGGCTACCTGTCTCAGATAGAGCGGCTCATTGCGCTTGCCACGCCAAGGCACCGGCGCCAGATAGGGTGAATCCGTCTCCAGCAGCAGCCTCTCCAGGGAGATCTGTTGCGCCGCCTGGCGCAGGCTGGATTCTTTGCCGAAGGTCACGATACCGTTCAAGCTCAGGTAAAAACCCAGCGCTTCGATCTGTTGAGCCAGCTCTGCATCGCCGGTGAAGCTGTGTATCACCCCTCGCAATCCCGGCAGACGCCTCAGCTCGGCCAAGACCTCCAGGGCCGCTTCGCGCAGATGGATCACCACCGGCAGCTCCACCTGGCGCGCCAGCGCTAGCTGGGCCCTGAAGATGACCAGTTGAGCCTCGCGCGGCGCATAGTTTTTATAATAATCGAGCCCGATCTCACCGATTGCCACAACCTGCCGCTGCTGCGCCAAGCCGGTCAGACGGTCCAGTGACTCCGGGGCGAAGCGGCCGTCATGGACATAGCGCTCGGCCAGGTGGGGATGAATGCCTACCGCACAACGCAGCTTATAGCGCCGGGCCAGCTCCACCGTGGCCTCAGCGGAGTCCAGATCGGTCGAGACGCTGATGATCTGTACCTCGGCCCGGCGGGCGCGCTCAATGACCTCTGAGAGATCGCCGGCGAACTCCGCTGCGTCCAGATGGGCATGGGTGTCAATCAGTGATGGTGCCACGGTAAAATCTCCTCTCTGAAGCGTCATGGGCGCAATCTTAGCCGCAAGCGGCTACGGCCTGCAAGGCAGCAGGCGAATAAGATCACTGCCCAGCCTTGACACCGCTCCCTGAGCCCTCTATGCTCTGAGTTAGGATATTGAGTTCTGTCAGCCGCTAGTGCTCCGATGATGCAGAGGAGGGCTCCATGAGCACGCTCTCCCACAGGTGTACCTCCCAACGACGGCCGGCCTCGCAGCCGGCGCACTGGTTATTGTTGTTAGTTCTGTCCTGGCTGATCACCGCGCTCGGCCACATGGCCTATGCTGCCGGCTCGGTCGAGCTGCAAGCCAGCTTGGGTTTCAACGGCGCCTATGCCACCGGTTATCTCACGCCGGTCTGGGTGCAATTGCATAATCGCGGCGCTGCGCTCTTAGTCCAGCTTGTCCTCTCAGAGAGCGCCAAGACACCACAAAGGACTAGGCAAACTGTCAAAATCACCCGCTCACTGCGCTTGCCTCAGGGAGCCCAGCAGCGCTACGAGTTGGAGTTTCCCCTAATAAAGCCCAACAGCTTTGTGGCCGACAAGGGAGAGCTCCTGCTGGCCTTGCAGGCCGGCGAGCGCACTCTGGCCCAGCAGACGATCTCCCTGAGCGCCTATCGGGGCTTCTCCGATCCGCTATTCCTGCTGCTCGGCGATAGGCCGGCGCCGGCCAGCTTGCCCGACGGCCGGCCGCTGCTGGCGATCACCCCGGCAGAGCTGCCCGGTCATTGGGCCGGCTATCGGGGCGTAGCACGCCTCTACCTGGGACGGTTCAATCTGGACAGCCTCTCGGCCGCGCAGCGGGGCGCGCTGCAAAACTGGCTGCGCAGCGGAGGAGAATTGGTCGTCCTATTGGGCGACAACTGGTACTTCCAGCAGAGCAAGATGCTCGCAGAGCTGCTGCCTTTTGTGCCGCAAGATCTCCAACTCAGCCCGCTAGACGGCCGGGACCGACCGATCAGCCAGGGACAAGTACGGGGAACGGTTCTGCAGCGCAGCGCCGCCGGCGACCCGCTGCTGATTCGCCGTCGCTTCGGACGCGGAGCGGTCTACGCGGTCACGGTGGACCTGCTGGCCCTGGGCGATGGTCCCGAAGAGCGGGTGCTTTGGCATGCGCTGCAGGTTGCCGCGCCGGATGTTCAGTCAGGCCAGCCCCGGTTGGGAGATGAGATATTAGCTGGCCTCAAGTTGGTCCAGCCGTCTCGACTGATCCTGGCCGGGGCGTTGCTGCTCTATCTGGGCGGCTTCGCTGCGCTGGGCCTGTTGACCGGTCGCACCCGGCGATTGTATCTGGTTATTGCTCTCTGGGTTGGCCTGATCAGCCTGGGTCTGCTGCTCTACCTGCAACGGCCGGTCTACACCCGGCCGCTACGCTCGATCGAGGTGGGAGAGATCTGGGCCAGAGGCGATCGGGCCTTCCTGCGTGATTGGTACAGCGTCTTCGCCCAGCGCGAGACCAGGCTAAAGCTCCTCCTGGCACCCGAAGTGGCGGTGCGGCAGGTGGCTTCCTCCCATGATCTCAACTGGACTCTGACCCCGGAGCAAAACCGGTTACAGCTAAAGCTAGGCCGGGAGCAGATGGTTCATCTGTTGCTGGAGCAGCCGATCAGCTTTCCAGTGACGTTCAAAGTGCAGCCCGCCGGAGCTGATGTCAGAGCCGCGCAGATAGACGTCTATAATGACAGCGACCGGCCATTGGTTGGAGCGGTGCTTTGGTGGCAAGACCGTTTTTATTGGCTTGGCACGATCGGGGCTCATGATAAACTCCAGCGGGTGTTAGGGATGGGGCTCAGCACCTTTCCCCTCTCCAAGCAAGACAAGGAATTTTCTATCAAACAACGCCTGCTCGCCAGCGCAGAGAGCGGTTTCTCCCCAGAGCCAATGGCCCTGCTCGCCTGGGTGCAGCAAGCCTATCTGGGAGGGTTACCCGGTGAATACCGCCGGGTGCTTCAACTGGCAATCGTCGCCGGGCAGTGAGACTATGTGGGTTCATCATACCAAGCAAGGTCGCCTAATCAGCTCGATTGAACTGCACGAAGAGGCGCAGCCGCTGCGCCGGCAAGAGGTCACATTGAACGCGGAAGCGGCCGGCTCCGGCACGATGGTCTTTTTGACCCTGACCGGCCTGGCGCTGCTGGTGGGGCTGCCAAGCAGCAGCCTGCTGGGCAGCGGTAGACCCTTTGATAACCCCTTCCAACTGCTTTTTCCCGGCGCCGCTATCGTGCTCTACGCGATTCTCACTATCAGCTTTGGCCAGCGGTTGGCAGGGCGGTATGAGCCGGAGGCCATCACCTGGAGGAGCTATCTCCGGCTCTTGTTGGCTCCCGCTGCCCTGGCTTTGGGACTGACCCTGCCCTACTGGATCATCTATCGCGTCACCAACTATCTGCCTTGGATTGATCTGCTGGCGCTGATCGCTCAGCTATTCATCTGGGGCTATCTGGCCGGACTCTTTGGCCTGGTGCTCGGCCTGAGCCGGCGCTCGGAGATCGCCAAGTTCAACCTGAAATACCTGATTTTAATCACGTTCCTGGTGGGGAGCTTGCATCCGGCGATCAGCTTTGTCAACCCTTTTGTGATCAGCGGTGCAATGCTCTCCGCTGGGGCGGGCCTGCTTGCCGTTTGGGGCGGACCTGCTTCTTGGCTAGGGCTGGCCTTGGCCCTCTCCCTGGGGATGCAGCGGCAGTTGCAGCGCCGCAGAAAGGAGCTTCATGAATCCACAGTTTCGAGCGCTTAAAGCGCAAATCATGCGGCGCAAGCGTTGGTTGAACGCATTGGAGATCGCCGGCGATTGGCTGGGCCTCTCGTTGGGCCTCTCGCTGGCTTATCTCTTGGCGAGCAGCTTGGGCCTGCTGCCCGCGCTACCGTCGCTCTGGTGGCTCTTCCCGATCAATATGGCCGTCGGCTTGGCCGGTTGGTGGTGGGGATGGCGGCGCCCGATTGACCTGCCCACGGTGCTACTACAGATCGATCGTGCCCTGGGGACCGGTGAGCTGCTCTGCAGCTATCACGAGTTCTCCGGGGAGCGGGCCCGGGTCCCCTTCAGCGGGCGACTGGAGCGGTTGGTGCGAGATCTGGCCATAGATCCGGTAGCAGCCCTGCCGCTCGGCCGCCGCCGGCGCCGCCGCCTAAGCTGGGTCGTCGCCCTGGGGCTCGGCCTGACCCTGCTGGCCAGCTTGAGCAGTTGGCAACTATTGCCCTCGCCCGCTCTCTTCGGAGCGGCAGCCAAGGACACGCAGCATCGCCAAGAGCGCGACTCTGTCTCCCAGGCTAACCCGGCGCGGCCCTTGAGCGCTGCCGAGCTCCAGCAGCTAGGGGCGCGCAGCGAAGCGCTAGCACGGCAACTGCGCATCAGCTCCGCTCCGGCGCGCCGCCAGACAACCGTAGCGGAGCTGAGCAAGCTCTATCGGCGCTTACAGGCGAGCGAGCAGGCGCTCTGGAAGCTGCCGGCCGCTGCCGGCCAGGCCGACCCGCTGGCTCAGACTCAAGGCTCTAGCTCTCAGCAGGCCGGCGCCGGCCTCAGCTCCGAGCAGGAGCGGGCGCGCCGCTTGGCTGAGGCCCGCCGGGCCGCCGAAGCGCTGCAGCAGGCGCTGAGCCAGCTTCAGGCTCAGGCGCGCGCGGGCCAGCTTTCTCAAGAGGAGCTACGGCGGAAACTCAATCAACTGGCCAGGCAAGCACCCAACCAGGCACTGCGCCGGGGTTTGCAGCGCGCGGCCCAGGCGCAGAACCTGCAAGCGCAGCAGCGCCTGATGCAGCAAGCTCAGCAGCAATTACAGAAGCTCATCAATCGGGACAACGAGTTGCAGCGGGCCCAGCACCAGATCGCTCAGGCGCTCCTGCAAGCGAGCCAGAAACTCGCTCAGTCGGGGCAGGCACCTGCCTCGCAGCCTGGCAGGGAGGGCGATAAGCCCTCCTCAGGCAGGTCAGAGCGCCAAGGCCAACAGGGAGCGAAACAGGGCCAGAAGCAAGGAACCGGCTCGAAGGCTCCGCAGGGGGCAAGCGCGGCAGCCCAGCAGTCTGCTGGCCAGGCAGGCAAATCGGGCCAGAGCGGGCAAGCCGACCAGGCGGGTGCTAAGAGCAGCTCCGGCCATCAGGCCGGCAAAGGAGCGGGCAGTAAGGCCCAGGATCAGACGACTCAACAACTCCTGCCCACCCAATACCAACTGAAGATCGCTCACGATCAGTTGCCGCCGGATGTCAAGCTACAACGGATGATGCTGGGCAAAGGGGTGCCCTTCGACGCCGTCGGCTCGGCGGCCGACAACGATACGCTCACCCTACGTTACGACTTCGCCAAGGTCGAGCCGCTGATCCGTGCCCGCGGCCTGCCGCCGCAGATGCGGGAGCTGATCCGCCAGTACTTCATCGCGATCACTACTGAACCGAAGAGTAAGCCATGAGCGAGCGTGACCCCGAGCGCCAGATAGTCGAGCTGCAGGAACGGCTGCGCGCCTTGCGGGCCGAGATCGCCAAGGTGATCGTCGGCCAGGAGGAGACGGTGCGGGCGATCACCCTCTGTCTGCTCTCCGGTGGCCATGCGCTGCTGGAGGGTGTTCCCGGCCTGGGCAAGACCCTGCTGGTCCGCACGCTGGGCCGCATCCTAGGGCTCAGCTTCAAGCGCATCCAGTTCACCCCTGATCTGATGCCGGCCGACATCCTGGGAACCCGTATTCTGAGCGAAGATGAGTCCGGCCGGCGACGGTTCGAGTTCGCCAAGGGGCCTATCTTCGCCCAACTGCTCCTGGCCGATGAGATCAACCGGGCGACACCCAAGACCCAATCGGCACTGCTGGAAGCGATGCAGGAGCGCTGCGTCACCCTGGGCAACGAGACCTATCGCCTGGAGGAGCCCTTCATGGTGCTGGCTACGCAAAACCCCTTGGAGATGGAGGGCACCTATCCCCTGCCGGAAGCGCAGATAGATCGCTTTACTTTCAAGATCTTGCTGCGCTACCCCAGCGAAGCCGAGCTGGCGGTGATATTGGAGCGTCAAGCTCAGCTTGGGGATCTCTCCGGGCTGAACTCGGTGCTCTCCGGCGCAGAGCTGCTGCGGGCGCGCCACTGGGTGGCCCAGTTGCCCATCGCTGAGCCGCTGCGCCGCTATGTGGTCCGGCTGGTCTACGCCACCCATCCCAGCTCGGAGGAGGTGCCCCCGCTGATCAAGCAATATGTCGAATATGGGGCCAGCCCCCGCGCCGGGATCAGCTTGATCCGGACGGCGCAGGCCAACGCCTTCCTGGATGGTGCGCCCAACGTGCGCCTCTCCGACCTGCAGCGAGTTTTTAATTTGGCCTTCAACCATCGGGTGATCCGCAACTTCCGCGGCGAAGCCGAGGGGATTTCCATCGAAACGCTGCTGGCGCAGGTACTGAAGACTACCCCGGAGGTCTAGGGCATGAGCACGCTGCTCGATGAGGAGTTTCTCCGCCGCTTGGAGCGCTTGCAGTTGGTTTTTCGCCAGCGCTCGCGCGGTCGGCCGCTGGGCTCACGGCTGGCACCTCGTGCCGGAATGAGCCTCGAATTCGCCGAATATCGCCAATATCACCCCGGTGATGATTTCCGCTACGTAGATTGGAATCTCTACGGGCGACTGGATCGCCTGTTCATCAAAGTCTTCACCCGTGAGGAGGATGTGCCGGTCTATCTTTTCGTGGACGTGAGCCGCTCGATGGAGATCGGCGATAAGCTGGCTTATGGCGTTAAACTGGCTGCGGCACTGGCCTACTTGGCCCTCAAAGATCTCAATCGCGTGGCGGTATTTCCCTTCGCCTCCCGGCTACAAGGCGGTGTGCCCCCGCGCTCAGGTGCCCGCCAGGTCTTCGAGATCTTCCGCTACCTGCGCGGGCTGGAGAGTGCCGGGGAGACTTCGATCAACGAGTCCTTGGCCGACTTCTGTCAGCAGCACCATGAGGGTGGTCTGGCCATCCTGATCTCCGACATGCTCAGCGAGGAGGGCTATCAAGAGGGACTGGCCTGCCTGCGCTGGCACCGCTTTCAGCCGGTGGTCTTGCAACTGCTGGCCCCGCCGGACCTGGCGCCCCTGGCCGGCGGCGAGGTGCGCCTGGTCGACGTGGAAGGGAGCGGGCGCGCCAAGCCGGCCTATCTAGGTGCCCAGACGCTCGGCGCCTACCGCGCCCGCCTGAGCGCCTATCGCCGCGAGTTGGAAGCCTTCTGTCAGCAGTTGTCCTGCGACTATTTTTTGCTTTCCACGGCGAACCCCCTAGAACAGAGCATCTTTGAGACGCTGCGCCGAGGGGTGTTTCTCAAATGAGCTGGCTCAATCCGGGCGCGCTGTGGCTGCTGGGCCTGTCAGGCTTGATCACGGCGATCTATTTTCTGCGGCGCCGCGCCCGCGCCTATCCAGTCTCGGCACTTTTCCTCTGGCCTGGCAGCCAGGAGCGCCCGCACAGTTTCCTGCGCTGGCTCTGGAGCCACATCGGCCTGCTGCTATTGCAACTGGCCGCCCTGGCGCTCTTGGTCGGGGCCCTGGCCGACCCGGTGCTCTATGCGCCTGGCCGAGGCGCTCGCCTGCTGGCCATATTCATTGACGGCTCCGCTTCGATGCGCGCCCGGCTGGGCTCAGGCCAAAAGACGCGCTATCAACAGGCCATAGCTCAAGCCACAGCGCTGCTGACCGACAATCCGGTCGCCCGGACGGTGATCATCCAGGCCGAGAGCCACCCTCGCCTGTTGGCCGGGGTGAAGAGCTCGCGCACCCAAGCGCTGAGCGCCCTGCGCGCCTCAGAGCCGACCTACGAGGGCAACGCTGATCCGGGCGAGTTGCTGGAGCTCCTGCGTAGCCAAGCGCCGGAGTCGCGCTTTGAGCAGATAGTGCTCTTCAGCGACCATATCCCGAGAGCCCGCCTGCCGGAGAGTTGGCAAGTGCACCTGGTCACTGCGGCTCAGCCGCCGGGAAACCTGGCCCTAACCGGTTTTAGCGTGCGCCGACAGCCGGATGGCCATGGCTATGATCTCTTCGTCAAAGTAGAGAATGCCAGTGCCAAAGCCCGGCAAGTCTCTCTAGATATCTCACTGGACGATCGGACAATCTTACATAAAATTCTCAGTCTGGCTGCCGGAGAGCGTCTGAGCGACTCATTCAACTATCAGGGGGCAATTAACCCAGGAGAAGGCCTGCGCTTTCGCGCCTCGCTCTCACCGCTGCCGGGCGAAGTATTCATAGCCGACAACCGGCGCTACGCCCTGCCGCCGCAGCGCCGTCCGCCGCGCGTCCTGTGGGTCGGCCCGGACAATCGCCTGCTGCAGGGCGCGCTGCGCGCGCTCTTTCAGGCTCGCCTGACCCGCGTCAAGAGCTTGCCATCAGGCTCCGACGCTGCCGGCTATGACCTGATCGTCGCCTATAAGACAAGCTTGCCGCCACTGGCCTCCGGCCATCTCTTGCTGCTGGATGCCGCTTATCCGCCGCTGGTCAGCTTGGGAGAAGAGCAGCCGGCCGGCAAGTGGCAGGCAGAGCGCAGCCCGCTCCTGGCGGCGGTGCGACCGGAGGAGATCTTCGTGGCCAAAGTGCGCGCTACCGAGCTTAGCCCCCAGGGGCAGACGCTGCTGCGCGCCGGGCAGTGGCCAGCGCTCTATGTCTATGAGGCGCCCGGCCTGCGCTTGGCCGCGCTGCCCTTCTCGCCCGACCTGGACAACTCCAATCTCTTGCTCACGGTAGACTTCCCGATTTTGATCAGCCATCTGATCGAGTGGCTGGAGCCGCAGCGCGAGCGGTCGGTCCAACTGACCTCTGGCAGCGAGCTGCCGCTCCAGGAGCTCTCTTCCGGCACCGTCCAGGTCGTAGGACCGGCAGGGACTCAGTGCAGCTATCCGAGCCCAGACCGGGCTGTGCCCTGCGGCCAGGCGGAGCGTCCCGGCTTCTATACGCTTAAGAACGGCTCGGCAGCGCTGGAGTTTGCCGTCAATCTGCCGGCCTCCGAATCGCAAGATATCGAGAGCCGGGCCGGTGCTGCCACACCTGTAGGGGTGGGTCATCTGCCTGTCCAAGGCCAGGGCAACCACAAGGGATTGCCCCTACGAGCCGCGCGGCCGCTCTGGCCCTTCCTGCTCTTGGCCGGATTGGCCCTGCTGGCTTTGGAGCTGAGCCTCTTTGAGCCCGCCTGGCGTCTGCGGCTCACCTGGCCGCTTTTGGGGAGGCACTCATGAATGGCTGGCTTGATCTACTACGTTTTGCCCATCCGTGGGCTTTGCTCCTGTTGCTCTTGCCGCTGGCCGGCTTGCTGCGGCGGCGAGTCCGAAGCTGGCCACTGCTCTTGCGACTCTCGGTCCTGACAATGCTGATCCTGGCGCTGTCCGGGCCGGGCGTGGGCAGCCAAGTGGAGACTCGCTGGGTCTACTTTCTGCTCGATCTCTCCCAGAGCACCCGGCTGGCCGATGATCCGGCCGGACTGCTGGCTCAGGTGCGCCAACTGGCCGTTCCTCGGCCCCATACCCGCTATGGCCTGATAGTCTTCGGGCGGCAGCCGCTCATCGAGCAGGGTTTCCAACCCACCATCAGCGTCCGGGAGATCCATAGCACGATTGATCCCTTGGGCTCCGATATCGCTGCGGCGCTCGAGCTGGCCCTGGACAGCTTTCCGGCCCAAGGGGGCAAATCGGTCGTGCTGCTCTCCGACGGCCGCAGCAGCGGAGGTGAGCTGGATCAGGTTCTGGCCCGCGCTAGACGCCAGGGCGTGCAGATATCCGCCTGGCCCCTGGCAGACATTCATTCGGAGTATTGGATAGCCCGGTTGCAGGCCCCGCGGCAGGTCAGCCAGCAGATGCCCTTCAGGTTGCAAGTGCAACTCTTCGCCAATAGCTATGCTCAGGGCACGCTGGTCATCTATCGCGATGGCCGACTGTTGCCCCAGATGCGCCGGAAGGTGAAGCTTTCTCCGGGGCTTAACCGGTTTTCCTTCCAGGATCAACTCGATCAAGCAGGCCTCTATCGCTATCAGGCGGTGCTGCAAGTGCCGGGGGACTCGCTGGCCCAGAATAATAAGTATACCGCGCTGGTCGAGGCTCGAGGCGGACCGCAGGTGCTGCTCATCTCGGCCAAGACGCCGGACGAGAGCGCTCTGCCCAAGCTGCTGGCTCAGGCCGGCTATGCCTATCGGCAGACGACGCTGCGCCAGTGGCAGCCCAGCGCGGTCGGCTTGCTTTCTTATCGCGCGGTGATCCTGGATAACGCTCCGCTGAGCGAACTGAACGCCGAGCAGATCGCCACTTTGACCGGCTACGTGCGCGACCAGGGGGGCGGGCTGCTGCTGATCCAGGGGCGCTCCGCGGTGCAGGGGTTTGACAACAAGCAGTTCGAGCGCATCCTGCCGCTCTCCTACGAAGGTCCACAGGAGCTGCGGCTGCCTCCCTTGGCGTTGGTGCTGGTGCTCGATCGCTCCGGCAGCATGGGCGAGGCGGCCGGCGGGGCGCGTAAGCTGGACCTGCTCAAGCAGGCCGCCTTGGGCACGGTGTCCGCGCTGGCTCCGCGCAGCCTCTTGGGCATCATCGCCTTCTCCGTGGGCCATCAATGGGTGCTGCCGCTAGGCCAAGTACCCAGCCGCGCCTCGCTGGCCCAGGCGATCGGCAAACTGACCGCCGGCGGAGGGACCGATCTCTATCCGGCGCTGCAGGCGGCGATCGGGGCCCTAGCCAAGGTCCAGGCACGGGTCAAGCACCTGATCGTCTTCTCCGATGGCAAGGTGGCCAAGGTGGGCAAGGATTTCTCGCGACTCTTCCGCCAAATTCGCGCGGACGGCATCACCGCCTCCGCGATCGCCATCGGCCCCAACGCTGACATGCAGATACTCCAAGAGCTGCAGCGGGCGGGCCAGGGAAAGATCTATCAGGTGATGGATGCCCATGATCTGCCGCGCATCACCCTAGAAGAGCTGCGCCGGGTGGTGCGCAACCGCTGGATCCAGGGGAACAGTCCGGTGCTCCCCGGTCCGGCGGTGGGGCGCTTGGGGCCGGTCGCTCCGGCAAACATCCCTCCGCTGGATGGCCATGTGCTCACCTTCCCCAAGCCGACCAGCGAGGTCGAGCTGATCACGCCGGGTCAAGGGGAGCAGCCGGACGCGCTGGTCAGCTATTGGCGCTATGGGCTGGGCCAGGTGGTGGTGCTCAATACCGATCTGGCCGGCGAGGGCTCCGGCGCCTGGGTGCGCTGGTCTGGCCTCAGCCGATTGGCGGCGCAGTTGCTGGGACAGGTCTACAGTGAGGAGCCGCCGCAACTGGCCCAGTTCAAGCTCCAGACCCACCTGTCAGGCGGGCGCCTGCAGGCCACGGTGGAAGCCCAGCGGGGGGGGCGTTGGCTAGACCAACTCAAGTTGAAAGCCCGGCTAAGCCAGGTAGGTCAGGCTGAGATTCCGCTAGTATTTCACCAGGTAGCCCCCGGTCGTTATCAGGCCAGCTCCGGGCCCTTGCCTCAAGGGGTTTATCTCTTGCAGCTCCAGGGGGTTTCGGCCGGCGGGAAAGACCTGGGCCGGCTGCGGCGGGCTCTCTCGGTGCCTTATCCTGCCGAATACCAAGCGATCGGTCTCGATCAGATGGCGCTGGTGCATATCGCGCAGCAGACGGGCGGGCGTTATCTCGAAGGCGCCGACAAGCTGCCCGCCCAGCTATTGGGCCACCGGGTGATCTATCGGAAGATCTGGCCGGAGCTGCTCCTGGCCGGCTTGGCGCTCTTCCTGGCCGACCTGATTGCCCGCAAGCTGCCGCAACGCTCTTGAAACTGTCCTACCCTACTTCAGATGAAATCCCTGGGGAAAAATATCGGCACGATAGACGCTGAGCTGGTCGGGACCGGCCGGCTGGGAGAGCGAGCCGATAAACCGATTGTCTTTAATGAAGAAATCGCTGACCAATTCTCCTATCTTCAGCGAATAGCGCTCGACCTGCAACTGCTTAGCTTCCGGCCCATTGCCAATCAGTGTGGCGGCTCCGGTGCGCTCCAGCGTCAGTGATGAGGCCAGATCCGCTCGCTCGCTGACCCCCTGACCCGGCGCGGTCTCCCCGCGCCAGCCCGAAGGCAGGACCGGCAGCTCCAGCCGGACCGCCTGGGCGTGGGCACTCAAGATCTTGGGCAGCACCAGATAAGAGCTGAAACTGCCAGCCAGGAAGAAAGGACCTGAGGGCAGCGGACGTCGCGTTTTGCTATTACCATTGATGATAGTGGCCTGCTGCAGGCCGATCTCGATCTGGATGGAGCGATCACCTAAGCCCAGCGGCCCACGGGCGACCAATGAATAGCGCTGGGGGCGGAAATCACCTCCCCACTGGATCTGCTGGCTGTAATTTATGGTAGCGTTGACGATGAGTAACCGTAGATAGAACTTCCCTTGGCTGATGAGCTCCAGACCGTCGATCGTCTGGGTCAACTGAAACTGCTCATCACTGATCACACGGCCCTTGAACCGTGCTATCAGCCGGCCTCGCTCGACCTTGGCCCGAACTGGCGGAGGATTTGGCTTGCCCTTCGGCGACGAGGCTGCCTGCTCCGGTGAACTGGACACACCGGGCTGCTGTTGGCCGGTAGGAGGAGCTCCAGCCGCAGTTGACTCGGAGGAGGCAGTGCCGTTTGAATCGAGCGAGATCAGGACGTGACCGGCCAGATCGAAATAGAGAATGGCCCAGATGCCGATCGCGACCGACAGGACCACCAGAGTTAGGTAGATGATGCTGCGCTGCCAGAGTGGCCTCATGGCTCTAAGCGGCTTCCCTAGGCGCTCGAACGGTGCGGGCAGATCAGAGCAAGCCCTGGCGCTCGAAGATGGTGGCAAACCAACCGGGCACCAGATCCTGCCGGACATCACGGGAATGTACCCCGGTGGGGCCAAAGATCTTTTCTGCCACTTGAGCGATGGCGCCCACGGCCGTCCGCAGGGTGGGGCTCAGCTCGTTCCAGGGGCGGGTGATAAACCAGATTTGCCGCAACTCGGTCAGCTTCCGGGGTACAATGATGATCAGGTCAAAGCGCTGGCCAGCTACGCCCTGGAGCGGGGGAAACTCCATACCGGAGCCGACCTTGGCGAACTGGGCGGCCACGGAGAGAGCTGGCTGGGCTCGCAGCGCCAGGATCAGGGCGTTGACTTGAAACGAAGCGGTCAGCGTTCTGGTCTCGTCTATGATCAGCACCTTGAGAGGTGCGGGCTGCGCCAGGGGCGCGTTGGCACCGAGCGCGCTCGTCCCGGTCAGGCCCAGCAAGAGCGCCAGGGCTAGCGCTCCATAACATGCCTTCTGAGCTATTCTTGATTTTGACATCTTTCGTCCACCTTTATCTTCTACTTGAGCTTACGCCGGAATCAGGCGATTGTCAAGCACCGGAGTTATAGCACAGGTGGTGCCAACGGCCGGGATTGCCCGCGTCACTGACGTGTCTGAGACCTGGCTGCAACACTATGTCAATCAGCTCTATCAGGTGCAGGAGCAGCAAGCCCCAGGGGCTGAAAAAACCGCCATCCTAGCTCATCGCTCCTCTAACTGCACTCAGCTGAGGGACTACTCATTTCCCCGAGATAGCTAAAGCTCAAAACGAACCAGGCCAGACTCATACCATCTGGCCCGTAAACATCTCGCACGACAAGGACTCAGGGTGCGGTTCTCACGAGGCGAAAGCCCAAGTCGTCGCTCTTGGCGTCGGGCGAGTCGAAGCTGCGATAGGCGACGCGGCCAGCGCCGGCGGTGTCATGCCAACTGCCGCCGCGCTCCACGCGAGCCGACCCCGACGCTGAGCCATGTGGGTCAGTCCCAGGCGAAGCCGAGTAGTAGTTCGGGTCGAACCAGTCCCAGACCCACTCCCAAACGTTCCCCGTCATGTCGTAAAGCCCATACCCGTTGGGCGCAAAGCTCCCCACCGGACTGGTATACGGGAAGCCGCCCGTGGCGTAGGTCGGATTGTAGCCGTTCGGACCCTCGTCATAGCTGTATCTCGTGTCCCCATAGTAGTTCGCCCGCGTTTCGTTGATCGTGTCCGTATAGCTCCAGGGAAAGCGATGCCCCGTTGCCCCGCCCCGCGCTGCCTTCTCCCACTCCGCCTCCGTTGGCAACCGATACCCGTTCGCGCTCCACTTCACCCCCTCCGTCTGCACATTCAGGCTCCCAGCCCGATACACTGTCGTCTGCGAGCTGTCCGTGTAGTAGGCCGGCGTCAACCCCTCCTTCTCGCTCCGCGCATTGGCCCACTTCACGGCCTGATACCACGTGATACTCTGGACCGGATGGTCCATCGCTTTACCGGAACCACTATCAGCCGCAATGTCATAGCCGTGGTCCGCAGCCCAGTTGGCCACATCATCCCACAAGCCCTTCGTCACCTCATACTTGTCCATGTAGAAAGCGCTCACCGTCACCGTGTGCACCGGCCGCTCGTTAACGTCGCCCTCGTTGAAGCTGTCCCCCATCTGAAAGCTGCCTGCCGGGATCAGCACCATCTCTGACGGTGTTTGCGGCTGGAGGAAGGAGTCAAAAGAGAACTCTTTACTGGGCCCCGGACCGCTGCTCCCTATCAGCGTCGCGGCAATCACCACCCTTTGTTCGATCTTTGTGGCGATGTTGAAGGGAATCTCCCCCTGACGCAGCCCCTTCACCCCAGGGTCCCAACTGGCATCCTGTATGTCAGAGTTCTTCGAGATGTCCTGACCGTCGGCATTGAGAGCCTGTAGGACCTTCATCTTGATCTGTGCCACGTTTGCCTCTGGTGCTTGGAAGTGTACGACGCCTGAGACAGGCTGGCCGTCCGGTGTAATATGGTTGGGGAAATCAATCGCTGTGATCTGTGGTCCCTGAGGACTAGGCTGGATCTGGGCTACCCCGATGAGGCTAAAGCCCAGGAGGGCTAATCCCACTGCGGAAATCTTGAGCATACGTAACCGCATGAAGACCTCCTTTGTGAAGTTACATCTAGGATTAAGTATATCTTACTCTTTTTTACTTCTGACTGTCAAGCGGACGGGATGCAGCCATTGACCGCAATCACCCGATATGCGTAATTAGAAGGGAACTCCGAGGGTGCCCGGGTAAAGCTGCAGACCCCCGCAGTGGAAGTAGATGGCGATCTTAAAGTGCTCACGGTTGCGGAAGCCGGGAGTACTGGCCGGTCGCTAAAGGGGCGAAAGGGGCTGTTCGGAAGCTCACCGCCCCTGCGCCTCGGCCATCTTCACGATGTCTTCGCTGGTAACCACGCACAGGTGCTCTGAGGCGTATTTCACCAAGGCCTCGTACTTCGCCAGTATCTGTCCCCGGTTCTCCTCCGAGCGCAGACGGGAGGCGTCCGGAGCATTCAAGTCATAGGGCGGCGACTTGGGCCTGGTCTTCTTTCGATCTTCATAGTAGACGAACGCCCAGGGCGTCCCACCCTGGCGGTAGAAGTTGTTCTCGTGGATGAGCGCGGTCACAAAGGGCAGTCTGTTCCCCTGCCAGGCGCTCAAAAGCTGCTGCAAGCGCTGCACCGGGTCGTACTGATCTGCGAAGGGCGTGTCCAGCTCGTTCCACCAAAACGCATCTTGCGGACCGCCGGGAACGCTCCAGCGGGTCACGCTGAAGTCGCTGGGGCGGATCAAGAGCCCGTTGATCCACTCGAAGGGCTGCTCAGGTTTCGTGCCCGTCTCGTGGTACACCACGGCCATCTGCGCGCCCATCTCGGCCAGGATTGGCAGTCCCGCCCCTCGCCAGCGGGCGTTGGCCACGCCGGCGACGACCGGCGCGCGCCCGAAGGTTTTCGCGACATAGCTGTAGCCGCCCGGCTGGTCACGCAGCAGGTCGCCGGTGGTCATGTCCAGGCGATAGGTCTCGTAGTCGCGCAGCGTTTGCGTCAGCTCGCCAGGGGACAGGCCCAGCAAGCGCCCATCGAACCCGACGTAGGTGGGAAAGGGCGGGCGCACATGATAGCTGATGGTCATCTGGCTGTTCTTCAAGCGCTCGATCAGGTCTGGGCGCTGCTCCTCGTAGAATTGGACCATCGGTGCGGTGAAGTAGAAGTCGCCGTGCACGCCGTACTTTTCGAAGAGGTCTGTCAACGCCAGCAGCGTGTCTGCGCTGTCACCCACGTGCAGGAAGTCGTGGACGTTGATCGCAAAGGTCATGTAGCCCGCACAACTTGACTGGGATTCGTTCGGCGGTGCCGAGGCAGTCTCGGAGGAGTGAGGGTCCACACCGGGGTTGGCCTGCTCCCAGGCACTGAAAGCATCGGCCATCTCGGAGTAGGTGGCCCACTGCACCCGGCCTTGAGCCACTAGCGGGTCTACAACGTCAATCAATAATCGCTCTATCAGCGCGGTGTCGAATTCGCCCGGATGCACCGTGAAGTGGAAGACGTTCACCCGGTCAGGCCGGGCAGCCGCCAGCGAAGTTTGCAGGCTACGGCCCATGAAGTCGAAATATTCCTCGTCGCTCATCTGGCGCCGTCCCGAGGCGAAGTCGGTGCGGTCAAACAGGCCCGCGGGCAGGAACACAATCTTGCCGTTTGGGTCGTGCGTGGCGAAGGCCGTCATGTCTTCGGGGTTCGGCCCGCCGGCCGGCCGCCAGGGGCTTAGGCCGGTGAGCAGGGCGCTGCCTTGCTGAGTATTGGGGTTTTTCCAGTCAGCGTTGACGTCCAGCCCGGCACAGGAGGCCGCCTCGAGCAGGCCGGGATAGAGGTTCCCGCCGCTCCAGTAGCGCACCGGAGTTTTTACCCCTACTTGATAGATGTAGCCGATCTCTTCTTTCATCACCGCACACCAAGCGTCCGGAGAAAGCTGCTCGGGGTTCTGGCCCAGATGCGCGTCTTCGTGGAAGTGGAGCGCGATCTCGTGACCGCGGGTTTCCAGATCGCTCAAGATCGAATTGCTGAAGGCAATGGCCGAGGTCGTAAACGGCGACTGGGCCTGCACGGTGAGTTTTCCGCCGTGGCGCTCGACGACCGTGGCCAGCTCGTCCAGATATTGGGCGTGGCGCTCGAAGAGCGGGCGGTTGCCGTAATCCCCGCGGCCGCCGTGGTAGCCCTGGGCGGTGATGCCCAGCGGCTCGATGTGAACGCCGATGGAGAAGAGCAGGACGGGAGCGTCGGCGGTTTGGGCCGCCAGCGCGGGGACGAAGCCGTCGAACTGGACGAAGCCGACGGCCAGCAGACCCAGCACGATCACCAATCCCAGCAGCGCGCGCCCTCTTGTTCGATTCCGGATCATCACAGGCCTCCTTTTGCAAGCTCTAAGCTGAGGGTAGTTTAGCACATGGCTGTGAACGGTGTTCGAATTTGCTGTGAAGGAACCGTGAATTTCAACCGGCCCGATCAGGCTCTATAGTGTAGCCCGGTGACTGAAGCCACAGGCTACATTTGCAAAGCCCCTGCGGGGCTAGCCTGCGCAGGCAGGCTTCGTAATACGGAGCCTGCCACTTCAGTGGCCGGGCGATCTCTCTCACGTACCCGGGATCTCCCCGCGCAGGAACTCTTCGAGATATTTCGAGACGAGCTGGTCGTTGTGGACGCCCTCGGGCAGCCAGGTCACGGGCGTGTCGGGGCCGTACACCCGGTTGGGCTCTTCATCGTTCAGCCGCGTCCAGGGCGACTTTCCGTTTCCGCCGAAGGCGGTGTTCGTGGCGTTATTGATGAGCAGGAGCGCGTGGTCGTGGTCGGGCTGGACGTGGTCCTTCAGGCTCTGCAAGCGCTGATAGGGCACTTGAATCTCCTTGATGAAGGTCGCTGCCTCGCGCTCGGCCCAGAAGGCCTCGTTCCCGCAGCCGGCGTGCAGGTGCCCCACGTGATCCACGTCGCAGCCGCCAGTGTCGTTCCGGTCCGCCGGGCCCTCCCAGTCTAGCAGCAGCACGACGGGCAGTTCTTGGTAACGGGCGAGCGCGCCCGTGGCCATCGTGATCCCGTAGGAGAACGAGGCCAGCACGACCCGCCCTTCGCTTTGGGACAACCCGGCAGCATACTCGATCACCGCTTTGAGGCCGTCCTGCTGGACAAAGCCGTCGTCGTCTTCTATTCCTGAGCTGCGCCCACGGCCGTCGGGGTCGAAGACGACCACCAAAAAGCCCAGATCGGCGTATTGCTGAGCTACGAGCGGGCGAAAGCTCTGCGAGCCCGCGCTCCGCCCACCGGGGACGAGCACGAGCGCCGGCCAGGGACCTGCGCCCCTCTGCGGCGCGTAGAGCTGGATGAAGAGCGCGGCGCCGCTGGTGGGGTTGGTCACGAACGTCTCTTGAATATCCGGGGGTCCTGAGGGCTGGGCAGACAGGTAAACGCTGAGCCCAAGCACCAGCAGCGACAACAACGCAAGTTTTCTCATGTATTCCTCCCTATTATCTAGGCGCAAGCAGCAACAGTTGCACGCTGTAGCCCGGTGTGGTCACGGCCTCTCCCTCCAGCGGGAGCGCCGTGCGTCCGTCGTGTTGGTCATCCACCTGATAGAGCTGTCCTTGATAGTCTTGCAGCGAACTCCCATCAGCGAATGTCGGGGTCCAGGTCGTACTGCTGGCCGCAGGATTGGTGATGAGCAGCGCTAGGCCGCCCCCGTCATTCTGGGCGACCAGCACCCACAGTGGGATGTCGGAGTCGGCAGCGGGAAGCTCTACCTGCAACAAATGAGGGTATTGCCGATAGAGCTGCGACCAGAGGCGGAAGGCGTATGCATCGGGCTTGTAGCCGCCCTGCACATCGAATAGGCCGGGGCCACCGTCCTGTCGGCTGTTGCCCCGTTGACCGCCGCTGCCTCCCAAGGGTGAACCCCGGTAGTAGTAGGCGCGCTCGATTTGAGCGTACTGCATGGCGATCCAGGCGGTGGTAAGCAGGCTGGCACCCTGCGCACTGCCGTAGAGTTGCGTGCGTTCCTGCGAGGAGAGCAGAGAGCCGTCCGGGTTGGATTTGGAAAGCCCATAGGCATCCACGATCACCTCGGTGTCCGAGAAGTAGCCCGTGCCGGCCCAAGGCATGTTAGCATAGGGGCCGGTGCCGTCGAGCAACTGCCGGTAGGCCTCGGTCGCTTGAGACCACAAACTGGGATCGTTGTTGAACAGGTGCCAGCCTAACCAGTCCGGCTTCAGCCCGCGGTCGAACAGCTCTGTGAGCAACTCGCGCGACCAACGGGCATTTCCCTGAAGCACCTTCATCGTCTCCCTACCGGAAAAGCCGGGCCCGCCGATCTTCAGCTCCGGGAAAGCAGCTTTGAGCGCCGCATAAGCCTTTGCCCAGAAGGCAACAAACGCCTGGCCGCTGCGGTCCCAGAAGTGCGTCCCGGGAAACTCCGTCCAGAGGTCCAAGTACCGGAAGGTCTGCTCAGCGCCACCCCAATGCAGATAGCGCCCTGCAACCTTCTGGGCGGCGACGATCCAGTTGTCCTCCTGCACCGTGTTCTGCGGTCCCTTAAAATCGTGGGGAGGCTGTTGATTACTCCACTCCCCGCCCAGACGCAGGAACGGTTCAAGGCCGCCGCTCAAATAGCTCTGGAACTGGGCATCGCTTGGTCCCCAGTGATAGTTGGCCTCATCGTGGGGATCGCAGCCCTCCCAGGAGGGATAGCTCGGTCCGCCACAGTTAAAGATGCCCTCCATGTCCAGCCGGTCATCGTAGTAGTCGTTGTTGCGCACGCTGAGCACGCCGATCTCCTGATATTGGGCAGTCAAGTTCGGCGCACTGAATCCGCCATTGGGATCGGGACCGGAGATGACGCCCAGCAGAGGCTTGACGGTGGGATCGGTCGGATCCACCGCACCCACGGGGATGGTCAGCATCGTCGTCCGCTCGGCAGGGGTGCCGGCCAGTGCCCGTCGAGCAATATCGCCGGACTGGGCGGCCTGCGCGTCAGCGCCGGAGGCCCACAGATTGAGCGGCCGGGCGCTGCAACTGCTCAGCACGAGCAGCATCAGCGCTCCTAGCCCGATGATTAATGTCCGTTTGAGGTGCATTGCAGCCTCCTTGCGCTCTTAATTATACCCAGAGTGTATCATGCTATTGTGAACGATGCGCGAACGCGCTGTGAATCTGCGGTGAATTCTCGCCTCCGGCGCTCCAGCGGTCCGAGCAATCATTGCCCTGCCGGAGCCACAGGTCTTATAATAATATTATGCAGTAAGGAGGAGATAGCGCTGGCCACCCTGTTGGTCGTAGATGACGAGCTCAAGCTCCGCGAGCTGCTGCGCGAGTATTTTCAGCAGGCCGGCTTCTCCATCCGCACCGTGGCAACCGGCGAGGCCGCCTTGGCCGACCTGGACCGTGCGCCCGTGGATCTGGTCATCCTGGACTGGATGCTCCCCGACATGGAAGGTCTGGAGGTGACCCGCCGCATTCGCCAACGGGGTAAGATCCCCATCATCATGCTCACCGCTCGCGCCGAGGAGGCCGACCGGGTGGTGGGGCTGGAGATGGGCGCGGACGACTATGTCGTAAAGCCCTTCAGCCCCAGAGAACTGCTGGCTCGCGTCAAAGCCGTGCTGCGCCGCGCCGGCGAGGAGGATGGCCCGTCTGCCAAGCTCAAAATCGGCCCTTTCTTGCTCGATGAGGCCGCCCGCGAATTGTACCTGGATGGTCGCCTGCTGGAGCTAACGGCTATGGAGTTCAACTTAATAGCTTATTTGCTTCACCATCCCCGTCGGGTCTTCAGTCGCATCGAACTGCTGCGCGCCCTGGCCGGCAATAGCTATGCCGTCTTCCCTCGCACCATAGACGCCCATATTAAGAAGCTGCGCCAGAAGCTGGAACCCGATCTCAAACATCCGCGCTACCTGATCACCGTGCATAGCGTAGGCTATAAACTCGTCATTCCCCCAGAAACGCCATCGTCATGATTGGCTTGCGCTGGAAACTCTGGGGACTGGTGCTGGGCACGATTCTCGTGGTGCTCGGCGGGGCGACCCTGATCGGCCGGCACTTGATGCAAATCGAGATCGGTCGCTACGTCAGTGCGAAGCACCGTCAGACGGCGATGAGCATCGCTCCGGTATTGGCCGATTTCTATCAGAGTCACGATGGTTGGAGCGGCATCAGCGGTCCGGAGGGGGTCGGTCCCTTGCCATCCCGTAGGCAGGGCAAGCCCTTCCCCAAGCTGCCTCCCAACTCGCTCAAGCTGCAGTTTCGGCCGCTGATATTGCATCAGCGCCTGATCGTGGCCGACAGTCGAGGCAATGTCCTGGCCGATTCGATGCGGACTTTGGTCGGTCAGGTGTTGAATGCCGCCGAGCTGGCCAAGAGCGCGCCCATCACCGTAGGCGGCCAGACGGTGGGCTATCTGCTGGTAGGGGCAAAGTCCTCCATCGAAGCGGGCAGCTTGGAATCGCTCTTTCGCCGCCGCCTGACCTCCATCTTGCTGCTTTCCGGTGGATTGGCCGGTTTGCTGGCTCTATTGCTGGGAGGAGCGATCGCCGCGCGCTGGGTGGGAGCCCTGCGCTCGATGAGGGCCGCCGCCCACAAGATCGCTTCCGGTGAGTTCTCCGGCCGCGTGGCAGCGAACCGGCGAGATGAGCTGGGGCAGTTGGCTCGGGAGCTCAACACCATGGCCGAGCAGCTCCAAAAAGCTCAGCGACTGCGCCGCCAGACGGTGGCGGACATCGCCCACGAGCTGCGCACCCCTCTGGCCGTCATTCAGGGCAATCTGGAAGCCATGGCCGAGGGCATGATCCCGTTAAATACCGAGCGCATCCGTTCTATTCATGAAGAGGCGCTGCTGCTCACCCGGCTGGTGGAAGACCTAAGGACCCTCTCGCTGGCCGAGGCCGGAGAGCTCTCGTTGAAGCTTGCCCCCTTGCCCCTGGACCCCTGGCTGCGGGCGCTGCTTCAATCCCTTCAGTCTGGCCTAAAGGCCAAACAGCTCAGCTTGACGACCGAAATCGCGCCGGGGCTGGTCGGCTTGGCCGACGCCCAGCGCCTGCGCCAAGTCCTGCTCAATCTGCTGAGCAACGCCATCCAGCACGCCCCGGCAGGCGGGCAGATCGAGCTGCGGGTCTGCTCCCAAGGGAGCCAAATCCTGCTCGAAGTGAGCGACAACGGCGTCGGCATTCCGCCTGAGGAGCTGCCCCATCTCTTCGACCGCTTCTACCGCGGCCGGCGCTCGCGGCTGCGTCCGGGGAGCACCGGACTGGGTTTGGCCATCGCCAAAGCGCTCGTTGAGGCTCATGGCGGGCGAATCTGGGCCAAGAGCGCAGCGGGGCAAGGCACGACCTTCGCGCTCAGCTTGCCGCGGGAGGTGCCGCATTAATTATAGCTTGGAATGGCTGCTACCCGGCTAGGCGGCTTTCCCGCCCATATAGACGGCCAGATCGGCCACGCGGCAGGCATAGCCCCACTCGTTGTCATACCAGGCCAGCACCCGCGCCAGCCGCTCGCCGGTGACTTCGGTGAAGGGCGCATCCACGATGCTGGAATGCGAATTGCCCTTGAAGTCCGAGGAGACCAGCGGCTCGTGCGAGACGGCGAGAATATCTTTCAGGCTCTCTTGCGCATAGCGCTCCAGAGCTTCGTTGATCTGCGTTGCACTGACGGTCTGCTTGAGCAGGATCACGAAATCGACCAGCGAGACGGTGCTCACCGGCACGCGCACTGAGATGCCAGAGAACCGCCCGGCCAGCTCCGGAATGACTCGCTCGACCGCCTGAGCCGCGCCGGTAGTAGTGGGTATGCTGTTGATCGCCGCGGCGCGCGCCCGCCTCAAGTCCTTGTGAACCAGATCCAGCAGCCGCTGGTCGTTGGTATAAGCGTGTATGGTGGTCATCGTCCCGTATTCGATGCCGAACTCGCGATGCAGCACGTAGGCCAGCGGCGCCAGGCAGTTGGTGGTACAAGAGGCATTGGAGATGATCCGGTGCTGGCTAGGATCATAAGCCTGCTCGTTGACGCCCATCACGATGGTTAGATCTTCGTCTTTTGCCGGCGCGGAGATGATCACCCGCCCGGCTCCCGCCTGCAGGTGCTTCTCGGCCAGCGCCCGCTCACGAAAGAGCCCGGTGGACTCGATGGCGATCTCCACCCCCAGCGTCTCCCAGGGCAGTAGCGCCGGATCGCGCTCCTTGAGCACCTGAATCTGGCGGTCGTCAATGAGCAGCTGATCGTCTTTCGCCTCCACCCGTCCGGGATAGCGCCCATAGTTGCTGTCGTGCTTGAAGAGGTGCGCATTGGTCTTGGCGCTGGCCAGATCGTTGATGGCCACGATCTCCAGCCGCTCAGGGTGGCGCAACAACATCGCCTTGAGGATCTGGCGTCCGGTCCGTCCGAAACCATTGATAGCTACTTTGGTCATGGAACAGCTCCTTTCTCTTTTCGTTGACAAGCTGGCAGCTCAGGGCATTTACGCACCTTACCGGCTGACGAACTCACCTGCAAACCGGAGAATGACGCTCAGTCGGCCGCCAGGCGATGGGCCAGCTTGAGCAGCTCGCGGTCGATCCTTTTCCGTCGCCTCAAGCATTCCGAGAACTTTTTGGTGATAATCGCGTTCCCCTGCAAGGCCACCATCTGGCCCGAGCTGCCGTCCAAGAGCCGATCAACCGCCGCGGCGCCCAGGCGCACCGCCAGCAAGCGGTCGAAGACCGAAGGTGACCCACCGCGCTGCACGTGGCCCAGCACGGTCACCCGGATCTCATAGTCGATCTGCTGCGCGATCTCCCGGGCGATCTGGTAGCCGGCAGAGCCCTCCGGGCACACCCCCTCGGCGACCACGATGATCGAGTGCTGTTTGCCCAGCTCCTCACCGCGCTTGATGCGCGACACCACCCAGCGGAGATCAAGGGGCACCTCCGGGACCAGGATGATCTCCGCCCCGGCAGCCAGACCGGCAGCCAGGGCCAAGTAGCCGGAGCGACGGCCCATCACCTCCACCACGAAGGCCCGCGAATGTGAGGTCGCCGTATCGCGAATGCGGTCTATGGCCCGTATCACGGTGTTCAAAGCCGTATCGACGCCGATGGCCATATCGGTGCCGGGAATATCGTTGTCGATCGTGGCCGGGATGCCGATGGTGGGCAGTCCCAGCAGGTGCAGCCGTTGGGCCGCCCGAAAGGAGCCGTCGCCTCCGATGACGATCAGGCCGATCAGACCCTGATCGCGCAGGATGGCTCGGGCTTGGCGCTGGCGCTCCGGGCGCTTGAACTCCTCGTAGCGGGCGGTTTGCAGGATCGTCCCTCCCCGCTCGAGTATGCCACCCACCCGCGAACGGCTCAGCTCGATGAACTCCTGCCGGACGATGCCGGCGAAGCCATGACGGATGCCGACTACCTCCGCCCGGCGCGCCAAGGCCTCGCGGGTCACCGCCCGCAGGGCCGCGTTCATGCCCGGCGCGTCGCCGCCAGAGGTCAACACCCCGATGCGCTGCATAGCCCACCTACCTTCGTGATACCACTTTATCCGACCAGATCGGCCAGCAGGCGTAGATAGTCGCGCAGCTCGCGGGGGACGAGAAAATGCTGCTTGATATGCCGATAGCCGTTCTCGCCCAACCGCTCGCCCACCTGGGGGTGGGTGAGCAGATACTCCCAGCGGTCGGCCAGCTCCTCGGCAGAGCCGGCCAAGAAACCGGTTAGACCATCTAACACCTGTAGCTTGATGCCTCCGGCGGGGGTGGCCACCACCGGTTTGCGCTTCCACAGCCCCTCCGCCACCACCAGGCCAAAGCCTTCACGCAGCGATTTCTGCACGATGATGTCCGCCCGCCGCTGCAGGGCGTTGATCGCCTGATGGGAGCCGGAGGGCAGCTCGATGATATGAATCTCCGGATCAGCGCCTGCCCGCGCCCGCACCTCGGACAAGACTTCCTGGCCCTCCGGATCGTCGGAGGCGCTGCCGCCGGCCAGCACTAGACAAGTATCAAAGCGCTTGCGATGATTAATCCGTGCCTTGAAGAGCCGGTAGGCTTCGATGACCCCCAGCGGATCCTTGAAGCGGTCGAAGCGCGAGACCTGCAAGATCACCCGTCGGTCATCCGGAATGCCCAAGTTGGCACAGATATCGGCGATCAACTCCTGGGGCAGCTCGCGATTTTTCTCCGAGAGCGGGTCGATAGATGGGGGGATGATATGCTGGTGGATGAGCAGATTTTGCGCGAAGTCGGTCAAGGAAAAGATCGCTTCATCATACTGATTAGCGTAGTCAACCAGCAATTCCC
Organism: uncultured bacterium; assembly: GCA_913053845.1. Lineage (GTDB taxonomy): Bacteria > Bipolaricaulota > Bipolaricaulia > RBG-16-55-9 > DRJF01 > DRJF01. The sequence continues at coordinate 13,256 of CAJXGD010000017.1, read as the reverse complement.
AGGCGCTGCGCTCCGGCCGGTTGAGCAGGACACGAGGTGCAGAATGGGACAGGTCAATGTGACAGCGCCAGATCCATTTGCTGCCTGGTGGACGACGGCCGACCAGCGCCATCGGTTGGGGGTCGTGGATCATGACCACATCGGCGCCCAGGTCCAGCCGCTTGGCGTTCTGCTCGTTGACCTGCTGATAGAGCGCGTACATCTCCGGGGTGATCACCGTCGGCCGGCCCTGCAGGGCGTTATGAAAAGCCTTGGTGACCCGAAAGAACTCCGGCGGCCCTTGGATGGCCTGCCAGTCGGCCTGCAGGCCCAGGTCGTTGAAGAGGGGCAGTAAGCAGGAGAGCAGCTCGGCCACTCCGCCTCCATCTTTGGTCGAATTGAGGTGCAGCAGCTTGAGCCCACTGAGGCGTCGGCCCAGCTCATGCACCTCAGCGAGGATCTCCGCTGCGGCAATCGTTTGATAATCGGCGAGCTTTCTGCTCATTAGCGCCGGCCTGGCCCCAGCCAGCCTCAGACCTGCATCCGCCTCCCTATTCAAAGTGAAGATTGCTGGTTGCGGCGGATGATAGCAGCGGGGCTTGGAGCTGTCAAGGGAGTTCCTTGTCCCATTAGAATGGTCCGAATCGCAGGCGACTCCAGGGGATGCCGGCTGACGCTTGAAGAACTATAGACCGGCAGTTAGAATTTGACAGACGGCAATGAGTGAACGGCGCAAGCATCTCACCATAATCACCGGCGTACTGGCGCTGGGGGCCCTGATTTTATTGGCCGCAGGGCTCTCCAGTGTGCGATTTCCCGCCAAACATTTCCGACAGTTGCTGCAAAGCCCCGCCGGGCCCACCTTCAGCGGGTCGCTGGGACCGGGGGCCGCCTCCGGGCAGAGCTTCTGGATCTTGTTGGCCGCCTTTTTCTTCCTCTGGGCGCTGATCATCCTGTTGGTCTATCGCTTGCACCGCAGCCGGCGCCGGCCCGAATACGAGCTGGTCCACGAGCAGCCCCCGCAAAGCCGCTGGATGGCCTGGCTGGTCTTCATCCTGTTGCTGCTGGGACTGGTAGCCCTGGGCCGCTGGTTGTTCATCCATCTGGGACAGCTCCAGCAGCCCAGCCCCGCGCTCCAGTTGCCAGCCGCGCCGAAGCCGCCGCCGCCGCACTCACCCTCCCCGGTTGAGCCTACCCTGCAGCAGGGCCATTTCCCCGGTTGGCTGGGCCTGACCCTTGGCGGCTTGCTGCTACTCACCCTGGCCAGCGGGCTGGGTTGGCTGATCTGGAGTCGCTGGGCCGAGCGGCTGGAGCGCAGCGATGATCAGATCTCGCAACTGGCCGAGTTAGCCGGTCAGGCCGCCCGTCAGCTCGAAGCCGGCTCGGCGCTGCAAGATGTCGTCCTACGAGCCTATCACCAGATGAGCCAGGTGCTGAGTCGCCGGGCCAATTTGGCCGCATCCCAACTGCGCCAGCTCACCCCGCGCGAGTTCGAGGCTGCCCTGGGGCGGGCCGGGATTCGTAGCGCCGACGTCACCCGGCTCACCCGGCTCTTTGAGCTGGTGCGCTACGGAGAGTATCATGTCGATGAGGCCCAGCGCAGCGAGGCGCTTAGTTGCCTGCACTCCATCGAACAGAGCTATGGAGCAACAGAAGATCATGGCGGAATCTTGGGGACAACGGCTTAGACGCCTCTGGCTGGGCAGCGGCCTGTTTCTGCTGCTATTGCTGTCTGCCGCTCTCTTGTGGCGCCTCTGGCCCTTCCTGTTGGCCTTGCCCGACCTGCTCTATTGGACCTTGTTGGTCCTGGTGCTCTTCAGCGTCGCCGTAACGGTATTCCCCTTCTGGCGGCGCCGGAGCCCGCGCCGGCGGGCTAGGCCGGAGCTGCTGGAGCAAAGGGCTAACTGGGGTCGCGTCCGGCAGTTGGCCTGGCAGATCAACCGGGCGAGCGAGTACGGTGCCCTGCGCGTGGGGCCGCGCCGCGAATTGCGCCGCCTGGCCCGGCGGCTGATCGCCATTCGCCGGGGCGTCCCCCAAGCCGAAGCGCGCCGGCTCTTGCAGGCCGGCGGCTGGTCGGGAGATGAGCGACTGGAGAGAGTCCTGAGCCAAACTGAACCCGCCCTTCATTTTGTGCGGCTGACCCGCCTGGGCCGTCGCTTGCTGGGCCGCAGCCCTCAAGATATACAATATCAGCAGGCACTGCAGCACGCGGTGCAAAGCCTGGAAAATTACAGTCGAGAGGAGTTTACTCATGCTCAGTCCTCAGACGCTCAGCGTCAAGGCTCTGGCCGAGAAGACCGATAGAATCATCACCGAAGTGGAAAAGGCGGTCATCGGCAAGCGCCCCTTGTTGCGCCAGGTGCTGCTGGCAGTGCTGGCTGGAGGACATCTGCTCTTCGAAGATTATCCCGGTCTGGCCAAGACTCTTATCGCCAAAAGCTTCGCTCAGGTGCTGGGGCTGGAGTTCAAGCGCATCCAGTTCACTCCCGATCTCTTGCCCGGCGATGTCACCGGCGCCTACGTTTTCGACCGCCGCTCCAGCGAATTTGTCCTGCGGCGAGGGCCGATCTTCGCCCAGCTCGTCCTGACCGATGAGATCAATCGCGCTTCGCCTAAGACGCAGAGCGCCTTGCTGGAAGCGATGCAGGAGTATCAGGTGACGCTGGAGGGCGAGACGCTGCCGCTGCCACGACCTTTTATCGTTCTGGCCACTGAGAACCCCATCGAATTTGAAGGCACCTTCCCGCTGCCGGAGGCTCAGCTGGACCGCTTCCTGATGAAGTTGCAGGTCGGCTATCCCAACCCGCAGGAGGAGGCAGAAATCCTGCTCAGGCGCCAGGCGCGCCAGCGGGACGAAATCGAGCTTGAAGCGGTAATCACCCCGGAAGAGCTGCTGCAGATGGCTCAAATGGTAGAGACAATTCACGTTCATCGGGACTTAATTAATTATATCGTCTCTATCGTGACCGCCAGCCGTTCCGACGAGCAGTTGGAGCTGGGGGCCAGTCCGCGGGCCTCGCTGGCGCTGCTCAAGCTGGCGCGGGCCGGTGCGGCGCTGGAAGGGCGGGAGTATGTCATCCCGGACGACATCAAATCGGTCGTCCGGCCGGTCCTGGCCCATCGGCTGATCTTGAAGCCTGACATGTGGGCACGGGAGATTCCCATCGAGAGCGTCATAGACCGCATCGTGCGCACCGTGCCCGTGCCCACTATCGAATGAGACTGAAGAGAACCGGGCGCTGGTGGCTGCTGGTCAGCCTGGCCTTGCTGCTTGTTTTATCCGGTCTGGCGCTGCGCTCAGGCCACCTGATCGCCCTGGCCTTGCCACTGCTGATCGTGCTGGCAGCCGGCATCTATCAGGGATTGGACACGCGACAACTGCGGCTAGAGGTCCACCGCTCGCTCAGCCGCAGTCAATTGCCAGCCGGCCAGCCGGCCAGCGTGGGACTAGAAGTACTTAATACCGGAACCGATCTGGATTCTGTCCGCCTGCGTGATCTGACCCCGCTGGGGCTGACGGTCACCAGCGGCGAGACAGAGCATCGGGGGGCACTGGCGCAGACCCAGCGCTGCCGCTGGGAGTATACCGTCCAGGCGGAGCGTGGCCTCTTCGAGTTTGGCGCCCTGCGGGTCCAGGTTCAGGATTGGCTCGGTCTGACCCAACTGGAGCTGGACCTGCCGGCACCGGGCCGCCTGGCGGTGCTGCCGCGGAGCGTCGTGCTTGATCCCATCGCCATCCGACCGCGGCGCACCCGCGTTTATGCCGGCACGGTCAAGGCGCGTGAGTCTGGTGCCGGCATCGAATTCTTCGGCACACGCGAGTACCAGCCGGGGGACGAGCTGCGTTGGATCAACTGGAAGGCCTCCGCCCGCTACCAGGCCCTCGGGCAGGCCAAGCTGATCAGCAACGCCTTTGAGCAGGAGCGGGCGTCCGACGTGGGGATCGTTCTAGATGCCCGTCAGGCCAGCTATCTGCGTGATGGTCAGGGGCTGTTCGAAGCGGCGATTGTGGCTGCCGCCTCGGTGGCCAGCTCGCTGCTCGAGAGCGGCAACCGGGTGGCCCTCTTGATCTACGGTGATTTTCTCTCCTGGACGATGCCCGGCTATGGCGCGCGCCAGCAGCAAAAAATCCTGCAAGCGCTCACCGCGGCGCGGCCGGGTAAGAGCGCCGTCTTTGCCGAGCTGGACAACCTGCCGGTGCGGCTCTTCCCTGCCGGCTCGCAGATCGTGATACTCAGCCCGCTCTTGCCGGACGACCCGCCGTTCATCGAGCACTTGCGCGCCCGAGGTTATCAAGTGCTGCTGATCAGTCCCGACCCGATCTCTTTTGAGCTGCCGCGGCTTGAGCTGCGCCTGCCGGAGGTGCAACTGGCCCTGCGGATCGCGCGACTGGAGCGGGAGGCGACGCTGACCCGGTTGAGGCGGGCAGGCGTGCGGGTGGCCAACTGGGAGATCGAGCGCCCCCTGCGCGCCGCGCTGCGGACGGCGCTGGCCCGGAGGTGGACCAGGTGGGCCAAGTGATGAATCCGGATCGGCTGGCCAGGATCATCCTGGCGCTCAGTGTAGGTTTTTTCGCCTTGGCGCTCGGTTTACGGGGCTTGTCGGGTGGGCTGGTAGCTGCGGTACTCTGGGGCCTGCTGGGCCTGGCCGGCCGAGCGGACGAGCGGCGCGGTCAGTTGTGGGATGGGCTGCTGCTCACTTCGGGCACCGCGCTAGCCGCCTGGGGCGTGCTCCAGGGCGCGCAACCCTTGCTGCTGGGTCTGGCGCTCATCGGGACGCTGGCGCTCTGGGTGCTGAGGCCTGCCGTCCGGCGGGAGGCAGACCTCCGGCTGTGGCGGTTGGGAAAACTGGTACTGCTCGCCGGGCTCAGCCTGATCTTGGGGCTCTATCTGCCGCTCAAACTCAGCTTCCCGGCCGCCTTGGCCTTGGCGGCGCTGGGCGCCGGTGGGCTGCTGGCAGTGCTGAAGAGCGCCGGGCGGCTCAGTTGACTACTGCGACCAAGTGGCCTAGAATCGGCCGACCTGTCACTTAAGGAGCGATCCAATCATGGATGGTAAGTTGAGCAAGTTTATCGAAGCCCTCGATCATCCCGACGCCACCTATCGCCGAGAGGCGATCTGGCAAGTGGGTCAGCGGGGGGCTGTCGAGGTCGTCCCGCGGCTGCGGGCCATGCTGCTCGATAAAGAAGAGGATCCTTATGTCAAGAGCGAAGCCATCCGGGCTTTGCGCAAGATTCCGGGGGAAGCCGCTGCTCATGCCTTGCTGAAGGCGGTAGAGCCGTCCTTTCCTTGGACGGTGCGTTTGCAGGCGGTCTATGGGCTGGCCGAGCGGCACAGTTCCAGCGGGCAAAGCCGTTTGGCGCGGCTGGCCCGTCAGGACAAGAATCCCACCCTGCGTCGGGCGGCCGCCGAGGCGCTGGAAGCCCTGCGCCGGCCGCGCGCCGCTCCCTATGATTGAGCAGGACCGCACCGGCGCAGCCTAAGAGTTGCTTTACCTGCACAGATCAGGAATATTGGCTTTAGTGATGTCCCGCTCAGCCGCCGATGATGATCATCAGTTGGAAGACCGGGGCGCTCAGGCTTTGTAAGGGTCCTCCGCCGACTATCTGGCCACCGGACAGACGCCAATCGTCCAGGCTGAAGGTGATCAGCCAGCCGCCCCCCACCCGCAGGCCGGCGAAGGGCAAGAGCTTGAACTCCATATTGAAATAGGGCAAGGCGAAGATGAAGGAGCGGCGGAGCTGCACGGTCAGTGGACGCGAGATCAAGCTGCTAAAATTCCCCTGAGGCGTCTTGCTCAGCCGCAGTGCCCAATCCCCTCGGCCCACGATTGTCCCTAGCCAGAGGCCCATCTGAGCGGTCCGTGAGACGGCGGCCAGTTGCTCTAGCAGCAGGCCGGAGTAATGCAGCGAGAGTGAGGCCTGATCAAATTCGGCGTTAGTTTGCAGGGGCAAGGTCCAGTGGCCTTCGGCGCCTAGACCACCGAACCGCAACCGGGAACCTACTAGACCTGCGACGCCTTGCATCAGAAAAACCTTGCGCCCGCCAAGAGTCAGGTCCCCAGGGAACCGAATGCCCTGCAGGCTGGCTGCCAGATCGCTCAGATTGAGCAGGGCGCCCAGGTAGACCGGTCCCCCTCCGATGTTAAACAGGCCCCCCTCGTCGGCCCGCGCGCTGGGAGCGAGAAGCGCCAGCGCTGCCAGCAGGAGGATCAGAGCGGCCCGAAAACCCCTACCCGAAACGGAGGGGGGAGTTGCCCCGCTCCGTCTCGAGAAGGAGATCCGGCAGGCTGCCTGAATATCTGCGGAATATCTTCGGCTACTGCTGCGCCGCATGATCCAACTCCACGCTAATCGAGCCATTCTGCGTGCGCAGCTTCAGCGTACGGTCACCCGCGCCCAACAGCGCATGCGCCTGAGCGCCCCTCGACCGATTGGCCCGCTCGACCGCCCCAGCCGGAAAACCGATCATCTCCACGTTGCCCGTGGAGCTAGTTGCACTGATCTTCAGATCGGTGGTCTGGATCAACTGCACCTGGATCCTGCCGTTCTGAGCCTGGATCTGCCCTCCTCGCGGCTGAATCAGGCTGAGCTCTATGCTGCCGTTAGTCGTTGAGACGTCTATCGGACCAGCGGTCAATGCTCCCCCGATCGAGCCGTTCTCGGCCGAGAGGTGCGCCTCGCCCTGAAACTGCACCTCGATGCGCCCATTGGTGGAGCGCAGCTCGGCGAGCGAGGATCTGCCGGTCAATGAGACGCTTCCGTTGACTGTGGTCAACTCGATGGCCTCCGAAGCGGAGAGCCCTGTGGCGCTCAGCCGACCGTTGACTGAGCGGGCTCCGGCCCGTTTGAGCGTGGCGGGGACGAGCAGGGTGAAGTTGACCCGTGGCGCGTTTCCCCAGATGCCCCAAGGGATCTGGACGTGTAGCGATATCTGGTCGCCTTGCCGGTCAGTCAGGACTTTGATCTTCTTCAAGCGGGCCTGGGCCTGCTCTTTAGTCGAGCCGTAGGCGATCTTTTCGATCTGCAGCGAGACGGAGCTGCGCCCGCTCTCCCCTCGGATCTCGATCTGACCGTTGATATTTTCGATCGAGAGATCCAGGTCGACCGGATCGGCCAGTGCAAGCGCCTTGGTTTCCCGAGTGGTGGCTTTTATGGCTGAGAAAGGGTTAAGGGTAACCTCACAGGAGGAGACCGCCGCGGTGGCCGCCAGCAGCAAGATCGAGATCAGCAGGATGCGCGTCACGGTGTCTCCCGCCAGACGTATGCCAGAGCTTCGGGTAAGGGGGTGTCCCAGGTGATGTCATCTGGAACGAGGTTTTGGACATTGTGGAGGTCCTTCCGGACCGCGACCAGGAACGGATCTCGTGCTAGGGGGATGATTGGAAGATCCTCCACCAGGATCTGCTCAATCTGTGAGATGATTTGCTTTTTCCCCTCCAATGTAAGGAACAGGCCATTTAGTTGCTGGATTAATGTGTCTAGTTTCCGTTGCGTGGCCGACAGCTCCGCCGGTTTCTTGTCGATGTCCGAGAAGCGATAGAAATGTTCATCGCTCTGGGAATAAAAGATGTTGAAGGAGGGACTCGGGTCATAGCTCTCCCCCGGGTGGAACATGGCCGCCTGAAAGTGAGCGGGCCGACTGAAGGCTGCCCCATATTCTCGGTTGGGAATGGGCTTTAGCTCGACAGCAAGACCTACCTGTTTCAGCGCTTGCTCCAGGTACTGGCCCACGGCAGCAAATGTTTTGCTTCCTTGGACGGTGAACAGCTCGAAGCGAAGTGGTTGACCGTTGAACTCCCGTATCCCATTGCTGCCGGTCTTCAGTCCCATCTGATCCAGAAGCACCTTGGCCTGAGCCAGATTTACGTCCGGTATAAGATGATCCGGATCGTAGAAAAGCGAGAGGCGACGGATGAAGCTGAAGTCAGGGAAGGCCAATCCACCTGACAACTGCGCCGCCAACTGCGCCCGATTGATAGCCAAGTTGACCGCCTGGCGGAAACGAGGATCTCGGAAGACTGCACCAAGCTTAGGATCATCTTGGTTGAAGATGAGCATGAAGGGCAGAGCCGGGGCGGTACGGAGCACCGGAAATCCTGCACTCTGCAATTGAGCCATCGCTTTAGTCAAACTGACTATATAGGTCAGAACCTGCAGGTCGGTCTCGCCCTTCTTGAAGAGCTCGAGCGCCTGATTCCCATCCTTGACGAAGCGAATGGTGAGCTGATCCAAATAGGGCAGTGACTGACCCTGTTGGTCCACCTGCCAGAAGTGAGGATTTTTCGCCAGCACGATCTTCTCAGTCGTCTTGAAGATGAAACCCGTGCGCACGATCTGGCTGATATGAAACGGTCCCAACCCGGCGAGTTTATCCAGCGGGGTGTCCAGGGTCCAGGTCTGTTTGAGCCGGTTGATCGGGACGCTCCCCAGCAGGTGTTGAGGCAAAATCTCGATGAGGGCCAGTTGATCGAGAGGAATGGGCCCCGGCGCGCTGATCTTCACCGTGGATTCATCGAGCTTCTCGATCCGGAACTGCTGCTTGATCTGCGCTGGGAGACCCAGGATAGTCTGCAAGTTCGGATTGAGATAGAGCCCGAAAGAGAAGACCACGTCATCGGCCGTAAAGGGTGCACCATCGGACCATTCCAGACCCTGACGCAGGTGGAAGGTGACCGATTTGCCATCTGGGGAGAGCGTATAACTGGCGGCCAAGGCCGGCTCAATCTTCCGGGCGATGCGATTGATCCGGATCAAGGGGCTTAGGGTGAGCTCAGTGATAGGATTGATGGAGAAGAGGGGGTTGAGCGTAGGTGGTGCGGAGGGAAGCGCAAAGGTCAGGCTGCCGCCCGGCTTCCCTGGCTGGGGGATGAGCGGCGGACCGATGACCTGCACCTGGGCTGAGGTCTGAGAGACCGATCCCAGTGAACAGAGCGAAAGGACGAGCACGACGATGATCGCTGCACGTAGGTACTTCATGACATTCATCTTGACCTCCTAGCAAATATGATCGAGCTCATTGTTTCGGCTGCACACGAATGGAAATCCCGCCCATCTGAGTGGAGAGCGTCAGGCGATCGCGCCCCTCGCCCAAGCGGACCGACAAGCTGGCCCCTGGCCAGTTGCTGCTGCGCTGCGCGTGAGTGCTTGGGTCAAATGCCCAAAAAGTGATCCCACCGAGCTGGGTCTGTGCCTCGATGCTCACCGAGCGCGAACTCAGCAGGCGCACGGCGATACTCCCCAACTGAGTGTCGGCCGAGACGCTCGGTCCACTGACCGTATCCAGCCTGATCGAGCCCATCTGAGAGCTGACCGTGCCCCGCTCCTTAAAAGCGACCTGGCGTAGGCGGACGTCCCCGGCTTGCGTTTCCAGGCGTGCCCGGCTGAAGGTCGAGCGCTCGACCACCAGTTGACCCGCTTGAGTGGAGAGCTGAGCCTGCCCCACCGAAGAATCCTGAAGTTGTAGGTCTCCCGCTTCGCTGCTCAGTTCCGCCGTCTCCAACCGGACGCCGCTGACGGTCAGCGTGCCGACTTGAATGTCTGCGGTGAGCCTCCCGCTGAGGCCCGACACGGTCACTCGACCGATCTGCTGCTCCAGATCCAGCGTCGCCCCCACAGGCACTTTGAGGGTGTAATCCACCCAACCCAATCTATCGGCCAGCAGGCGGGGAGGCAGCAGCTCAAAGTGACCTACGCCCATCTCGCTGGGTCCCTCGGTGCGAATGTGGATCTCATTGGCGCTCTGCTCCACGATGATCTTGATCTTATCCAGCGGCAGACCGCGGACCTTCTTCTCGGCCTGGATGAGCAGCGTGGGCCGCAGGACGACGAAGCCCGCTTTGCCCCAGCTCTCGATGGTAATCGAGCCCACCAGGTTCTCTAGCACGATCCGTTGCCCGGAATAGGGAATATTCTGAGTGAAGGTCTGCGAAGCGTCAGCGTTCCCCAGGTCGAGCGTTCCTAAGACCGGTCCGGTGACCAGGCCGATCAGGTTGCAGCCGCTAAGGGCCACCAGCGAGAGCAAAGCGCCGAACAAGAGAGCGAGCGGGCGCCAGCGGGCTTGCACTTTTCTAAATCTATCTCGCACGATTGAGCAACCTCCATTCACTAATTATCAGCTCAGATCACGCCACCAGGCAGGAGCGTCGCCGCTGATTGGGGCTGCGACAGTGCCCCGGTGGAGATGAGAATCGCCGATAGGGCCAGCAAGACTATCCATATCGCTGTTTTGAAGATCCACGACCTGGCCTTGCGCTTGGTTGTCATACAGAGCGGTGCCCGGCCGGCCAAGGTGCTCATCTGCCAGCGGAACGAGCTGCTCCAGGCCTGAGCGCGTCTGGTCGCTAGGCGTTCGTTCATGGTGGTGTATGACTGTACAGATACTCTCTTACTCATTATTTAGCTCCTTGGCTGTTGTCTGCTAGGCTAAGCCCTTGCGGGAAGAGATCGGAGCGAAAGACGAAGACCGGCTCGGTCGAGGGCAACTGCGGCTGGACCGGGATGCGCAGCGCCAGCAAAGTTCCGTCGGACTTGCGGACGAAGAGCTCTACGTGCAGCGCGTCCTTTCCTTGGCCCAACTGTGCGAGATAGCGGCTGACCGATAGCACCTTGCCCTCAGGACCCACGCGCAGGACGGTTGGATTGTTGCTGCGCTTGAGGGTGAGCGTGTCGGCTCGCAGCGCTTGCGGGATGAGCGCACTAAAATGCAGCGTCTCGTTCTTGTCAGTTGCCTTGGCCCATAGCCGGGTGGCCAGTCGCTCGAGTAGGACGAAGTGGCTCATCACGCTGAAGTCGAGCAGGACCGGAGGTTGGCCCAACAGAGGGACGATCCGATGTGTCACCTTGCGCGCCGAGGTGAGCGTCAGCTCAGCGCTGTCCCCATTGATGGTCACCCCGGCCTGTTGGCCGCCGTAGACCAGCGGGCCTTGGATGGTATAGCTGAGCGGGCGCAGATTGGCATCGAGCTTGAGGCGCTGGACCGCCTCGCCTGCTCCGGCCAGTTTATCCGACTCGATCTTGGAGGTGAGCAGCAGATCGCCCTCGTGAAGTTTTTCTAAGGTAAAGGTCTCCTGGGCCATGGCCCGGCTGCCTATCTCGGTGGTCAGCGTTCCCTGGAGCAGGATATCCCGGGGGAAGGCGAAGAACTGATGGGTCGTCTCCTGAGTGCGCTCCCAGGGCAAGGGCGGCAGACCCACAGCCGAGCGATTGGTCGCCAGGGTGAAGCCCAAGAAAGTACCGAGTCCCAAGAGCAGGATCGCGCCCAGCGAATAGGAAAAAGCCCGCCGAGGCTTGAGCCATCCCCAGCCGCGTCGCAGCCGAGCGGCGGGTTTGGGATCGGTCGCTTGACTCTGGGCGCCCACCCGACGGAGTGTCTCATCCAGCAGCGATTCGTCCAGTTGGGGAGCCTCGTCGGGCGCTACGACCAGTGCCTGTTGCAGTCCCTCCAGTTCGGCCAACTCTCGCCGGCAGACGGCGCAATATTCCAGATGTGCGCGCGTCTTTTCCCGTTCGTCCGGCTCCAAAGTGCCGTTGAGATACCAGGGCAAGAGCTCTTGGAGCTGGCGATGACTCTCGCCCTCGTCCGCTAGCTGCCTCGCGATATTTGCCATAGTTCGTCCCCTTTCAGCCCCATGCCCTGCAAGATCTCTTTCAACGTGCGCTTGGCGTAGAAGATCCGGCTCTTGACTGTGCCCGGCGAGCAGCCCAGCACCTCGGCTATCTCACGATAGGAGAGCCCTTGTTCGAAGGTCAGCTCGATGGCCGCGCGCTGGGCTTCCGGCAGTTGGGCCAGCGCGCGGCGCACGCAGGAGCAGAGCTCCTCTCGGCCGGCCTGCGCTTGGACCAGGTCCTGCCCGGTCGAGGGCTCACCTAACCGGTCGGCCTCCGCATCGTGGGAGAAGAGCTGCAGCTTGTGCCGCGCCCGATGCCACTCCAGCGCCTTGCGATAGGCTATCCCCAGCACCCAGGTGGAGGGCTTGCAATGTCCATTGAACGTTCTCGCTCGCTGCCACACGGTGATCATCGTCTCCTGGAAGAGCTCGGCGGTCGCCTCGCGGTCATGGGTGCGCAGCCAGAAGAAAGCAATGAGGCGTCGCTGATAGCCGCGAAAGAGCTGTGCAAAAGCTCGCTGGTCACGTGCTGCGGTCCGTTCCATCAACTGGGCCTCCCCCTCGGGGTTCATCTCGGTCGGCATTGGGCCGGCGCGCCTCCTCTCTCTCCTAAAGAGTATATGACGAAAATCGCCGAATGGTTCAATCGGAGGGATTTATGAGACGGGTAGGGACGGATCTTGTGGCAGCCACAGGCAGACACATGCCCCGCCTTGCGGCAAACTCTCGGCCCGGCTGCGACTCCTAGGCGAAGAGCAGCAGCCACAGGAGACCAATCCGAGATGATTCAGCGCGCTCCCGGCGGCCGCTGGTGACGATCGGAATGAAGGGTGAAGTAAGGAACAGGGGGATATTCGCTGGGCAAATCTGAATCCTGTTCGGGGTCGCGAGCAAGCGGGTCGGAGGCCTGTCGCCGTGTTGAGTAGCAAAGTATTCCTCGTGCAGCCCTGAGATCTTGACAGTGGGTATAACCAGAGTTATACTGCGAACATGAAGACAGCCATCTCAATCCCTGATGACCTTTTCAGCGCAGCAGAGCGCGTGGCTAAGCGGCTGGGCCTCAGTCGAAGCGAACTCTACCGGCGGGCTCTCGGTGCGTTCCTGGAAGGCCACAGCGAGCGGATCGTGACGCAGGCTTTGGACGCGGTCTACGGGGCAAGGTCAGAACAGTCGCGTCTGGATCCTGTCCTTGAGCACCTCCAGCGCGCGAGCGTGCCTCGGGAACAATGGTGATTCACCGCGGTGAGATCTGGTGGGCGGGCCTCGGGGAGCCTCGCGGCTCTGAGCCAGGCTACCGTCGCCCTGTGCTGGTAGTGCAGTCGGACGCCTTCAATCGGAGCCGAATCAGCACCGTGCTCGTTGTGGCGATCACCTCGAACCTGCGCCTGGCCGACGCGCCGGGAAACGTGCGCGTGACTGGCCGGCAAAGCAAGTTGCCTCGCGAGTCGGTGGTCAATGTATCCCAAGTGCTGACGCTCGATAAGCAGTTCCTGACCGAGCGCGTTGGCCGTCTTCCGCCCAAGCCGTTGACGGAGGTCGAGCGGGGTCTGCGACTGGCTCTATCGCCGTAGCGGTGACGGGCTTCGCCGCGCGCGGGGTGCTACTCAGCTCGTGCCGTTGGGCCGAATAAAGAGGACTGATATGAATACAGTTGAATGCGTCGGTTGCGG
>CAJXGD010000016.1 GCA_913053845.1 uncultured bacterium | reverse complement strand
GAACGCAACCTGAACCAGTTTCTTGGCGCGTAATCCGTCTATACAGCTCAGAGCGCCAACGCTCGATACTATGCTAACTCTTGGGGTGGGTTAGCAGTCACTTCTCACCGACCGATCTGTAGTGTGGACATCGTCTGAGGCGTGAAGGCAAAATCGGGCAGGGAATGAGGTTTCCGACCTTGGATTAGCACTTCCGTTCGTAAACTGTCTGGAACATCTTCCACAACCAACCGCTTGATAAGTGGCGTGTGTTGGAACTCTGTGTAAGCCAGGATTTTCACCGTCTTAAGCAACCTCCCGGAGGTGTCATACGCCTTAAGATGCTGGAGCTTTCCCTGCGCCTCCACATATACCTCCAACCGGGCGTAAGGAGCCTGGCTATCAGGCCGAGCCAACAGGGTCATTTCCCTCTCGCCGCTCTGCACCAAAGCGCTGCCAGCTAGATCATAGCGTTCCAACTGAAATCCTACTAGGAATTCCGCGACGCTGAGCGCGCTTCCAGCGAAGGGAGCTTGCCACACGGCCCGATCCTTCACCTGCGTTACCTTTGTCTTTCCGGGCAAGAGTCGGTAGAGTTCTTGGCCACGACGCAACCAGTGTGCGCCTCCCACCACTCCGACGATCAGCCCCTGAAAGGTTTTGGTAGCAGTGCTGATTAATACCACCTTCTTGCGCTTCACAGGCTCGCCTCCAGGTTCACTCCAGGTAGAGAGATGCACAGTGGCAAAGAGCATCCCCGGTCCCACCAGCCATTGTCCTCGCTCCAATTGAGCTAGTTGTGTAGTGACTTTCTCTCCCGTCTTGGCAGGTGGCGCTTGGCCAGTGATGGTTAGCCAACCAAGCAAAATAGCTAATGCTGCTACCAGCAACCAAAGAATCGGACGCACTGCCCTCACCTCCCTAAATTATTAGCCTTAACGACTGCTCTCATCTGATGCAGGAGCCCGAGGCCAATATGGATAAACTCGCCACTGCAACGAGTATGATCTGCATGGGAACCTCCCTTAAAGGACGCTTTGACACTCTTGCAAGTTAAAGGATTGCTTATGCTTACCCTGGGGTCCTGACACTGTGAACGTCGAGAGGCAATCTCCCAGGAATGGACCAACCACAGCTTGCTCTTTGCCGGCTTGGTAGAGACCTAGGGAGATGCTCAACTTTTTACGTTGCTCTAGGGGGGTCGCGAGGACAATGGCATCCATGACCAAGGTCAAGGCCAGTTTCAGCCGCTCCACCTGGAAAGCTGACAACAAGCCTGCCTGAGCGAATGTAAAAGCGGACGTCGAGAGTATCCCCAAGCTTTGGCTGATCCCTTGAGTCTGACCAGCGGCAAACGCACCTCTGGCTGCTTCTACTATCGCCAGGAATTGCTGGGGATTATCAGAGAACAACTCTTTTAGCTGCGCGCTCAATTGATCCAACCGCTTGTTGACTAGAGCGTTTAGATCTATCTCAGCAGCCTGAACACTTGGGGCATAGATTCCGGCTATCATCCCACCTGCTAGTCCTACCCCCAGCTTGAAGAGATCTCTGCGGGTACAATCAGAATACTTCATAATCAAATATTCCTCCTCTATTATAGTAGGACACTAGGGATACCCAGAAGCAACTATCATAGTCACTCCTGGATATCCCTACTGCTTGCTCTTTAAGGGCAGATCTTAAATGTAACGCATGCGTTACCGTAGCAAATCGTGATCGTCCAGCAGGTAAAAGGCACCAGGACGCCACTGTTAGCCGTTGCCATTCAGTACAGGAGTCGGAGCCATGTTACCAGCCGCCACCGGTACCGGAGTTGAAGCCATTGCCCCAGCTAACCCTCCTATGCTTACCAACATCGCGCTCAGCAGCAACACCGCAATGGTTTTTCTCACTTTGTGCACCTCCTTTCTCCTTATGGTAGAATGCTTCCATCATATACCCTCCCACCTCACTTGTCTATGCTCGCCGCGCACAGAAAAATGTCGGCTTCGACACAGAAAAATGTGCTCTATAATCACAGACTGGAGATAATCCGTTTTAGTTCGTGCTTATCCTGAATCATGATTGTCTGCCCTGTCCGCTCGATCAATTCTTCTCTCCTCAATCGGCTCAGCTCGCGACTAATTGTCGCCCGTGAGAGGCCGATCATCTCTCCCAAGACACTCTCGGTCAGCCGCAGATCAACCTGCCAGCTTCCCTCTTCCGCTTCGTAGCCATACGCCTCGCAGAGCGACAGCAGGAGCTGCACCACCCGCTCGCGGGCGTTGGCCCCGGCCAGCCGGCCCACCTGGCGGCAGACCCGATACTGGGCCGCTGCCAGTTGGCCGATCAGTACTTTAGCTACTGGAGGGTAGGATGCGCATAAGCGATCCAGATTCTCATGGTGAATAAACCTGACCTGAGCCTCTTCGAAGGCCAGCGCACAGACAGCATATCTTGGCCGGCCCGCCAGGCTGGCCGTGCCCAAGAGCTCGCCGGAACGGACGAACCGCAGTAACAGACGCTGTCCTAATGAGGTACGACCGGCCAACTGCATCTTGCCCCGGCAGAGCAGGGCAATCTCAGCGGCCGAGCTGCCCTGTTGGAAGATCAACTCATTTTGGCGCGTCATGATGCTCCTTGAACATTGCCTGACCTGCTTGGCACCTTTTCCCTCGAGCGCGCTGAAGATACACGGGATTTGAGTAACAGTATCACACACAGAACATTTCATCATCCGGCAGCCTGGTTGTCCCAGAGGGACCCGTAGCTACCTGTCACCTCTTTGTCCCGATAGACATTATTCCTTGCATTGCATAGTTGAAGCTGGCAGCTCAATCCTCAAAGCGCCTCCTCAGCGCTCGCCGGGTCATCCGGCGCAACAGCACCGTCGCGCCCAGCGCCATGAGGAAGCCTAGTCCCAACGTGGCAGGAACCGCCCAAGACCCCAGCAGCTCGTGTCCCTGGATATCAGTGGAGGGATCGCCATCCGCCGAGTTCGCTGAGGATGGATGTAGGCCCTGTGACTCCGCAGGGTAATTAAACGCGACTGAGATATTTCTCCCTTTGTTGCTGGTGTATGCAACCCGAACATCGTCAGGAGCAATAAGTTTGCCAATGCCCAATGCAAGCAGGAGAAACGAAACTAAATAAAGCAAAAAGAATGGGAACGAGTATAAGTAACTCAGCGCTGCCGAACCCAACCAGCGGCCCACGCCCTTGGCCAGCAGCGGCGGCGAGGCCTTTTGAAATCCCTGGCTGAGATAGCTCTCGGTCAGATAGAGCGGCACATAGCTTTCTGGCTCGCCCAGCTTGTAGAGCACATCGAGCGTGTCAGCGGCGGTCACCGGCTCTGGCAATTCGGCCAGCCGGCCGCGCAGATGGCTCTCGATCTCCACGCGAATCTCATCGCGCTGCGACTGGGGAACCCGGCGTAGGGCACGGTCCAGCCGCGCTAGATAGTCATCCAATAGTCGTTGGGCTTCAGCCGCCAGCGCGCTCGGCATAGCTCATCTCCTCACTCTCGGCGATCAGTTGATCCAAGGCGGCGCTGAAGCCACGCCAATGCTGGATCATCCGCAGCAGTTGCCGGCGGCCCTGCGCACTGAGCCGGTAATACTTGCGCGGATGGCCGGCGTCAGAAGCCACCCACTCGGCCTCCAAGAGCCCTTCGGACTTGAGCCGGCCCAGCAGGGGATAGATCGTCCCCTCGGTGATCACCAGGCCGGAGCGCTCCTCCAAGGTCTGGATGATCTCCAGGCCATAGCGGGCGCCCTCGCGCAACAGCAGCATGATGCCCATCTCCAGCAGGCCCTTCCTCAGCTGAGCGATCCATTTGTCCAAAGCCATAGCGTAGCATTGTAACACAAGGTATCTTAGTTGTCAAGCATGAGGTGACCGCCGGCCTTTGAACTACGCAGGGCGATATGTTACAATTAGAAGTAAGAGAATACTGGCTGGTCGATCCGGAGACACAGATGATTAAGGTACTCACCCTGGGCAGGCAGCGCGTTATAAGAAAAGTCAGGTGTTGAGCTCGCCGCTCTTGGTCGGTGTGAGCATCCCCTTGGACGAGATGTTTTGAGCCGAGGCCACGCCCACCCCTGCTAATGATCCCTTGACGCACCAACTAAGCTAGGTTGCGATTCCCCCGGCGCCGGTTATAATTGAAACATAGCTCGAATCTGGCGTTTTTCTGGAGGAGGATCGCTGATGGAGAAAGGGACATTCAGAGTGAAGAGCGGCCTGGCAGAGATGCTCAAGGGCGGGGTGATCATGGATGTGGTCAACGCCGAGCAGGCCCGCGTCGCCGAGCAGGCCGGCGCGGTGGCGGTGATGGCCCTGGAGCGGGTGCCGGCCGACATCCGCGCCGCCGGCGGGGTGGCCCGCATGGCCGATCCACGCATCATCAAAGAGATCATGAAGACGGTCACTATTCCGGTGATGGCCAAATGTCGCATCGGCCACTTCACCGAGGCTCAGGTGCTCCAGGCGCTGGCGGTGGACTATATAGATGAGTCGGAGGTGCTCACCCCCGCCGATCCCCATAATCACATTGACAAGTGGGCTTTCAAGCTTCCCTTCGTCTGCGGGGCGCGCAACCTGCCCGAAGCCTGTCGTCGCTTGGCCGAAGGCGCGGCGATGATCCGCACCAAGGGCGAGGCCGGTACCGGCGACGTGATCGAGGCGGTGCGGCACATGCGCTTGATCAAACAGCAGGTTCGCCAGGTCGTCCAGACACCGGAGGAAGAGCTGGTCCGCTTGGCCAAGGAGTGGGGTGCTCCTCTAGGGGTGCTCCAGCTCATCCAGGCCGAAGGCAAGCTGCCGGTGGTCAACTTCGCCGCCGGCGGGATCGCCACCCCGGCCGACGCGGCGCTGATGATGCAGCTGGGCTGCGATGGTGTCTTCGTGGGCTCCGGCATCTTCAAGTCGGACAACCCGGCCAAGCGCGCTCAAGCCATCGTGCTGGCCACCACCTACTATCAGGACCCGGATAAGGTCGCCGAGGCCTCCGAGAACTTAGGCGAAGCCATGAAAGGCAAAGCTGTCGGAGAGCTGGAAGAGCACGAGCGGATGCAAACCCGTTAAACCCAGGGCATGACCATCGGCGTGCTGGGGCTGCAAGGGGATTTTCGCGAGCACCTGCATATTCTGGAGCAGCTCGGGATTGCTGGACGTGACGTGCGCAACCCCCAAGCGCTGGAGGAGGTGGAGGGCTTGATCATTCCCGGCGGCGAGAGCACCGCGCTGGCCCGCTTGCTGGACAACTCCGGTCTCTTTGAACCGATTCGCCAGCGCGGGCACCGCGGCTTTCCCCTCTTCGGCACCTGTGCGGGGATGATCCTGCTGGCCAAGCGGGCCTCGCCCGCCCTGGGGCGCTCGCTGGGGCTGATAGACATTGACGTGGCCCGCAATGCCTACGGTCGTCAGATCGAGAGCTTTGAAGCGGAACTGGAAGTCAACTCTATCGGTCGGGTGCAGGCCGTCTTCATCCGCGCACCCCAAGTCATCCGGCTGGGACCGGAGGTCCAGGTGCTGGCCGACTATCAGGGGCAGCCGGTGGTCGCCCGCCAGAGCAACGTGCTGGTGGCCAGCTTCCATCCGGAGCTGAGCGGTGAGACCCGCTTGCATGAGTATTTCGCGCAGATGATCGTCGAAAGGGCTCACTCATGATCTCCCCGGTCCGGTTGACCGGCTCCAGCCGGCCACTAAAATCTATCGCCCGGAGTCTGCTCAGTTTGCTATACCCACCCAGTTGCGCCCTCTGTGAGGCCGAGCTGCCCCAATGGGACGGACAGGTCTGTCTCTGCTCAGCTTGTCGAGCGGTCTTGCCGCGCCTGGTGGCCCCCTGGTGCGCCCGTTGCGGCGAGCCGCTGGAGGGCGATGGGGCCGATATCTGCGCTCGCTGCGCCGGTGGAGAGCTGCCTTTTGAGCGGCTGCGCTCCTTTGGAAGTTATCAAGGCAACTTGGCCGAGCTGATCCGGGCTTTCAAGTTTGGCGGCGAACGGGCCCTGGCCGGTGAGTTGGCCGCTTATCTCTTGGAGCTGGCCACTCACGATCCCCAGATATCCGGGGCACACGCGATCACCTTTGTGCCCATGACCGCTAGAGCGCGGCGAGCTCGCGGCTTCAATCAGACCGAGCTCTTGGCCCGTCGGCTGGGTCGTAGGCTAGAGCTGCCGGTGATCAAGGTGCTGCGCAAGCTGCGCGAGACGCGCCTCCAGGTGGAGCTAGGCGGCCGCGAGCGCCGCGAGAACTTGAGTGGTGCCTTCGCCGCTCGACATGATCCGCGTTATGAGAAGATCCTGCTCATTGATGATGTCTATACTACCGGGGCCACGCTGGCCGAGTGCAGCCAGGCTCTCGCTGTAGCCGGCTATAGTCAGATCTATGCCCTGACACTGGCACGCACTGTATTTAAGCCTAGGGATGATCAAGATAATTAAATCTATCGCGCTGACGGAATATCAATCGAACTGCTATCTGCTGGAGTCGGGCGGCCGGGCCCTGCTGATCGACCCCGGCGCGCCCGCTGATTCTTTGGCAGAGCTGATCCAGGGCCGGCAGATCGAGCTGATCATCAACACTCACGCCCATCCGGACCACATCGGCGGCGACCGTTGGATCGCCGAGCAGACTGGGGCGAAGATCCTGCTGCACCGGGCCGATCTGGAGCTTTTCCAATATTTCAGTGGGGCTAGCGGCCGCTCGTCCCTACGGCCCGAATTTATCACCGAGGGCCAAACGATCACCGTGGGCGATATTTCTCTGATCGTGATGCACACGCCCGGCCATTCGCCGGGGAGCGTGACTTTGCTTTGGCAATCGGAAAGGGCGCTCTTTACCGGAGACCTACTCTTCGCCGGCGCGGTAGGCCGGACCGATTTCCCCGGTGGGTCGGACAGCCAGCTACGGCAATCGCTGCGCCGACTTGTTATGCTGGTCGGGGAGTATCGCCTCTATCCCGGCCACGGGCCGCCGACTACCCTGGCGCGGGAGCGAAGCGAGAATCCCTTTCTCAGCGGGCTGGGTGATGCAGAGCAAGGCGACCTAACCCCCTGACCCCCTTCCCCGAGACAGGGGCGGGGAAGGATCCAAACGGGAGGAGAAAGCGATGGCCACCCCGGAAGAGTTGGCAGAGATCCGTGCACGCCTCGATCTGGTGGAGATCGTCTCGCGTTATGTGACCGTCCACTCCAGCGGGGCCAACTACCTAGCCCGCTGCCCCTTTCATGAAGACAAACGCCCTTCGCTGACGGTCAGCCGCGAGAAGGGGCTCTTCCACTGCTTCGGCTGCGGCGCCGGCGGTGATATCTTTCAATTTATCATGCAGATCGAGCGGCTCAGCTTCCCCGAAGCCGTCCGGCGGCTGGCCGACCAGGTCGGTGTCGCGCTGCGCTCGCCGGGGCGAGCCGACGCTTCCGGATCAGGCTCGGAGCGGGCGCGGCTGGCGGGGCTGAACGAACGGGTGGCGCAGTACTATCAGCGCAACCTGCAACGCTCTGGGGTGGGCAAGCGCGCCTGGGACTACCTGACCGAGCAGCGTGGCCTCACACCGGAGACGGTCAAGCAGTTTCGCCTGGGTTATGCCGGGCCCGGCTGGGACCTGTTGCTGCGCACCTTCCCTGCCGAGCAGCAGGTGCTACAGCGTTTGGGGCTGGTCTCGCTGGCCCGCTCCGGGCAGCGCTATGATCGGCTGCGCGACCGGGTGATCTTTCCCCTGCGCTCGGTGGGCGGCGAGCTGATCGCCTTCGCCGGGCGAAGGCTCTCCGCCGAGGAAACGACCCCCAAATATCTAAATATAGCCAATTCGCCGCTCTTCAAGAAGGGCCGAGAGCTCTACGGCTTGAGTCAGGCCCTGCCCGGCTTGAGCCGGGAGCATGAGGCGCTGCTGGTCGAAGGGTATCTGGACCTGATCACCCTACATCAAGCGGGCTTTGGCCAGGCGGTGGCTTCGATGGGCACTGCACTGACCGCCGGCCAGGCTAAGCTGCTGCGGCGCTATGTGGAGCGGGTCTATATTCTCTATGATCGGGACAGCGCCGGACGGGCGGCGGCCTGGCGCGGTCTGCGGCAGCTCATTGAGGCCGGTCTGGAAGCCCGGGTGGCCCTGCTGCCGGCCGGTCAAGACCCCGATAGCCTGGTGCGGCAGCAGGGTGCTGATGCCTTGAGAGAAATCTTGGCTCAAGCGCAGCCCGCCACCCAGTTCTATCTCGACACCCTGATCGAAGATCATCGAGGGCGCGGGGTGCGCGGCCAGGAGGAGATTCTGGCCCAAGTGCGCGGCTTTATCGCTGGCTTGGACAGTCTGCCCTGGCGCTATCAACTGATTCGCGGATTGGCCTCCCGGCTCGATCTACCGCAACAGGAGATCGAACGAGAGATGCAAGGCGCCAGAACTCACGGTATAATGGCTCCTACCGTACAGCAAGGTGGTGATCAGCGTGGACCGGAGCACCAGGGGTATGAGGAACGGTTGCTCTACTTCATCCTGCAAGGAGAGCTCCCGGTGAGCCGGCTGATGGAGCTCTTCACCCCCGCAGAGTTCGGCAGCTACCGGGAGATTGTCGCGACCCTCTTCGCCCTTTATCAAGAAGAAGGGGGTCCGGAGCGACTCTCCGGGCCGGAGGGCCCGGCGCTGTTGCAACGCTGGCTGGCGCGCTTAACCCCTCAGGATGGTACACGGCTGCGGGCACTTTCCCTCAGTGAGCGGCTGGATGACGACCCGGAGAGGGCGATCAGCCAGTTGCTCCAAGCGCAGCGCCTACGTCAGACCCAACGGCAGTTGCGGGAGCTGCGACGGCAGATCCGCCAGGCGCAGCTAGCCGGTGACCGGCAAGCGGTCGAGCAGTTGCAACGGGAACAACTCCAGCAGAGCAAAGAGCAAGCTCAGCTGCTCCGCGAAGTGGGTTGGCAGCGAACCCCCTCAGGTCACCTGAGCTAAGCAGGGAAGGGAGGTCACACCGAATGAATAAGCCCCTCAACAATGGGAATGGCCTGAGCACAAATGGCAACGGCGTCCATTCAGGCGATGAGGAACTGCGGTTTGAGGATCTGCCCGACTTTCCCACCGAGGAACTCAGCGAGGAGCTGGATCAGGATGCGGGGGAGTTGCACCTCGAGGGCCGCGATGTGGCGGTGCAGGAGGTAAGTGGGGACCCGGTGAAGATGTACCTGCAAGAGATAGGCAAGATCAGCTTGCTGACCCGCGAGCAGGAGGTCGAGTTGGCTCAGCAGATCGAGCAGGGCGATGCCCTGGCTCGCGAGCACCTGATCACGGCCAACCTGCGCCTGGTGGTCTCCATCGCCAAGAAGTATATCGGACGGGGGCTTTCCTTCCTGGATCTCATTCAGGAGGGCAATCTGGGCCTGATGAAGGCGGTCGAAAAGTTCGACTATACCAAGGGCTACAAGTTCAGCACCTATGCCACCTGGTGGATCCGGCAGTCGGTGACACGAGCGATCGCTGACCAGTCGCGCACCATCCGCATCCCGGTGCACATGATAGACACGGTGCGCGAGCTGCAGCGGGTCAAGAGCGAACACCTGCAAAATCACGGTGAGGTGCCAAATCTGCAGGCGCTGGCCGCCGAGCTGGCCATGCCGGTGGAAAAGGTCAAGCAGGTGGAAAGCGTCTCCCAGTATACCACCTCGCTGGAGCGGCCCATCGGCGAGGACGGCGAGGACTCATTGGGCGATTTTATCGAGGACAAGAAGGCCCTCTCTCCCACCAAGGAGACCTACAAGATGTTCATGAGCGAAGAGCTGGACAAGGCGCTGGCACAACTGGGCGATCGCGAGCAGCAGATACTCAAACTGCGCTATGGCCTGGAAGACGGCCATCCGCGCACGCTCAAGGATGTGGCGCGCGTTTTCAATATCACCCGCGAGCGGGTGCGCCAGATTGAGATCAAAGCCTTGGAAAAGCTCAAGCACCCCAGCCGTAAAGAGGAGCTGAAGAAGTTCCGCCAGCTCCTGCTGAGCGAAGACCATTCTTGAGCGCAGAGCCCGCTGCGATCATTCTGGGAGCGACGGCCAGCGGCAAGTCAGGGCTGGCTTATCAACTGGCCCTGAGGCTGCCGGGCGAGATCATCTCCGCCGACTCGCGGGGTTTCTACCGCGGGCTGGACATCGGCACCGCCAAGCCACCTCCGGACTGGCGCGCCCAGGTGCCCCATCATCTGATAGATATCTGTGAGCTCGACCAGCCTTACAACGTGATGGATTTCCGCTGCGCTGTGGCCCGGCTGCTGCCTCAGATCCGCGCGCGCGGCCGGAGGCCACTGATCGTGGGCGGCTCGATGCTCTATCTGCACGTGCTCACCGCGGGGCTCTTCGCGGGACCGCCGGCCGATCCCCGGCTGCGGCAGGCCTTGAGCCAAGTGCCGCTGGCCGAGCTCTATGGGCAATTAAAGCAAATTGATCCGGAGGCGGCAGGGCGGATTCACCCCCACGATCGCGGGCGGCTGGTGCGGGCGCTGGAGGTCTATCGGCTGAGCGGCCGACCGATCAGCGAGTGGCAGCACCAGAAGACGCGCCCCTTATTGAAGAACTTCCTCAAGATTGGCCTATGCCTGGAGCGGGCGAAGCTCTATCGGCGGATTGCCCGGCGGTTGCAAGAGCAGCTTGAGCGTGGCCTGCTGAACGAAGCTCGCGCCTTGCACGGTCGCTTGCGCCCGGGGATGCCGGCCTACAAGACGCTGGGCTATCCGGAGCTCTTTGCCTATCTGGAAGGGTACTGCTCGCTGGACCAGGCCATCACCCAAATCGAAAAGCATACGCGCCACTACGCGCGGCGTCAGTTGATCTGGTTTCGTCGCGACCCGCAGATTCACTGGATTGATGTCAGTGATAAATCGCCCGCAGAGATCACGAGTGAGGCGCTGGAGTTGCTGAGCTGACCGGGTTTCCCGGCTCTATTTGAAAACTTCTACCCGGTTATTGTCCGAGTCGGCCAGGTAGATCGTGCCGTCGGGGGTGATGGCTATCCCCTTGGGAGAGAGGAACTGACCGTCACCCAGCTCTAGCGGGCCGGAGCCGTCGGGGTCCACACAGCCCGCTCCGGAGCTCAGCTCGCAGGCGCTGCCCCACTGAAAGAGGTAGCGGCCCCGAGAATCGAACGCTTCGATGCGACGGTTACCCTGATCTACTACGTAGACGTTGCCCGCTTTGTCGAGCGCGATGCCGAAGGGCAGCTTGAACTGGCCTTCGCCCTGGGGCGACTTGCAGCCTGTGCCCGCCGGCCTCTCTTTGTCGCCGACCAGGGCGCAGAGGCTGCCCCAGCTGCTGAGGAAGTTGCCCTGCAGATCGAAGCGCTCCACCCGATTATTGACGTTGTCAGTGACATAAACCGAGCCGGAGTCGGGATTGACCGTTATCCCGGAGGGAAACTTGAACTGGCCGGCCTCACTGCCCTTGGAGCCCCAAGCGCGTAGGAAGGCCCCTGAAGGCGCGAAGACTTCGATGCGCTGGTTGAGCGTGTCGGCGACGTAGAGATCGCCTTGCCGGTCCAGCGCCAGGCCGACCGGATTGCTCAACTGACCGTCGGCGGAGCCGCTGCTTCCCCATTGGGCGATGAAGCGACCCTGTGCGTCGAAGAGCTCAATGCGATCGTTGCCCGAGTCGGCCACGTAGACGGTGCCGTCGGGACCCACTGCGATCCCTTCCGGTTCCTTGAAGCGGCCCAGGCAGGGCTCGCTTGAGCCCAGGCTGCAGAGCGAGCCCCACTCGGATAGAAAATCCCCCTGAGCATCAAAGAGCTGCACCCGGCTATTGCCGGTATCCAGCAGATAGACCTGTCCCTGAGGACCGAGGGCTATTCCCTCTGGAGCGTTAAATTGGCCCGGTCCGGCGCCCGGTCCGCCCCACTTGAACTGAAAGATCGGCGGCGAGACGACCTGAGCGCTGCCCCCAATCAGCCAGCCTACCACCATCACCAGTGCTATGCCTAGTAGAAAACGCCTTCTTATCCGATAGATCATCCTGACTTACCTCTGGTGCCGAGGGAGGGAGTCGAACCCACACGCCCTTGCGGGCACGGGATTTTGAGTCCCGCGCGTCTGCCGATTCCGCCACCTCGGCCGGTGAAATCTATTATAGGGAGGCAGGCCACCGGAGTCAAGCGCCGAATTGCCTCAGCAGAAAAGTACTCCAAATCGTATCGTTGCCTTAACCTAAGTGACGTACGTAAAACTGGAGGTGAGCTTAGGGTTGTCTGCTAACCTGAGCCAGCCAGAGGGGCTCTGGGTCCCACTGCATCTCCAGCAGGCCCCAGGAAGCGCAGCTTGAGCATCAGACTACTCCCTCCTTGGCGACAGCCTGCCGCCCCAACACTTGACAAAAGCGATAGGCTTTTGCTATTCTGACTTTTTAGGCGGCAGAGGGCTTGGCCACTGTCTCAAACCGCGTCCTCAAGCTGCTGGGGAAAAATCCACCCTTTGGAGGTTTGGGGGAAAAGGGTGGCAAAACCCTGGCAGCCACCACCCACAGCCTAACTTGGCCAAGCCCTCTGTTCACCTTAGATCCCTCTATTCTCGCTTAACAAGCTCTCTCTAGCATGAAGGTCAATCGAAATACAACAGAAGGGAGATCGAAATTAGGTAGAACCGGCTTGCCATTTGGGTCAGCTCAGCCGAACAAGCCAACTCCCTTGGTCGAGGTTGGCCCTGAACTTTACGGTTGCGCGATCTGGGCCACCAAGAAGAGGATGCCTCCCAGAGGCGGCACGTCATCGGCTCGCCCCTTGGCGGCGGAGAGGAAAGCGGTCGTCTCATTCAGCTTCTCTCGTGTATCTCCCAGCGCAGTGAGCTGCAACACCTGCTGGGTACGGGCTAGGGCTAGTTTGAAGTCTATCATGATATTGTCCACGGTGACGTCGAAGCGATGCTGGTACCGTGCATCCTGCAAGCCGGCCTCGATCTGGCTGGCATACTCGATCAGCCCTAGCTGATCTCCGGCGATGGGATAGCGGGAATCGTAGTCTGAGCCGCTTTGCCCTTCGAGCAGGTTGAGTAGTTGGTGGCTCAGTGCCTGGGCATTCTCCAGGGTGGGCGCGGACGAGGCCAACAGGGACTGTTGCAGTGCCAGATCAAGCTGGCGGGCAGTCTCTTGAATCACGGCCGAGAGACTCAGCTGGCTCCGTGCGGTAGGGGCCAAACCCCAACTGGCCAAAGCCCAGATCAGCAGTCCGATCAGGGTCCACTTGCTTGCTTGTCTCATTGGCTCCTCCTCTTTATTCTTGTTGGTTGCGCTGCGGCAGCTCGACTGGTTGCTAGCATAGCAGATCACGTCATAGAAGACAATCGAGAGAAGATAGAAATCCAATTATATAGCCAGCTTATAGCCATGTCCTCGTACCGTTTCGATGAAGCCAGGCGCTTCGGGATCATCGCCCAGCTTGCGCCGCAAAAAGTAGATGTACTGTTTGACATCCTTGCTGGTGGCCGCGCTATTGGCGCTCCAGACTTCAGCGAGGATCTCCGAGTCAGAGAAGATGCGCTCCGGATCGGAGGCCAGTTGCATAAACAGCTTATATTCTTTGGGCGAAAGCGACACCTGTTGTCCGTCGAAGGCGATCAGCTTGCGCCGGCGGTCCACCGTCACTTGGCCTCCTCTCAGCTCCAGCACCTGGCGCAGTGGCTCCGGGCTGGCCAGGCCACCACCATTGGCGGTGAGGACCTGTTCTCCCTCCGGAATCAAGCCGGGCGCTGTCGCAGGTGGCCTCAGATGGATTCCTCCCCAGATTCTGGTCGTCAGCCAGAAGAGCAGGCCGATGACCAGGAGCAGCAGGGTGCTGGTGCCCACGATGAACAAGGAAGAACGCCTGAGAGCCAGCTCTACCGAGGTGAGCGAATAGCCCACGCGCAGATAGCTGATCGTTGGGGCTGAACGGCGCGACTGAGCCCCGCCTCCGGAAGTTAAGCTCGTCAGCCCTAGCCGTAGGTCCAGATAGGACTCGCCGTTAAAGAGCCGGTGCACGCTGTGCTCTTCGGCGGTCGCCGCCGGGAGCGGCTCAATAGGGAGTGTCAGGTGTCCCAGTTTGGGGGCCAACCGCTCGGCGATCACCTGGCCATTGACCACCACCTGAGCGTAGAGCTGATCGCCGATCACCGAGTACTGGAGCAGGTTGGTCAAACCGACGGTGTCCCCTTGCTTGATATACCAGACGATCATGCTGGCCGAGCGCAGCACTTGGTATTCGGCCCGCTTAGCGAACTGTGCCCGCTGTTGATTGCTGATGTGCATCACCAAGGCTAGATCGAGCACCAGCACACTGACGATGATGCCGGCCAGTATGCCGATAAACCGCCCTCGCCCTAGGTGAGCCCTATCCTCTCTCGGCTGAGCCTGAGCTCGCTCCAAAGTCACCTCTGTCATTAGCTGTCCTCAAATATATATTATACACTAGAGTTGGTCGAGCTGGAAAAATCGCCGCCGCGGCCTGCTTGCGACCGGTAGGGCTGAGTGTTAGAATGCCAACTTAATCTTGACCTGCATATCGCTGATCTCCAAGCTTCTCTTGAGCAAGCGAAGGGCGAATTGGGGTTGAGCATGAAGAGGAGGTAGCAATGCCAGCAGAGCAAAGCCGTTTGACTTGGCTCATCGGCGGAGCCCAAGGCAGCGGGGTAGATTCGGCCGCCAATATCTTCGCGCGCGCTTGCGCCTTTGGGGGCTTACAAGTATATGCCCAGCGGGAGTATTATTCCAATATCATGGGCAAGCACAGCTATTATCAGGTCGCAGTCGCCGACCGAGCGCTGGGCGCTCCGCGCGACCAGGCCGACCTGCTGGTCAGCTTCGACGCCGAGACCGTCTTCCTCCATGCTCGCCAGGTCTGCGCCTCCGGGGGCTTGATCTATGATCCCAAGCTGGCCGAGACCCCGCTGGAGCGGGCGGCGGCGATGGAGGAGCGTGCCCGCACCAGCCTAGCTCACTATCTGGTCGATGAGCAAGGGCTGGATGAAACGCTGGGCAGCATGATCCAGGCTGCCCAGGCCCGGGGAGTCCACTGCTTTCCCATACCCTATCGCGAGCTGCTGCAGAAGCTGGCCGATGAGACCGGCACGGCGCTCTCCTCGCTCAAGCGGGTGATCAACCTGCTGGCCGTGGCGGCCTCTTGCGCCCTGTTGCAGTATCCGCTCGAACCCCTGCTGCGCGCCCTGGCAGCGGTCTTCGCCGGCAAAGCTAAGGTGATCAAGCTGAACAGCCGCGCCTGCGAGCTGACCTATCAATATGTGGCCGACTCCTTCGCCGGCGAGAAACTGGCCCGGCACTTGGAACCGGTCGAGACCGATCAACTGCGCATATATCTCACCGGTACTGAGGCCGTCGCTCTGGGCAAGATAGCCGCCGGCTGCTCGTTGCAGGCCTACTACCCCATCAGCCCGGCCACCGATGAGAGCAGCTATCTCGACGCCCATGCACTGGTGCCCCTCAAGAGCCCTCCAGGTGAACCGGCCAAGCAAGCGGCCCTGATCGTGCTGCAAACGGAGGATGAGATCGCCGCGATCACCGCAGCTACCGGCGCAGCGCTCGCCGGGGCGCGGGCGGCGACCTCCACCTCAGGGCCCGGTTTCTGCCTGATGACCGAAGCGCTGGGCTGGGCCGGGATCAACGAGGTCCCGCTGGTGATCAGCCTCTATCAGCGCGGCGGACCTAGCACCGGCCTGCCCACCCGCACCGAGCAGGGCGACCTGCGCTTCGTACTGCATGCCGGCCACGGCGAGTTTCCTCGCCTGGTGCTGGCTTCCGGCGACTTGTCAGAGTGCTTCCACGATGCCATCCGCGTCTTCAACTGGGCCGAGCGCTACCAGACGCCGGTGATCCACCTGTTGGACAAGGCGCTGTCCAGTGCCGGTCAGACGCTGCCACCCTTCGAGTTGGAGGGGGTACGCCTCGATCGGGGGCTGCGGGCCTACGAGGCGAGCGAGGGAGAGTATCGGCGCTTCGCCTGGAGCGAGTCGGGCATCTCCCCCCGCACGGTGCTGGGACAGGCCGGGGGGATGTTCTGGAACACCGGCGATGAGCACGATGAGACCGGTCACATCACCGAGGATCCGCTGGTGCGCGACCAGATGATGGAGAAGCGCGCTCGCAAGCTGCAGACGGCCGCCCAGGAGATCCCCGAAGCCGAGAAGTTCAATCTCTTTGGCGACCCAGACGCCGAGACGATGATCGTCAGTTGGGGCTCACCCAAAGGGGCGATTCTGGAAGCCCTGGAGGTGCTCAAGGCCGAGGGCCACTCGCTCAGCTTCCTGCAAGTCCGGCTGCTCTGGCCCCTGCCGGCCAGGGCGTTGGAGGCGCTGCTGCGCCGGGCCAAGCGCCGCATCGCCGTGGAGAACAATTACTCTGGCCAATTGGCCGGCCTGATCCGCGAGCAGACCGGCATCAAGATCGAGCAGTTGATCGTCAAGTACAACGGACGACCCATCCTGAGCGATGAGCTCTCTGAGGCGCTCAAAGCGTTGCTGGCCACAAAACCTGGCGACTCTTCCTCCCAGAAGGTGGTGTTGACTCATGGCATATAAGCTCAGCGATTTTAAGACCGAGGTGCACGTTGACTGGTGTCCCGGTTGCGGTGACTATGGTATATTAAGTTCTATTCAAATGGCCCTGGCGGGGCTGAACGTGCCGCCGCAGCGCACGGCCATCTTTTCCGGCATCGGCTGTTCGGGCAAGACCACTCACTATGTCAAGGCCTACGGGGTACACACCCTGCACGGTCGGGTGCTGCCCTATGCCACCGGGGCCAAGCTGGCCAACCCCAATCTATTGGTGATCGCCGTGGGCGGCGACGGTGATGGACTGGGCATCGGGGCCGGCCACTTTATCGGCGCCGGGCGGCGCAATCTGGACATCACCTATGTGCTATTTAATAATGGCGTCTACGGGCTGACCAAGGGGCAAGCCTCGCCCACGCTGAAGCTGG
Source organism: uncultured bacterium (assembly GCA_913053845.1). Lineage (GTDB taxonomy): Bacteria > Bipolaricaulota > Bipolaricaulia > RBG-16-55-9 > DRJF01 > DRJF01. The sequence goes on along the minus strand of CAJXGD010000016.1, from coordinate 28,130 downwards.
GTATGCAGACCAAGGGGCTCTCCCAGCCCAACCCCAACGAGGGAGTCAATCCGCTGATGCTGGCGCTGGCCGCTGGCTACACTTTTATGGCCCGCGGCTACGCCTTCAACGTGCCGGAGCTGGTCAAACTGATCCGCCAGGGAGTCGAGCACCACGGCTCTTCGTTCATCGAGGTGCTGCAACCTTGTCCGACCTATAATAATTTGAACACCAGAGACTGGTATGGCGGTCTCGACCGACCGGACCCGGAGACGGGCCGGGCGCAGCCACGGGTTTATTCACTAGCTGATACCGGCTATGATCCCCTGCTGACGCCGGAGATGAGCGAGGAACAGACCCACGAGCTGCTGGGACGCTATGTGGCCCGTACCAGCGAGTGGGGCGAGCGGATTCCGGTGGGGGTCTTCCTGATCAACCGGACTACCTCGACCTACGAAGAGCGTATCTCCCGGCGCATTCCCTTTTATACGCAGCAGACCCCGGCCGAGCGGGTCATCGCCGATGAGGCGGGACGGCCTACGGTGGATTTGAGCCCCTTGCTGGCCGAGCTACGGGTGAGCTGAGGTCCTCAAGGCGAGGCCAGCGCCGCGACCACCGGGGCGACCTGAGCACACTGCCCCGGCAGCAGATGCACCGTGGGCGGGAAGAGACGCGGCAGCTCTGGCTGAGAGATCATCAGGTTGAGACTGTCCTGCTGCGGCGTCACATGAAATAGCCCCAGATTATGGCCGATCTCATGGGCCATCGCCTGAATCACGATCTGGGGCAAGAGGATCTGTGCCGGTTGTTGGCTCTTAAAAAATACCGCCTGCCAATGTACCACGTTGACCCGACCGCGAATCTGCGCCACCCCGCCAAAGGCCAAGGGATTGGAGCGAGATAGCAGGCCCTTGCGCCCGATGATAAAAACATCCAGTGCCCGGCTGGCCGAGCTACCTTGCGCCGCCAACTCCCGGTCGAAGCGCGCTCCGGCCTGGCGCAGCACATCTAGCAGGTCCAGGCTTTCGGTGCCGGAGGTGGGGTTGACGAAGATCACTTGGACGCCCTGATACTGGCCGAAGAATAGCTCTGCCAGGTTGCGGCCGCCCTGCCCGGGGATGATCAGTTTCTGCGGCCGGACCACCTGGCTCACCCCCAGCCGGAAGGCCAGGCTGCACTGGTCCCAGATGCCGCCGAGCGCAGGGATAATCTGACTCTTTAACACAGCGATCATCCCGGGAGCGAGCGGGGCCAAGACGGCATCGGGATCGGCGTAATGCGTGCCGCGGGTGATCGTGGAGACCCCATCGTCGAGAAAGTAGAAATTGAGCACTATCTTGGCTCTGGTGGGACGCACTTGCGCTTCTTCCTGCAAAAAATCCCCCGCTGGTGGCGAGTCGCAATAGAAAGCAAAGTGGGCCGGGCGGCTGGCGCGGCCTGCCCGGTCGAAGAGCTGCAGTTTGAGAATCACGTGGCGCGGGTGGGGATCGCAGGCCAGCCGAAAGCTGAAGCTCTGCGGTCCATCCGGCAGGGGCGTTTGCAAGCTCGGCCGGTTGTCCAGACTCAGCGTGAAGGGATCGAAGCCGCCATCCAGCACGTCGAATTGGGCTCGACCGAGCCGGCCGGCCGCGGCGCGATAGAGGACCGTGCCGGCAACGGCGACCCCGCCGGTGGGAATGTGCGCGGGGAAGCTAATAGCAATGATTTGAGGAGGGCTGATCGCAGCCCCAGCGGTGGGAATGACCAGCAGCAGGAGTGTCAGTAACAGGGCCAGAGCTAAGCGAGCCGGCCGTTTAGTCATGGGCAAAGGCCGTTTGCATCATTGAGGTATTGTAAGCTGCCCCGTGCCGGCCACGACGGTCAAGGGCGATCACCCCGGCCTCTGAGCCGGTTTGGGCGGCAAACCGCTCGATAGCCCGTTCGGCGGCCTCCTGCGGGTGTAGGCCGGATTCGATCAGTCGCACCACCTCACGGGACAACGTCGCCCGCGTGATCGCCTCGCCCACGCCGGTGGAGGAGGCACCGCCATACTCGTTGCAGTAGGTGCCCGCACCGATCAGCGGCGTATCGCCGACGCGGCCCTCATGGGTCAGCGGCGAGGCGATGCCCCCAGTGGAGGTACCGCAGGCCAGCCGACCGTCATCGGAGAGGGCCACTGCGCCCACTGTGCCATGACGGCCCGTTTCCTCAGCGGAGCTAGCCAGACCGCGCAGCAGACGCAGTTGCTCTTTGTAGGGCAGTTGCTCCAGTGCCTGGCGCGCGGTCAGCCAGCGGCGAATATTACGCTCGGTGTGCAGGTCTTCCAGTTGATGACCGAATTGCAGTGCCAACTCGGTGCTAGCCCGACCCACCAGCAGCACATAAGGGGTCTCCTCCATGACCAGACGGGCGATAGAGATGGCGTGCCGGATGCCGCGCAGGTCGGCCACCGCGCCGCAGTCCAGCTCGGAAGTCATGCAGGAAGCATCGAGGCTGACCGAGCCCTCTAGGCGCATGGCCCCGCCGCGCCCGGCGTTGAACAGGTCGGAATCTTCCAATAAATTAACAGCATGTTCGACAGCCAGCAGGGGAGCTTGGCCCTGGCTCAAGGCATCGAGCGCCAGCCCGGTCGCTTGATCCAGTATAGCTTGGCGCGGCGCCAGCTCGTCGCCGGGTACCCGCCCGGCCCCGCCGTGTACGATGATCGCTCTCAACATAATATCTTGTCTCCCCTCGCGCCCTAACATCTGGTTCAGCGGCACGCGATAAGTGCGTCGGCGCAACGATTTGTGTCTGTCGGGGTCATCCACGTTTTCCCTGCTTTAGATGAGCCCGTAGCACACTTTTCACGAATTCTGGTAGTGTTTCATCTTGATTGACAGCTCGGCTGGAAAGTGCGTCGTATTCTGAAACTTCCGCTTCTTCCCAGAGTAAAGCAAGTCGGCGAACTTCTTTCATTGCCACATGCGTATAGTGCGTTGGATCTGCCCAGTAACACGACATGCATGTCTTTGGATCTTTATGCTGCTGCCAATTCTCGCAGTGTTCGCAAGACCACGATTTAGCCCTATTACACGAACCACACAAAGGCATGTAATCAGCAACGTCTCTAACATCATCATCCTTATCCCCTAATATCTCATAAGGTATACGATGATCAACCTGGAAGTAACGTACTTCAAACTTAGTATTACATATACTGCACTTAGAAGTATTGGCGTGGATAACTTCGCTCTTAAACTTCTTGGAAAACACGACTCTACCTCCAAGGCGGTCATGCCTTATTTTGGAGGGGTCACCAAAACGATAACCTGCTATTCGTTTTCCAGTGGAGTCTTTTGTCCAGAACATTTCTAACGGGAGACCTTGATCACGAACATCCTTGATCGCCCTTGGAGGGTGCTCGTAGCCATAATTCTTGAGATTCTCAGTGGTAATGCTGCCATGCTTGAGTATGTGCTCAACGACTAATCGGGAGCGTTTCCCTTGGATGGTTTCCACCTTTGCGATTATCTCTCTGGTGTATTGCTCTTTGCTCATGTTTTTATAAAGAGGCTCTCAGAAAAGGCTGCTGTGAGGGCTGCTGGTATTGCACCTATTCGTTCGATTAGCACCCTGGAAAGATATAGGGATTCAACGGTGGTATCTTCCTTTCCCAGCAGCGTGGCTTGGGCGGAGCGACCCACTTTGATTTCCTTGTGTATCAACTCTAAATGTTTGGGGAGGAGTTGACCATGAACTTTCGACCCGGTGCGACCGTCATAACTAATGATGAAGCGAATCTGACGGGAATTGAGATCTTCGAGAGTTCTGACGAAGGTTTGAAAGTTGATGCCACTGTAATATCTTCGGTCGCGACTATTTGTCACCCCCTGGTAGGGAGGGTCCAGGTAGACCACATCATGAGAATCAGCCGTTTTAAGCGTCTCCCTATAATCCTGACATAACACTTGGAGCTTCCCTCGAAGGAGTTGGGAACTATTAAGGATATTCCGGCGCATTGTTTTAGGGCGCATTCCCAAACGACGATTATCGGGGCTGTTATTGAACTGGCCCTCGGCATTGTAGCGGACGGCCGCCTTTACGCACCTAGCTAGAAGGTAGAGAAAATAATGCGGCTCATGGGTCTGGTTGAACAAAACCCTAACTTCATCATAAAACTCTCTTTGCCGACCTTGCTGTCGGTTCCAGAGGTCTTCGTATCGGTCCGCCAACTGGTCAGGATCATAGATGATTGAATGCCAAAGGGTTATCAGGGGTTGATGAAGGTCACTGATGACAAACCGGGAAGTGCGATGGAGGTATGCAGTGGCTAAGGTGATTGCCCCAGAGCCAACGAAGGGTTCAATAAGCCTGTAAGTACGATGAGGAATACAAGCCACGATCTGACTGGCCAACTGTCGTTTGCTGCCTTGATACGGGAAAGGATGGGGTACACCTTTAATGGCAGCCATTTATCCAGACCTCGCTCCAGGTTGCTGATTCATAATCTAGCCATAGAATAGATTATCAGCATCAGCTTTGTCAAGAATCCGCTATTAGGCAAATATAGGCTGGTACATGACCACGTAGATCATTAAGGATATAGTCTCTGGAACTTTTGGCGAGCTCTCTCAGATACGATGATGTCAGACACTTCCCCCGCAGCCCTCTTTTGCTGGTCTCAACCGGGGATTAACCCTTCGCCTTTCAGTAATTTGAGCGCTTCGTCGTATTCCAGATCTTCCGGGGGCAAGGTGATCTCCGGCTTGGGGTAACCCTTCTCGCCACTCACCGCACTCAGGGAGATGTCACGCCCGACCAACTGGCCTCGCTCCCTGATGATCTGAAAGATCTGGCGATAGAGGGCGGCAAATTTCTCGGGGCTGAGTTGGCCCTCTTTGGTCAAGTCGCTTAGTTGCTCATCCACCCGATTGAGGGAGTTAAGTATCTGGTCTCGTAGCTCGGCCGGGAAGGCCCAAGTGCCTCCTCCAGAGACGGCTACCAGCAGGTGAGATCCGGCCTGCGGCCCGGCGTCCAAGGATCGCGCCTGATCACCGCCTAGCAATTCACGGTCCAGGTCTTGCAGGGCCACCTCGGCCCGTAGCTCCGGCTCGCCAGCAATCTCGATCACCGGCTCGTGCTCCGCTTGTCCAGCCAACACCTCCGATGATGCCTGAGCCAGCGCCTTCTTACGCTTGACCTTCTCCTCGATGCGCTGTAAGGTCAGGTCCACATCGGAGAAATCCCCCTCTAGCCCCGCTAAGGCCCCGGAGATGCGCTCCTCAGCTTTGGACAGGCGCCACTCGCTCTTCAACTCCTCCTTCTTCAGCCGCAAGTCGTCCAGCTTGGCCTTCAGATCTATCTGCTTCTCTTTGATCGCCTTGACTCGCAGGCCCGCACGCTCCAGATTGTCCTGCAAGGCCCGCACGCGCTCGTCCAGGCGCAGCCGTTGCTTGAGCAGCCTAATGGCCTCTTGATTGTATTTCTCGATCTGCTCCGACTGTTGGGGCAGCTCGGCTGCAGCGGCTTGCTGCTCGATCGAGAGGGCTTTCAAGCGATAGAGTTTGGCCCGCTCATGGACCTTCTTTGTCTGCCCTTGCAGCTCTGCGAGTTCGCCCTGAATTAAGTTGCGATCGGCGATCGAGTCGCGTACCGCCCGAGCGATCCGCTGCTGTTCTGTCAGTAATTGCCGGTACTTCTCGTCTAAAAGCTGCTCGGGGTCCTCCAGCTTGTCCAGGGCGGCGTTGGTCTTGGCCTTGATCAGGTCTCGGAAGCGACTAAATATGCCAGGCAATAGCTCTGACCTCCTTCCGGCTAGCTGAGCGTCTGCTCAGGAGCATTATAACATAGACCAACTCGTGCGCTCAATGGCCAGGCGAGCCGGCGGACGGTTCCTGAGACTGGCTTAAGCGACCTTGCGCCGACTTCTGCAGCAGCTTGAGGCTCATCAAGAAACCCAACGCCATGACCACCCCGCCGCTGAGGAAGGGCCAAGCCGGTCCCCAGATATTGTAGGCAAGTCCACCCCAGAGGGGGCCGAAGACGCGCGCGACGCTGGAGAGCGATTGGGAGACACCCAGGGTGCTGCCCTGCGCCTCTGCACTGACCTGGCGCGAGATGAGGCTGCTCAGCGAAGGGGTGACCATGCCGTCGCCCAGGGCGAGCAGGGTCAGGACCAGCCCTAGCTCCCAGATTGTCGCCGCGAAGGGGACCAACAGCAGGCTGGCGGCCATCATCAGCGCACCAGCGCTGACCAGGCGGCGCTCGCCGAAGGCCTTGACCAGGCGTCCGATCAGCCCGCCTTGCATCAGGGCGATCACCACGCCGAGGTAGGCAAATAGGTAACCGGAGCGTGATACCCCCCAGCCGAAAATATCTTGCAAGAAGAGCACCAAAGTGGCCTCCATCACGGAGAAGGCGAAGACGATCAGGGCGAAGAGCCACAAAAACGAGCGCAATTGGGGCTGCTCGAAGGCGCGAGCGATGCGGGTCAGCGGCGAGCTCTCCCGCCATGACGCGGTCCGTGCTGACCTCGCCTCTCGGTTGAGCGATTCGGGCAGCATGAAGTAAGCGAAAGCGACGTTGATCAGAGCCAGACCGGCGGTGACCAGCGGCGGCAGATGATAGCTAAAGCTGCCCAGCCAGCCGCCCAGCGCCGGCCCGAAGATGAAGCCCAGGCCGAAGGCCATACCGATCAGGCCCATGCCTCTGGCCCGTTCCTCCGGAGGGGTGATGTCGGCGATGTAGGCCTGGGCTGCTGAGATGTTGCCCCCGAAGAGGCCGGCCAGCAGGCGGGCCAGGAAGAGCAGCGGCAGCGAGCTCGCTAGGCCGAAGAGCGTATAGGCCAGCACCGAGCCCAGCAGGCTGAGCAGGATGATCGGTCGGCGGCCCACCCGATCGGAGATCTGCCCCCAAATCGGGGCGAAGATGAACTGCATCAGCGAATATGAAGCCATCAACAGGCCGATCTCAAAAGGTGAAGCCTGCAGCTGCCGCGCGTAGAGCGGCAGGAGTGGAATGATGAGCCCAAAGCCCAATAGATCAATAAAGACAGTCAGGAGTAAGATGGCCAGCGGTGAACGTTTTCTCATGGCTAGCTGCGCGTCGCCTTCTTCAGTTGCGAGCGTACTTGGCCTTGGCCCGCAGGTGGCGTATCATACCGGCTATAACGAGCTGAGGCAAGCAGGATCATAGCTGAAGGGCAGTGGTGCCGGGGGAGGGATTTGAACCCACACGGGCATAGCCCATACGGTCCTGAACCGTACGCGTCTTCCGATTCCGCCACCCCGGCTAGGATGGGGCTAATTTTAGGGTCTGGACGCACGCTTGTCAAACCGACCTGTCTTGGATTAGCTCGATGGTTGTATTGCATCCGGTCAAAGGAGGCAGTTAAAAAAGTATGGAGCCCAGCTCATGCCAATGGATCATCAACCCGGCCGCCGGACGCGGCCGAGTGCGTCGCCGGTTGCCGCGCCTGCTGCAAGAATTTGCCGCTGGGCGCATTCCCGGTGCATATCGCTTGACCGACCGGCCCGGTCAGGCCAGCGGGCTGGCCCGAGAGGCCGCCGAGCGCGGTGCGCGGACGGTGATTGCCGTCGGTGGGGACGGCACCGTCAATGAGGTCGTCAATGGCCTGATGGGTGCCGGCAACCCTGAACTCTGCTTGGGGATTCTACCCTGGGGCAGCGGCAACGATTTCGCCAGGGCCTTGGGCCTGCCCCCGCAACCCTGGGCGGCACTGGAGCTGATCCGGCGAGCGTTGGAGTCAGGAGCAGGGCGCTGGGTGGACCTGGGCCGCTTGGGCGAGCGCTACTTTGTCAACGGCTTGGGTTTGGGGCTCGATGGGGCGGTCGCCTGGCGCAATAGCCGCCTGAAACGACTCAGGGGTGAATGGGCCTATCTGTGGGGAGGAGTGCGCGAAGCGCTTGCTTTCAAGGACTTTCCGCTGGTCTTTCGCACCCCCGACTGGCGCTACGAGGGGCCGGCACTGCTAAGCGGGGCCTGTCTTGGCCCTTTTCAAGGGGGAAATTTCTGTTTGGCCCCGCAGGCCGAGCTCGATGATGGCCGGCTCGATTGCTACCTCATCGAAGACTTGCCAATTCTTGAACGCCTATGGCAGATGCCCAAGCTGCGTCGGGGTAGCCATCTACAACTCCAGCAGGTCCATCTGCACCAGGCGTCATGGCTCAGTCTGGAGACCGACCGTCCCCTGCCGGCACATCTGGACGGCGAGCCGTTCATCCTGGCTCCGGGACGACATCTGGTGCAGATCGAGGCGCGGGCCCTGCAGGTGCTGGGCAGCGCTAATCTTTGTCGCTGCTCACCTCGCCATGATAGAGATAGCGTTTGATGTCGAGCGTACTGGTCTTGACAAACGGCTGATCAACGATGATCAGGTCCTTTTCACTCCTGATGCGCTTGTAGGAGGCCAAGTTGCGCCCGTAACGCTTGATCTCCTCCCAGATCAGCCTCTTGATCTCCGCCGGGTCGCTGAGCTTGGTGATCGCCTCCTGCTGGGGATAGACAAAGGCCAAAATTACCTCTAGGCCCTGACGCTGCCCGCCCCGGACCAGGATCTCTTCGATGTAGGGGCTGGCACACAACTCCCATTCGATCTCTTCGGGGTAGACGTTCTTGCCCGTCTCCAGCACGATCACGTTCTTACTGCGCCCCCGGATGGTCAGCCAGCCCTCGCGGTCGAGCAGCCCCAGATCGCCGGTGTGCAACCAGCCATCAGGCTGCAGGACCTGCCGAGTACGCTGCGGATTTTTGTAATAGCCGCGCATCACGTTCGGCCCCCGCACCAAGACTTCACCCACACCCTCTTGATCGGGGTTAGCGATCTTCAGCTCCAGGTTGGCGAGCGGCTCCCCCACCGAGTCAGCCTTCTCGGTCAAGGGAGTGGTAAAGGTCAGCACCGGTGAGGTCTCGCTCATGCCGTAACCCTGGATCATGCCCAGGCCCAGCCGGCGGAATCCGGCGGCGACCGCCGGAGCCAGCGGGGCGCTGCCACAGACGAAGAAGCGAAATTGCCTCCCCAACAGCTTCTGCTTCAAGCGGCGTCCCAACAGCCGCGGGGCCCGCTGATAGAGCCAACGGCTCAGCGGCTTCTCCTGAATGGCGCTCTCGATCTTGGCGAACATGCTGTGATAGAGCTTGGGCACCGCGGTGAGAAGGGTGGCGCGATTTTCCCTCATTAGCTGGGTCAAATTGCGATAGTCGTCGCTGTAGACCACCCCGGCCCCCTGCCAGAAGGAGGCCAGCAGGATGATCAGGCCCATGATGTGATTCCAAGGGGCGATGGTCATCACCGTGTCACGTGGGGTGATGCCCAGGCGATCGAAGACGGCGCTCAGGTTGGAGCTGAGATTCTCATGGGTGAGCATCACGACCTTAGCATCGCCGGTGGTACCGGAAGTACAGATAAAGAAGGCCAGGTCGGCCAAACTAGGAGGGGGAGGCTGAGGGCCCAGGCGAGTCTGGGCGGTGAACTCCCCCCAGGAGAGCAGATTGTCCGGCTGACCGGGGTCCATGCTGACCGCCAGGATCAGCGAGCCGACCCCCTGGGTCAGGGCGATGAGGTCGCCGGCGGCTATGACCGCTTTGGCCTCGGTGGCCGCCAGCAGGCGGCGAATCTCCCGTTGGCCCAGCAGTGGATCGAGCGGCACCACGACCGCGCCCAGCTTGAGCGCCCCCAGCATGACCGCGGCCCACTCGACGCGCGGTCGCGAGAGGATGGCCACCTTGTCCCCCTTGCCGATGCCGTGCGCTTGCAGGCCGGCGGCGCAGCGCTCGGCCAGTTCGTTGAGCCGATCATAGCTCAGCGCCCGGTAGCCTCCGCCGGTGAAGCGCGGGGCCTTGAGGGCTGGCCGCTCGCCGCAGCGCACGACCGTATGCTCGAAGAACTCGACCAAAGTGGGATAGCGCCCGGCCCACTGCTTCCGCTCTACTGCTGGCGCGCCTCTTAGCAAGCCTCGAACGGCCACTGATGGTCCTCCAAATAATGTTCGGTTTCCAGCGCGGCGATGCAGCCGTCACCGGCAGCGATGATCGCCTGAGCGTACACCCCGGAGAGGGCCCGCACATCACCGATGGCGAAGACGCCGGGCACGGCGGTGCGCATGTGGGCATCGGTGACCAGATAGCCGCGCCGGTCGCGCTCCAGTTTATCGTGCAAGAATTCGATGGCCGGCGCGTGGCCGATATTGACGAAAACACCGCCCACATCGCTCTGCTCAATCAGTTGGCCAGAGCCCAGATCCTTGAGCACGACAGACTTCAACTGGCCGTCACCTTTGAGCTCATCCACGACGGAGTTCCAGATGAACTTAACTTTGGGATGTGCCATGACCTTGTCTACCAATCTGCGGTCGCTGGCCCGGATGGCCTGGGGATCGTCTTTGGGATGGCGCACAACCATGCGGATCTCCTGAGCGAAGCGAGTGAGGAAGAGCGTCTCGGTGAAGCCGGCATCCCCGACGCCCACTTCGATGAGCGTTTTGCCCTGAAAGAAATAACCGTCGCAGGTGGCACAGTAGGACAGCCCTCTCCCCTTGAGCTCTTGGGCCCCTTTGGCCGGCAGTGGTTTGGGGGCCGCGCCGGTGGCCACGATTACCACTGGGGCCTGATGGTGAGCTTCATTGGTGATCACCGTGTGAGGTTCTCCTGAAGAGCCCCACTCGACGGTGAGCGTCTCTTCCATCAAGACCTTGGTGCCGAAGCGCTCGGCCTGGACACGCATGCGTCGCATCAATTCCGGTCCCTGGATCGGTTCCTCGAAGCCGGGGAAGTTTTCCACTTCGGTGGTCTCGTTGAGTTGGCCGCCGGGCATCAGTTTATCGAGCATCAACGTTCTGAGCTTGGCTCGGCCGGCGTATATGGCCGCGGTCAGTCCCGCCGGCCCGCCGCCGATGATGATCAGGTCTAAATCTTCCACATCTATCCTCCTCGGCCCGCGCTTCCTCGCTGGGCTAAAACAACTCGCTGCCCAAAGTGCAAGAAAAGTAGGAAGAGGCGGGCGCTTGATCTCACTGGTTGCTACGTCTGGTCGCTACACATGGCAAATCCATCATAACCTAGGGAGGTGGGTGTTGTCAATCGGGCACTGAGCTGGTTCCTACGCCAAGAAATCCTCCACGTTAAAGCCCTCGGCGCCCTCCAGCACCTGACGCACCTTGAGCTCGCTTTGCTCTAGGCGTTGTTTGATCGCGCTAGCCAGCTTGACGCCTTCCGCAAAGAGCTTGAGCGACTCATCCAGTTGGGTCCCTTCGCCTTCCAACGCCTGTACGATCTCTTCCAAGCGGGCCAGCGCCCCCTCGATATTCAATTCTAACTCGGACTCGGACTCGCGCTCAGGCTCACGTTCTGTCACGTTGATCCCCCTTGAGATTGACCTCCCGAACTTCGCAGGTCAGCGCTCCACTGTGGAGCTGAATTCTCACAAGCTCGCCCGGCTTGACCTGCTCCGCCGAGCGGACCAGCCGGCCGGACGCCTTCTCAACCAGGCAATAGCCACGACGCAACAGGCCGGCCGGATTTGCGGCCGCCAAACGTGCTTGCAACCCAGCAAGTCGCTCCAAGCGCCGACGCCAACCCTCGCGAAAGCCGCGCGGCAGCCGGGCGCTCAGCCCATCGAGCCGCTGCTGGAGGTCACCTAGGCGCCGTAGGGGACGACGCAAAGCATAGCTCTGGACCAGCGTCTCTAGCTGCGCTCGCTTTCTTTCCAATTGCCGTCGCTCACTGCGGATCAGCCGTTGTAGCGACTGGCGGGCTTGGCCCAGCAATTCATCTCGTTGGGGCACGGCCAGCTCCGCCGCCGCCGAGGGCGTAGGAGCGCGCAGATCGGCTACCAGGTCGGCAATAGTAACATCCACTTCGTGGCCCACCGCCGAGATCACCGGTATCTCTGAGGCGTAGATGGCGCGCGCCACCCGCTCCTCGTTGAAGGCCCACAGGTCTTCTAGAGAGCCGCCGCCCCGGCCCACGATCAGCGTGTCTATCGGCTCTGCCAGCCGACTATAGCGATTGGCCGACTCAATCGCTTGAGCGATCTGCAGCGAGGCACCCTCGCCTTGGACCTGCACCGCAAAGAGCAGCAACTCGACCAGGGGATAGCGCCGCGAGATGATATTCAAAATATCTCGCAGAGCGGCTCCTTGTCCGGAGGTAATCACTCCGAGACGCCTCGGAAAGGCGGGAATAGGGCGCTTGTGGGCCAGATCGAACAGCCCCTCGCGCTGCAGTTGCTCCTTGAGCCGCTCGAACTCCAGTTGCAGCTTGCCCAGGCCGGCGGGCTTCATCGTCCGCACGCTGAGCTGATATTTGCCCTTGACCTCATAAACGGTCAGCTTGCCATAGGCCAACACCTGCTGGCCATCCTCCGGCTCGAAGGCCAGCGAGTCCGTTTGCCCCTTGAACATCACTGCCGGCAGCTCGGCCCCGGCGTCCTTGAGCTTGAAATAGAGATGGCCCGAGGGATATTTCTTGAAATTGGAGATCTCTCCCTCCACCCAGATCACCGGGAACTGTTGCTCGATCAGCCGGCGCACGATCCCGTTGAGCGCGGAGACGGTATAAACCGGCATCTCCGAACGGGCGAAGAGAGGCAGATTAGTCAGTTCGTCGCTTTGCTGAGCCATGAGGACCAGTCATCATAGCCTGAGCGTTGAGCCGGCTGCAACCACCGGGTATACTGCGCCCTGCACTTCAAGTTAGGGAGGTCGGTCGCTTGGTCACGTTTATCACACTGCTGGTTGCCGGGTTTGTCATCGGCTCCATCTCCAGCCTGATCGGCATCGGGGGCGGGGCTTTCATGGTACCTCTCTTGGCCCTTTTCTATGTGTCTACCACCCAGTTGGCCGTGGGCACCAGCCTGGCTGTGATCATCTTCAATTCGCTCTCCTCCACCTTGGGCTATGCCCGCCGGAGAGTAATTGACTTTCGCCTGGGCCTGACGCTCATGGTGACCACCATACCGGGTGCCTGGCTGGGAGCCTATTTAACCACCTTCATCTCCAGCGGTGGTCTCTCAATGGCCTTCGGCCTGCTGCTGATCAGCGTAGGTTTTATCATGCTGACCGGTCAGGAACCCAAGGGTTTGGCGCTAAAACTGCGAGGCCAGACTACATCACCGGCGGGCGATCCAGTCTACTCCTGGCCACTGGTGGGGCTGGTGGGGCTGCTGGCCGGATTGAGCATGGGCTTTTTCGGCATTGGCGGGGGGATCATCATGGTGCCGGCGCTGCTGCTCTTGCTGGGCTGTGAGATCACCACCGCCGTGGCCACCAGCCTGTTCGTGATGGGACCTTCGGCGCTGATCGGCTCGATGCAGCACGCGCTGCAAGGCGATATTCGCTGGATGTACTTCTTGCCGCTGATGCTAGGGATCATTGGCGGAGCGCAGCTAGGGGTATTCAGCTCCAGCCGCATTCCGCAGCGGCGGGTGCGCCAGCTCTTCGGGCTGGTCTTGCTCTATTCCGCGGCCAATATGATCTGGAAGGGCCTGCGCTAGCCGCCCATCTCCAGCGTAGGCATAGCCCCCGCCAGCACTCTCTAAATATACTGACCTAGCACCTACTGGATTGGAAGCATGTTGCGGCCTTATGATTAGACTAGAAGGTCAGCACTTGAAACCCTTCGGAGATGAGCGTCCGCAGACTGGGATGATGGGCATACTCGTCGAGCAGGGGAATGCCATTCTCTCGGAGCGCTTCTCTGACTCCAAAGGCCACGGCGCAGTAGCTACAGGCTCCGGTGATCGCCTCTCTGATCTCTTCAAAGAGGGCATGAGCCTTGCTATCCGGCTGGGCCACCGAGGCGAGCCCTTGAGTGCCCGCTCCATCGAAGATCAACCGCAGCTCATCATGATGCTCCTTGAACTCCTTGGCGGTGACCAAGGCGTTGACCACCCGACCCAGGCCTTCATGGGACTCTGTATTGGCTAGAACGACAATCGCAACTTTTGCCATGTTTCTCCCTCCCTGGCACAAGTGACTTGCGCATTGAGTGAGCGTGTATTGTAGCTCACCGGCCACTGTCTATACTGTAAGGGAGCTTACACCCTCCGGAGAGGGGCGAGGCAAAGTGGACGAGCTATCCGACCACTTGACAATCGGACTGTTATCTACTAAGCTATCTTGCATGGCGAAGTTCAAGCGAATAGAGAGGAAGAGGAAGAGTACTTATGCTGCCGAGCAGATCCTGGATGCCATTCGACAAAGTGAGTATCACGTCGGAGATAAACTGCCTCCTGAGCGAGAGATTGCGGAACAGATGGGCGTGAGTCGCGCTTCGTTGCGCGAGGCGCTTAGCGCGCTCCAGCTAGCAGGGATCATCGAGAGTCGTTCAGGGGCCGGGACCTATGTGTTGAAGGCTGGCTTTGCGGAGGAGTACCGTGCGCTCACCCTGCTAGAGGAGAGCGAGAACCTGCAAGAGACGTTCGAGGCCCGACGGGTGCTAGAAGAAGGAATAGTGAAACTAGCTTGCAAGAGGGTCTCTGCCCAGGATCTGCAAACGCTAGCCGAAGTGCTCAGTAAAATGCAGCAATCTGCCCAAGTTCAGGATTTCGATGTCTTTAATCAGGCCAATCAGCGTTTCCACTTGACCATCGTCACGGCGACCCATAATTGCTTATTGGTTCATGCCTTGAAGCCTCTCTTAGAGGTGATGAGAGGGCAACTGCCCCGAGAGCTGAGAGAGAAGTACTATCGTGCCGATGGCCAGCACTTTCAGCGGACTTTTGAGATACACCGGCAGATCTTTCAGGCCGTTGAAAAGAAAGATGGGGTGCAAGCCGTTCGCAAGATGGCGGAACACTTTGACATGCTGGAGAGAGATCTGAATGAGTGAAACATGTTGGCTAAAGCACAAATATAAAAAGGAGGTGAGGAGTAACTAGCCCGGTTGCAACCGGTGATCCATCTAACCTAAAGCCATAACAAGGAGGTCCAAGTTGTCCAGTGAATTTGACCGGTTTCCAGAAGAGGAGCGGGAACGCATCGAGCAGGAAATCAAGCAAGCCTACGATTTCGACCCCCAAGACCCGTTGTTCGGACTCAGCCAAGTAGAGCTGCGCGGTCCCAAGATGGGACGGCGTACGGTGCTGCGGCTGCTGGCCGCGGCAGGAGCACTTTCCATGTGGCATCTGCTTCCCGGTCTAGGAGGTGGGAGCGAGGTCTTTGCTGCCGGAAGTGGTGGTGAGCTGACGGCGGGGTGGGCTGGCACAAATGCAATCAGCACGCTCGATCCGGCTCAGATCAATCAGGTCCTGGAATTCCAGATCACATCGAACGTCCTGAGTGGTTTGACCCATATCAACCCGGACTTGATCGCCGAGGGGGACCTAGCTACCGATTGGAAGGTCTCTTCCGACGGTAAAGAGTATGTCTTCAAGCTTCGTCAAGGCGTTACCTTCCACAACGGTGATCCTTTCACCGCTGACGACGTGATCTTCACCTTCAACCGCTCCAAGGATCCCAAGCAGTCCATCGAATACCGGTTGTTGGACGATATAGAGAGCGTAGAGAAGGTTGATGACTTCACGGTCAAATTTAAGCTGCACGCTCCTCAGGCCTCGTTCTTGGTCAAGACGCTTGAACGGGCTAGCGGGCGGGCGATGACCATCGTCAGTCGTGGTGCACTTGAGTCAATGGGGGCTAAACAGTACGGACTTACACCAGTGGGCACAGGGCCATTCAAAGTAACCTCCCACCAACTGGGCCAGGGTGTCGTATTGGAAAAGTTCGACAAATACTACGATCCCACCCGACCTAAACTCGATAAGGTGAAGATTATCCCCGTCCCTGAACCCGCGCCCCTGGCGGCCGCTATCGCGGCCGGTGACATCCAACTGATCGGCGGGAACCCACCTGCTCCGGAGCTGATCGATGGCTTCGTCGCCAACCCGGATATCGTCGTCTCCATCCTCCCCGGACCTGGTTTTCAGGCACTTTGGGTCAACCCCTGGCGGGATCCCTTCAAGGTCACCGACTTTAATAAACCCTTCGACGAGCTGGCCAAAGAGCCAGGGTTCATGGTTCGGCTGGCAATCGCCAAAGCGATGGATCGCAACGACCTCATCAAGCGAGCCCTCTTCGGGCGGGGTCTGCCAGCCTTCGGCACGATCAACCCCGCCATGCGCTTTTACTTCGACCAGACGATCAACGCGACCAGTTCTCAGCGCTTTGACGCGGCAGAAGCGCAGCAGTTGCTAGCAAAGGCCGGCTTCCCCAATGGAAAGGGCTTTCCCACCCTGAAGCTGAACGTGAATTCGGCTGGCAAGCGTGAAGGTGAGGTCATCGTGAACATCCTGAAGAAAAGCCTGAATATCAACGTCGAATTGGTCATCCAACAGTGGCCTGTCCTGATCGACAACTTCGACAAGATGAACTTCGATCTGCTCCGCATCGGCAGTGGTGGCGACTACGATCCCGATGATGGTTTGGTCGATTGGTGTGAGACGACCTCCAAGTTTAACGGACCCACACGCGACAAGCAGAAGATGTCCTTCGGCTACTTCTCCGACCAAGAAGTGGACAAGCTCACCGAAGCGGAGCGGATCGAGACGGATATGAACCGCCGGAAGACGCTAGTCCAGCAGGCCAACTTCATCACCTCCAACAAGGTGATGTGCGTCTTCCTCTTCCATCTGATGGACATCCTTGTCTATCGCAAGGAGGTGAACTACCCAGCGGTGAGTCGCATCCCAGGTTTGGTCGACCTCGATCGCACCACTATCAACAAGAAGACAAGCTAGCTGTGAGGGTGTTTAAGGGGATCTCCCCTTCGAGGAGAATAGCTGGGTTCCTTAGAAGGGGAGATCCTTATAGATAGATTGATGAGCCTGGGATGGGGAGGTGAACTGGCCTAATGGGGTCCTATATCGTCAAGCGAGTCTTCTACGGCCTAGTCGTCATGTGGATGGTGGCCACATTGGTCTTCTTCATGCTGCGGATCATCCCCGGAAGCCCCATCTTGGCCAGCTTGGGAGTTGAAGGCGATCCGGCCGCTGCAGCCAAAATCAGGCACCAACTAGGTCTGGATCAGCCCCTTTATCTTCAGTACCTGGTCTGGTTTGAGCGGATCTTTCAAGGTAACTTAGGTAACTCACTCTATGGGAGCCATCAACCGGTCAGTCAGCTTATCCAACAGGCATTTCCGCGCACGATGAGCCTGGCCACGCTTTCCTTTGTCATCGCCCTGCTCCTGGCCGTGCCTGCCGGGATCATCTCTGCAGTCAAGAAACATTCACTCCTCGATCACAGCTTCACCTTGGCCGCTTTTCTGGGCTTGAGTATGCCCGACTTCTGGTTGGGGATCCTCTTGATCATGCTCTTCGCCGTCCAATTGCATTGGTTGCCTGCGATTGGTTACGTGTCCCCCTCACAGGGGTTGTGGCCCTGGTTTTCGCATTTGATTTTGCCTGCTACTGCCATCGGCACAGCCTTCTCTGCCATCATCGCTCGGATGACGCGATCGGCACTTCTGGAAGTAATGCAGGAGGACTACATCAGGACGGCACGTGCCAAAGGACTTCACGAGAATTGGGTTATTCTGAAGCATGCGCTCCGCAACTCGCTCATGCCGGTCATGACTGTGATCGGCATCGCCTTTGCTCTGCTCATGGCCGGCACCGTCATCGTGGAGAACGTCTTTGCCATCAGAGGGTTGGGCCGTCTGTTGATCATCAGCATTCTCCAGGAAGATTACCCGCTAGTCCAAGGTACCCTCCTGGTGATCGCGGCGATCTTCGTCTCTATCAACGTGCTTGAGGATATCCTTTACACTTACATCAATCCTAAGATCCACTATTGAGAGAAGGGTGTTATGGCGGACGGCACAAAAATCCTAGTTGAATCAGTTGAGACTCAGGGCTCGGTAGCTTTACCAGCCGGTCGTAAAGGTCGCTGGCTGCGCTCGCTCACGCGAGACAAGAAAGCCCTTACTAGCGCGGTCGTCCTGTTAGGACTGACCATCGCGGCGATCTTCGCTCCCTATCTCTCGCCCTATGACCCCAACGCCCAGAACTTCCAGATGCTCCAAGCGCCTTCCGCACAACACCTGCTGGGAACCGACTCCCTAGGACGCGATCTCTTCAGTCGCATTCTCTACGGTGCGAGGGTCTCTTTGATCGTCGGGATTTCTACCGTGGCCATTGCCCTGATCGTGGGCGTTCTCCTGGGACTCCTGGCTGGCTATTATGGTGGCTGGTTGGACATGCTCATCATGCGCTACATCGATCTGCAGTGGGCCTTTCCCAATTTCATTATCGCCGTCTATCTAGTCGCAATCTTCGGCACTGGGTTGGTCAATGTCATCGTGGCCGTCTCGTTGGCCTTTTTCGATGACTTCGCCCGCCTTACCCGCAGTGTAGTGCTCTCCATCCGGGAGGAGGATTATATCAGCGCAGCACAAGCAATCGGCACCCCTGATCGGCGCATTTTATGGAAACATATCTTGCCAAACGCGGTGGCACCGATTATCGTCCAGGCCACAGTCAGCGTATCCTATGCTATCCTGGCCGAGGCCGGGCTCTCCTTCCTGGGCTTAGGGGTCAAGGCGTCCACCCCCAGCTGGGGTTCGATCTTGAGCGATGCGCGCAGCTTCATCTATAGTGCTTGGTGGTTGGGAGTCTTCCCTGGCTTGGCCATTATGGTCACCGTGCTGAGTATCAACTTCTTGGGTGATGGTCTACGGGACATTTTGGACGTGCGCGAGTATCAGGAGGAGAACTGACAAAGCAAGGGAGGAATACGTGAAAGGCTTTAACCGTCCGACAACTATGAGTCCCCAGGCGATGATCGCCACCAGCCAGCCGCTGGCGGTCCAAGCGGGCCTGGAGATCCTAAAAAGCGGAGGCAACGCTGTGGATGCCGCGATCGCGACCGCCGCAGTGCTGAACGTCGTCGAGCCGATGAGCATCGGCATAGGCGGAGATCTCTTCGCGCTAGTGTATCAGGCCCGAGAGCGACAGCTCTATGGGCTCAATGCCAGTGGGCGCGCACCCGCACAAGCATCTCTGCAAGACTACCGCCAGCGGGGCTTTACCGAGATGCCGACCGAGGGTATCTGGAGCGTGACCGTTCCCGGTGCACCCCGAGGCTGGGCGGTGCTGCTGAAGCGCTTTGGGACTCGCTCATTGGACCAACTGCTCCAACCGGCCATTGACTACGCTCAAAATGGTTTCCCCGTCTCCGAGAGGATCGGCCGGCGTTGGCAGAGCTTAGCCGCCAAGCTGGCCCGTGAGGAGAACACAGCCAAGACCTATCTGCCAAATGGTCAGGCGCCTCGCCCCGCCACGATATTCAAGAATCCTGCACTGGCACGCACCTTCGCGCTGCTGGCCCACGAGGGCCTCGGAGCGTTTTACGAGGGCGAGATCGCCGCAGAGATCGTGCGCGAATTCCAAAAACATGACGGTCTGCTCTCGCTGAGCGATCTGAAGGAGCACCAGGTTAATTGGGTAAAACCCATCCACACCGACTACCGCGGCGTCACCGTCTATGAGCTTCCTCCCAACGGGCAGGGCCTGATCGCCCTGTTAGCGCTCAATATCGCGGCAGGCTTTGAACTCTCTCAGCTGGAGCATAATTCGGCGGCATATCTCCACCAGCTCATCGAGGTGATGAAGTTGGCCTTCGCCGATGGTCGGCATTATATCGCCGATCCGGAGTTCGCCGATATCCCTATAGAGCAGTTGCTATCCCAAGAGTATGCCGCGCAGCGACGCAAGCTCGTCGGTGAGAATGCCGGTCTCAACGTGACTTATGGCTCACCGGAAGGCGATACGGCCTACATCACCGTGGTAGATGAGCAACGCAACGTGGTCTCATTCATCGGGAGTTTGTTTATGCCTTTTGGATCGGGAATCACCGTGGGCGATACCGGCATCGTGCTGCAGAACCGCGGCAGTCTCTTCTCGCTCGATCCCCAGCAGGCAAATCGCTTGGAGCCGCGCAAGCGCCCTTATCATACCATCATTCCCGCGATGGCCTTTCAAAATAAGCTGCCCTGGCTGAGCTTTGGCGTGGTGGGGGGCTTCATGCAACCTCAGGGCCATCTGCAACTCTTGTGCAATTTGCTAGATCAAGGCATGAGCCTGCAGGAGGCCATCGAGGCACCGCGCTTTCGTTTCTTTGAAGGCCGGCAGGTCGCTGTGGAAGCCGGGGTCTCTCCAGAGGCACAGGAAGGCCTGCGTGCCAGAGGGCACGAGCTGATCGCGGGAGATGGCAGCTTTGGTGGAGCCCAGGCTATCATCATTGATCCGGCAAGCGGCAGCCTATGGGGTGGCTCCGAGCCGCGCAGCGACGGCTGCGCACAAGGTTACTAAGGAGAGAGATGAATCAACCATCGTTGGATTTTCTCAAGCGTTTGATGAGCACGATCAGCCCCTCCGGATTCGAAGGGCAGGCAACCGGGGTGTGGCTCAAGGAAGCGGAGGGCTTCGCCGACCGCGCCTATGCCGATCAGCACGGCAACGCCTATGCCGTGGTGGGTGCCGGAGGAGGGCCTCGGGTGATGCTGGCCGGCCATATTGACGAGATCGGCCTGATGATCACCTACATAGATGAACAGGGCTATCTTTACTTCAGCCCCATCGGTGGCTGGGACCCGCAGATCTTGCAGGGCCAGCGAGTTTGGATTCGGACTAAAACCGGTCAGATCACCGGGGTCATCGGTAAAAAGCCCATTCACCTGCTCAAGGAGGAGGAGCGCACCAAGGCGCTCAAGATCGAAGACCTCTGGATTGACGTCGGCGCCAAAGACAAGGCAGAAGCCGCCGAGCTGGTCTCCATCGGCGATCCGGCGGTGCTGGCCTATGGCTTCGAGAGCTTGCGCAATGAGCTGGCCGTCGCGCGCGGCTTCGATGATAAATGCGGCGCCTTCGTGGTGCTGGAGGCGGCGCGTCTCTTGGCCAAGCTGCAGCCCCAAGCTGAAATCTACGCGGTGGCCACCAGCCAGGAGGAGATCGGCCTGCGCGGCGCGCGCACCAGCGCTTACAACGTTGACCCCCAAGTGGGACTGGCAGTGGACGTGGGCTTCGCCTCAGACTTCCCCACGATGGGAGAGCAGAAAAAGCGTTTGGGCGACGTTTCCCTGGGCCAAGGGCCGATGATCGCCCGCGGGGCCAACGTCAACCCACTGATCTTTGACCTGTTGCTCGAGACTGCCGGTGCAGAAAAAATACCGCACCAGATTGTGCCCGCGCCTCGCGGCACCGGTACCGATGCCAACGCGATTCAGCTCAGCCGCGCCGGGGTGGCGACCGGGCTGATCTCGATCCCCAATCGCTATATGCACAGCCCCTGCGAGTTGGTGAGCCTAGCTGATCTGGAGAATGCCGCCAAGCTGATCGCCCACACGGTGGTCCGGATCGGTCCGGAGAGCGATTTCGTGTTGGCAGGCTAGGTGTTGCATACTACAGCGGGGATGCTTGGGTAGCCCTAAATGAGTCTACCGTACTCCTCGAGGGCTTCGGGGGCGATCTCCACGCCCAGCCCCGGCGCCTGAGGGATCTCGATGGTGCCGTCGCTGGCAACTTGGATGGGCTCTTTCAGGAGAAAGTCACGGGCTTCAGGTGTCCAACCCGGCGGCTCGTAGGGCCACTCGACCCACTGGCAATTCGGCACGGCACCCATGACCTGCAAGTTGATCGCCAGACCCAGCCCGTTGGTCCAGGTGTGCGGTGCGAAGCCCAGATGGTGAGCCTCGGCCAGCACCGCGATCTTCTTGGCCATCAGAATGCCCCCGGAGATGGTGGCATCGGGCTGCAGGATGTCCAGACACTCCTGGCGCACCAGCTCGCGGAACTCATGCAGGTCCGAGTTGAACTCCCCACCTGCTAAGGGAAGGGTCACCTTCTGCCGCAGGAGGCGGTAGCCCTGGTAGTCATGCTGATCCAGGGGCTCTTCCAGCCACAAGACCCCTAGCTCCGCCAGCTCTTGAGCGACCCTGGCGGCGGTGGCGACCTCCCAGCGGGGAGCCTGACCCAGGCCGGCCACCCGCCAGCCCATGTTGGCGTCCACCATCAGCTCCATCTCCGGAAAGCGCTCGCGGACCGCACGGGCTACCTTCAGATCCTCACGCCAGTCCGACGAGTGGAAGCGCAGCTTCACCGCCGTGATCCCCAACTGTTGGACTTGCTCCACGTACTCCAGCCGCTGCTCAACCTCCCTTAGCTCGCCGGTGCTGGCATAGGCCCGGATCCTGTCTTGGTAGCCGCCCAGTAGTTTATAAACGGGTAGGCCGGCGACCTTGCCCAGGATGTCCCACAGGGCCGGCTCGATGTACCAGAGGCGTAGGCCCAAGAAGGTGGCCGAGCGGAGGATCTGCACGATCTCCTCCACGTTGCAGGGGTCGCGGCCCAGCAGAAAAGGGGACAGCAGCTTCTCCAAGCCGGCCGCCTCGGTCCCGAAGGCCGGACCGGCTGAGTAGCCGGTGATCCCTTCGTCGGTCTCCAAGATCACCAGGTTGAGCCGGTGGAACGTCTGCGCATAGCCCGGGAGCCAGACGGGATAGAAGGCACTCTTGAGGGGATATTCCAAGAACTTGACCTTGACGGCGGTGATTCTCACGGCTTCAGCCCCTTCTCGCTGAGGTACTCCCGGTAGACTTTGGCGGCACTGGGCATGGTCCGGGTGAGCTGCATGATCCCACTGACCTTACCCTTGGGCTTGATCTTCCCTTTGACGAAGGCCAGCGTGGCGTTCTCCTGGCCGGTGTAGAGCCGGTGGAAGAGCTCAGCCGTCAGGGTGAGTGAGGCACCCTCTTCGCCGGGCTGCTCCCCTTGAACCACCAGGTCGCCCTCGCGAGTGTCCACCCAGAAGTTGACCTCCGGCTGCTTGATATGGACGCCGATCACCATATGCAGCGCCGACCAGCCTCGGTAGATCTCCTCGACGTCTCGCAATCGCTCCACAAAGCTTAAGACGAACTCCTGGGCCTGCTTGGGGTCCTTGTATGGAAAGCCCACTGATTGTACCTCCCCTTCAAAAGATTTCGCGAACTAATCTTTTCATCTCCTCCTCGCCGACCTCCCGGGGGTTGAAGAAGATCGAGCCGTCGCTCAGGGCCAACTGGGCGATCTTCTCCAGCTCGCCTTCGTCAGCACTGAGGCCCAGCTCCCTCAAGCCTGAGGGAATACCGATCTCGCGCGCTAGCTCTCTCACTCGGGCGATCCCCGCTTCGGCAGTGGTCTGGCCCAGCAACTCCGCAATCCTCAGGTATTTCTCCCGCTTGACCTCAAGGTTAAACTCCATGGCCAGCGGCAAGGCTAGGCTGCAACAGAGGCCGTGATGTAGGTCGTAGAGCCCGCCCAGCGCGTGGGCCACCGCGTGAGCCAGGGCCACCCAGCCGTTGTTGAAGGCCGCTCCGGCGATGGTGCTGGCGAAGGCCAGTTGCGCCCGGGCCTCCATATCGGCGCCATCCTGGACTGCGCGGGGCAGGAAGGTGTTGATCAGCGGGATGGCTTGAAAAGCCAGCAGATCTGCCAAAGGCTGCTCCGCTAGGGTGGTCGCGGCTTCGATGGCGTGGGTGAGGGCATCCATGCCGGTCGCCGCGGTGAGACGGGCGGGCATGCTGGCACTCATCTGGGGATCGACGAGGGCGATATCGGGGGCTAGGTAGCGACTGATGATGGGCAGCTTCTCTTTTCTCTCCGGCACGCTGACCTGGGCGATGCAGGTGACCTCGCTCCCCGTACCGGCAGTGGTCGGGATGGCAATAAGTGGCCCGCAGGGACCAGGAACCGTCTCGTTGCCCTCCCAATCCAAAACATGCCCTCCATGCGTCCGCAAGAGGTTGAGTGCCTTGGCCGTGTCGATGGAGCTGCCCCCGCCTAGGCCGATCAGCACCTGCTGCTTCTGGGCTAAGGGCTGCGCGGCCTCGATCACCGCGACGGTGGGGTTGGAGACCACACCATCATAGACCTCATATTGGGCGCCGCAGGCTTGCAGCTGCGCTTCCAGGCGCGCCAGCAGCCCCGCCGCCCGAACGCCCTGGTCGGTGACGATCAGCGCCGAGTCCCAGCCACGCTCGTCCAGCTCCGTCCCCAGGTTCGCTAAGGCCCCCACCCCGAACAAGATCTTAGTGGGGAGCTGGAAGCTGAAAAGGCTCTCTGAGATCATCTCTTCCCCCTCCCTCCTAGATGAACCAATCGAAGTAATCCCGACTCAAGTCGATCTGGATGTCCTTGACTTCAGTGTAGAGATCGAGTAGGGAGTGCAGGCCCAGCTCACGGCCGAAGCCGCTCTTCTTGAAGCCGCCGAAGGGCGCGGCGGGCGGGAAGAGGTTGTAACAGTTGATCCAAATCTTCCCCGCCTTAACGCTATGGGCCACCCGATGGGCCCTGCCCAGATCACGGGTCCAGATCCCGGCGGCCAGGCCGTACTCCGTGTCGTTGGCCAGCCGCACGGCCTCCTCCTCGCCCTCAAAGGGGATGACCGACAGCACCGGCCCGAAAACCTCGTCGCAGGCGATCGTCTGGTCGTTCCGGACGTTGTCGAAGATGGTGGGCTCGAAGTAATAGCCGCGCTCGAACTGCGCTCCCTTGGGCCGCTGCCCTCCTAGCACGAGCTGAGCGCCCTCTGCCACGGCACGCGTCACGTAGTGCTCGACCTTCTCCAGTTGAGCTTTGGACGCCAGTGGCCCGAACTCCGTCTCCATCTCCAGAGGATCGCCGATCACCAGCTTCACGGCCCGCTCGACCAGCGCCGCAACAAACCGCTCATGAATGCTCTTCTCAACCAGGAGCCGGGATCCGGCGGTGCACATCTGTCCCTGAGCGAAGAAGATGGCCAAGAGCGCGAAGGAGACCGCCTTATCGAAGTCGCAGTCGGCGAAAACGATGTTGGGGGATTTCCCCCCCAGCTCTAGGGAGACGCGGGCGATGTGCTTGGCTGCCTCCGTCATGACTTGGGTGCCGGTGCGGGTCTCGCCGGTGAAGGAGACCTTGTCCACACCGGGGTGGGCCACCAAGAGCTGGCCGGTCTGAGCGCCGGGGCCGGTTACCACATTGAACACCCCGGGAGGCGCGCCGACCTCCTCCATAATCCGGGCCAGCTCCAGCATCGTCAGTGGTGTGAGCGAAGCGGGCTTCACGACCATCGTGTTGCCCGCTGCCAACGCGGGCGCGATCTTCAAAGCTCCCAACCAAAGAGGAAAATTCCAGGGGGTGATCCCTGCGACCACGCCCAGGGGTTCCCGCCGTGTGTAGTTCAAATACTCGCCCGGCACGGGGATAGTCTCCCCAAAGACGGCGGGAGCGATGCCGGCAAAATACTGAAAGAGGTCGGCAGTAGCGGGGAGATCGTGGGCGAGGATCTCCTTGATGGATCGGCCGGTCTCTTGCGCCTCGAGGCCCGCCAGCTCATCCATCTCCTCTATGAGCTGGTCTGCGACCGCGGTCAGGAGTTCCCCACGCTCTTCGGCGGACTTCCCACTCCAGCTAGGGAAAGCCTCTCTAGCGGCCTCGACCGCTTGCCGGACCTCATCCTCTTGGGCCACGGCGCAGCGGGCGATGACCTCCTCCTTGGCGGGGTTCTCCACCTCGAAATGCCCTTCTGTCTCCAGCCATTCGCCATTGAGATAGAGCCTGTATTCCTTCATAGCAACTCTGCATTATAACGTTTAGTGTGCATCTGTCAAACGGATTCAACTGCAGGATAACGGAAACAATTTTTACTTGGGATCGGGCTTGAATGCTCCACCCTTTGGGCGGAGAGCTTCACGAAGATCGCTCATTCCTCCCCACCGCAAGCAGCGGGGCATCCTGAGCGGTTTTCGTGAAGGAGGTCAAGGAGTGGCAGTCAAGCGACGGAGGTTCACCCGAGAGTTTAAGCTGCAAGTGGTGCGCGAGATCGAGGCGGGCAAGCCTCTTGTCCAAGCAGCGCGGGAGTATCAGGTTCACCCGACGCTGATCGGGCGATGGCGCAAGGAACATTTGCAATATGCTGAGCGGGCCTTCAGCGGCAATGGGAATCCGTATAAAGATGGAGCGCGCATCGCGGAGTTGGAGCAGATGATCGGTCAGTGGCGGGTAAGCGCGCAGCTAACGGGACTCATGTAAAGCACGCTGTGCCTGACAATGCGTGCAGTTGACCGGGCTTGTCGGTGCGGTTTTTGTGGTTTCGCGCAGTGCACGACAGTTCTGGCGCTTGTGTCGTTCTGAGATCACCCGCTCGGCAACTGACGCGAGAGGTGGTCACACTCTGACGACCGGCTGCAGAGCGGGCAACTGCTCGGCGCGCTGCTGATCGTCGCCGCCATGATCGTGGCCCAGCGAAGGTAGGCCAGCGGCTTATCTGTCCCCCTGGATTGGGATGGTTTCGACTAGGGGTGGAGATGGACAGCTTCCCAAGTTGCTGTGTATTTGGGCTCTGACTATACTTGTCTACAATTATGGGAGAATGGCCACAGCGGGCTCTGCAATTTCTGTCCGCGCATCGCGATCCGATTATCATCGGTTTAATCGTCTTTTTAGTCGGTGCTTCCATCATCTTCCTACTTCGCAGTGTGATCCTGACTCCATTGCGCATCCTCTTGCGATGGATTCGCAAACGTTCCAGTCATAAGCCAAAAATCAGCCCAACGAGTGAATCTATCGAACCTATCATCGAGGTCGCTGTGGAGGAGCTATACGCAAGACTTCCCATCGTTAATTATGCTCACACGATGAGACCAGCAGTGAAGAAAGGGTTAGACCGATTGTTTGGTCAAGGGTGCAATATTCTCATTGTAGGAAGGTCTGGCTTAGGGAAAACACGTGAGATGTTGGAACTGCTTAAACGCAACCATCATAGCATTGACGCTATCTTCCAGCTTCAACACCTGGAAGCACTGCCGAACTCTTATAGTGGATCAACCGGAAACATAGTCTTGATCATAGATGACTTGCCCCGCTTGTTCCCGTCTAGAGATAGCCGAGCAGCGCAGGGTAGCATCGTTGAACGCCAAAGAAGATTAGTTGACCTCCAGGTTGGGCTGTCCTCCAAAGTTCGCCACCTTTGGATCATAGCGACCGCTAGAACAGATAATGGAGAGCTAGAGCGTACGGGTTACGACAGCCACAACACCTTCTGGAAGGTCTACAATTTGCCTGATATTCAGAGTGAAGAGAGGGGCAAGAATATCAAGGCCTTTATTGAGAGAAGTGCGTGCGAGATCGGGATCAGGTTGTCTAAGCCGGCTGTTCAGACCCTAGCGAGAAAATGTGAAACTTACCAAGCTATAATTGATTATCTTGCTAACAAGCACAGCCGTGACAATATTGTGCAGTTGGATGATGCTTCAGATTTTCTTGGCAATAATACTTATTTGGATCACAACTATAATAAAATGGTTCAGGAGAATCAGTATATAGAGCCTCTAATTCGGGCAATCGCCATTTGTTATGACTTGAATTCCCCTCCCTGGCGTCCGTTGGTAATCGGGTTAGCACAACGCTTGGCTCACAACCAGATCGGGCTGGGGAACTGGATTCCGGGAAGTCGTCGCCAACACTTGAAGCGAACACTGGCGCAACTGGAAGGATGGGGAACATTGCAAATCAGAGAATCGGGTCTTATAGCGATCCATCCCGGCAAGTTAGATGGTAAGGGGAGATGGGATGAAGTGCAAGACAAGATCTTCCGCGTACTCTCTGCGAAGCGAAATAAAGCTAGGGGTTACTGGGGGATTGCTCAGCTCCAATTTGCTGCGTTCCTGGACCTCAATGGCTCAGTTAGACTAGCTCGACAAGCCTATGAAAAGCATCTCCGTATCTACCCTGCAAACGCCGAAGCACACAACAACTACGCGGTCTTATTGGGAAAGCAAGGTGAGGTTCAGCAAGCGAAGGAGCACTGTCGGCGCGCCTTGGAGCTCAACCCGGATTTTGCCGAAGCGCACAACAACTACGCGCTCTTATTAGAGAAGCAAGGTAAGGTTCAGCTAGCTGAGGAGCACTATCAGCACGCCTTGGAACTCAACCCAGATTATGCCGAAGTGTATAATAACTACGCGGTTTTATTGCAAAACCAGGGGAAGACTCAACGAGCGGAAGAGCAGTATCAGCGTGCCTTGGAGCTCAACCCGGATTATGCCGAAGCACACAACAACTACGGGTTCTTATTGGGGAACCGAGGTGAGACTCAGCGAGCGGAAGAGCAGTATCAGCGTGCCTTGGAGCTCAACCCGGATTATGCCAAGGCGCACTA
>CAJXGD010000015.1 GCA_913053845.1 uncultured bacterium | reverse complement strand
CTACCCAGGAAAGTGGCACCTGTCGCACTCCGTGTCATCCGCGGCGGCCGGCGTAAGGGACTCTATCCGGTCCGTGTTCATCAGATTGCTTCTCTACAAATCCCTTTGCAGGCAAGATCTGGCAAGCTAGGGAGGTTTGATGGTACCGATGTCACAAATCTGTATAGGAATCCCACGGCAGCTCACGCTTGGTCCCATCTACATCAGGGCAAAAGGTTAAAAGCGGATAGAATGGTGCATGGGTGAAAATGGAGGAAAGGTAAAGCCTACACCAGCACCGGGGTGGCCTGGACCTAACGATCCTCATAATTGCGGTTCTACGGTGCTCAGAGCGTGTACTTCTTAACTAACGGCTAAAGTTACGCCTCAAGCGAGGGGTCCTATCCGGATAGGATTGGGACTCCTCACTTGATTGGCGCTGTAACCTTGTTACAATTTGGTTAGATAGATGGGTAAGATTAGTTTCCTCAGGAGCAGGCTATGGAATGGATCTCA
Source organism: uncultured bacterium (assembly GCA_913053845.1). GTDB lineage: Bacteria > Bipolaricaulota > Bipolaricaulia > RBG-16-55-9 > DRJF01 > DRJF01. Next base: position 46,028 of record CAJXGD010000015.1, on the reverse strand, counting down.
CACGTATTTTTTGGTCCACAGCGTATGCGCTCTGGCTGGCGCATATTGCTCTTCTCACTAGCCAATCCAAACCTTGACATCTGGCTCCTGGGAGGGCTCCTCTTGGGATTCCGGTTAACCGCCGCTCGGATTCCGCATATTCAGTCTCTTTTCATCCCTCTCTCAATGATCATTTTGCTGATTATTACATTAGTTGTCGCTTGGCTGATGACTAGATATGTCGATCGGCGCCCCTTTGCTAGTTTGGGTTTGAATTTTCATCCGCATTGGTGGCAGGCATTGGCATGGGGCATATTGCTCGGAGTCTTGTTCCAAACCTTGATGCCCGCTTTGATCTTCACTTGGGAAACCGGACATCCCTTCTGGACTTTCAACCCTCTACGGATGCCGCATGAGTGGCTTCTCATTGTTCTTGCACTCCCTTATTTCCTCAGCATAGCCATAATGGAGGAGCTTTCCTTTCGCGGTTATCTTTTGCAGTCCACTATGGAAGGTATAGGTACTATCCCTGCCATTCTTTTCACCTCAGGCCTATTTGGGATAGCGCATTGGGGGGAGGGCGGCCTAGATCCAGTCCTGTCTAACGCTCTGTGGGGAATCGTGTGGAGTTTCACTGTGATACGGACGCGCGCTTTATGGTGGGCCATCGGTTTCCACTTCAGTCGCGATTTCACAATAGCCATCCTGCAGTATCCAACATCAGGGCCGTACCTCGGAGATCTTGTCTTCATCCTTTCCGTAGGTTTGTTGATATTGGGAGCTTTGACCCTAACTCCGACCCCCCAAGCCAAGACCCTCTGGGACCGCTATATTCATCCTGCGCCCTGGCCACCCTGGAGGCGAAGGGCACAGTCTGAAACCGAGAGCCTGCCGGATGAGCAGTCGCTGGAAGATGCCAAATGGACGGGCGAAAAATAGACGAACTGTGTACTACCGTTCAAGAGGAGCTTGCTTACAACTCAATCATGCCTGGCGCCCTTGCCTGCCGGCCTGCCGCGAGCAGAAGTGCCCAGCAGGATCAGGATGCCTTCCGTCAACAACACCGGTTCCTTGCGCTTGCCCCGCGGCTCATAGTCGATGAAGCCTAAATTATAAAGGACCTTCAGATCACGCGAGATCGCCGCTGGAGACCGCTCGGTCAGTTGGGCCAACTGAGCCGCCGAGCTTACCCGCTGCTGGCGCAGCAACTCCAAAAGCTGGGTGCGCTTGGGCGTTAGCACTCGACAGGCCGTCTGGGGAGCCAGCAAGGCTATCCCTGTTCTTTTGACTTCAATGGCCTCTTCCCCAACTTCAGCCTCGCGCAAGGCCTTGCTTACCTGTTCTCCCCAAACTTGGAGGCCAGTCTCGATCAGCGAGCTAGGACCCTCAGTGCGCAATAGCTCAGTCACGGCAGCTTGCAAGCTCTCCGTAGCCATTTCTAGGTGCTTCCAGATAATACCCTTTTCAATGTCACTCTCCTGCTGTAGGGTTTTCATCTTCCGTCGCAGATCCTGCAGGGAGGTCAATAGCTCTACCTCGGTGTCTTTCGCGGCATTTACCACCATCTCAGTTCCTCCTTAACGATGAGCAACACGGCGCATTCGCTTGATATAGCAGGCATAATTAGTTCGTACATCTCGATACGCCTGTTCGAAGATCTCGGCAAGTGACCGACCCCGAAAGAGCTCACTCAGGTCCTGAGGCCTGTCGGACCTCCAGAACTCATGTTTCTCAATCGGATAATGCTTGCAGTCATAACGGACGACGTCTTGAAAACCGGTTGTCAGCGGGGCGGTCAACTCTCGATAGCTGAGGTTGATCTCGATCTTGTAAATGGTCCATTTCTGACCTCGTTTGCGCCGCTGATAGAAGCGGGCGTCAATACGAACCGTACAACCCAACTCCAGGTCATCAAAGACGAGGGGCGCAAAGCGCCGAGCACGTTCTTGTGGTTCTGTGGGCCGACCCAGCATAATTTTATTTTAGCTTAGATAACCTTGGAAGTCAAGTGTTACCTAGAGGACACATAAGTACAGTAGCCTTAGAGAAGGTGGCGTATTAGGAGAAAAACCATCTAGGGCCAACCGTATTAACCCTGTCTGAGCCGGGCAAGCAGTGCGGTCCGTGATGGGCTGATCGCCAAAGCGGGCTATAATCCTCAGCAGTCCAATGTGGAGAAAGCGGCGGCCGATCCAGGGGGCAAGGCGCTCTTCTTGCCGGTAAAGACTACGGTGAACCTAGAGAAACTGCCGGCGTTTATTGGCTTGCTCTACGTGCATGAGCTACTTCAATTGCATGGTCAAGTAATCCGAAAAGGGCTATATCCTGTGCGTGTTAGCAGGCTTAATTCCGCACAGAGTCGCTTGGGGTTAAGCTCTGGCAACGTGAGAGGCATTATAGCTGTCCCGCAATCCGTTACGATCAAAGTATCACTATGTCTCGTCAAACTGACTGCAGGCGAATATAGCGCTGGCGCCGTCTGTTTAACTGTATCGGTTACAATCGGAGGCGGCTCACCTAAAACAAAACCTTGAAAGAGTTTCAAATGCAATATACTTAGACATCTCCCCCTGTTTATCATATAGCTAAATGGGGAAGCAAGTAAAGAACCTCGCAGCAAGCTGCGGGGCATTCAACGGCAAACGGCTTACAGCTCAAAGCGGAGTTGATCCTGATGTTGCAGCTTGATATACCGACGAATCACTGCCGCCGTCACCTCATCTCCCACCGAGCGGACAAAGTAGCCATTGCTCCACAGCTTTCCTCCCCACAACTGTTCCCGCAGCTTGGGATGACGGCGAAACAACTCCCTGGCCGAGACACTTTTGAGAATCCGTACCACCCGACTGGGACTGTACCTGAGAGGAACATAGAGGAAGAGGTGAACATGATCCGGCAGCACCTCCATGGTATCGATCTCCATCTCGTAGCGTTCGCTGACTCCCTGGAAGACTTCCTGCAAGCTCTGGGCCACAGGCCCCTGCAAGATGAGCTTGCGGTACTTGGGTACCCAGACGAAGTGGTACTTGAGATCGTAGACTGCATGTTTGGCACGTTGGACGGGGCACATGGGATCTATGGTAACGGCATAATTCGCCTGCGGCGAATCTCCACTTTCCTCCCCGTAGCAAGCTGCGGAGTATCCAGCGGAGGACCTTTATGAATGTGAAATCCGTCCCCGCTGGCTGACCGGGAACCCTCATCTTCACCGATCTGACGTAGCGGCCGCCTGGCGGTGCGCCTCGATGATCGTCGCCAGCTCATTGGCACTGTAAACCCAAGGGCTGACCGGCTTATCGCCATCTGCGCCGGCCACGCCCAGCACCTGCACCCGAGCGAAGTTGATCCGTTCCCCCTGCCACTCCAGCAGTTTCCTGCGCCGACAATAGGCGCAAAAGCGCTGCCAGCACCGTTCAAAGGCCTCCTCACGCAGCAAGCGCTCATCCACCCTGTAACCCTCTTTGAAGGCCAGCCGCGCTGCCTCACGCTGGATCTGTTCCTTGAAAAGGCCCTCTGCCAGGCTACTCTCCCCCTCGGAGGCGACTGCTTGCAGGATCGTGGAGGCCAATTGCCCCAAGGTCACCGTGCCCAGCCGCGAGATCGCCCGCTCCACCTGATCATCAAGCCGCTCGCGCGACCAGCTCTGCAAACCTCGCAGCTCAGCGCCGACGGTGAGGAAAACCCGCCTCCGGCCGGTGGTCATGAAATCGTAGGTCAGATTGACCGGCAGGAGGACCATCTCCCGTCGGCTCATCTGGACCATACGGGCTAGGCCGGCCTTGATCTCCTCGAAATTGCCCTCGATCTCAAGCTCTCCCTCCGGGGCTAGGTAGACCGCATCGCCTTCATCGAGAATAGCGGCAAAGCGCCCCAAGGAAGATAAGATGCGCGCGAAATGCTGCGCCCGCAGCTTCCTCTCCAGGTGCGGGGTGAAAATGGAATAGTCATGCTCCTGATAGAGCGTCTGGTGATAGGACCAGCTCAGCACCTCGGCGATGTGGGCCCCAGGCGGCACCCCTGGCAGAATTTCCTCCGGGGGCGCGCGGAATATTTCACCCAAGGTCAGATTGCCCTTGAGCTCCATGATATCGGCTAGCTGCGCCCCCAGCTTGCGGTCGCGTGCGTGCGGTATGGGATAGGTACGCAGAGCTTGCAGGACCGCGCTCAGGTTCACCGGATAGAGCAATCTGCTGAGCCAGCGGGGCCGAGAGAGCAGATAGTTGGAAAAGTAGCCCCGTTGAAACATGCGCTCGGCGGCGACGAAGGCCAGCCGGCCGATCGGTCCTCGCCCCCGGTGAGACCAGTAGAGCGTTGGGGCCAGCAGGATGATGTCGAAATCTGTCTTGTGATTGCAGACGATCAGCGTTCCGGGACTGTTGCTGAACTGCTCCAGGCCATGCACCTGCAGGTCGAAGCCCAGACGGCCAATTGCGGCGAAGACCACAGCCAGGGTTCGGCGCAGCCCCCTACCCCACCAGGGAGGCCGAGGTGCCGGAATCTGCCGGGCGAAGAGCCCCCCACACGAGAGCAACAGCTCCAGCAAAGTCTGCTCGGAAATCATAGCCAGCTCCTCTCGGTTTGCCTCATGCCTAGCAGGCCACTATCATACACCAAATTCTGCCGGGAGGGAAGTTCAAGCTAAAGCGAGCGATGAATCGTCATGCGAAACGGGTGATCTTTGGCAGTTGCTCCTGGGGGCTGGGCCATGCCACCCGAGATCTGGCCCTGATGCGCGGCCTGCTCGCGCGGGGCTGCGAGCTGACGGTGATCTCCACCGGCGCAGCGCGGCGCGTGCTGCAAAGCGAGCTGGGCTCGGCCGGCAACTATCTGGACTGGCCGGATATCCCCACCTCGGTGGCCCCCACCAGCCTGGGCTTCTATCTCAGGACGATCACCCACATCCCCCAGATACTCAAGACCTGGTTCGCCGAGCGCCGCCGCTTGGCTCGGCTGCTGCGCCAGGAGCATTATGATCTGGTGATCTCCGATCATCGCAACGGCCTGGTCACCCGCCAGGTGCCCTGCTACTTTATCACCCACAGCCCGCGCTACATCGCTCCCTGGCGCGATCCCTTCATGGAGGCGGTGATGGAGCTCTTCCTGGCGCGCTGGTTCACGCCGACGCGCAAGATTCTCATCCCCGATGACCGGGTCGGCGGCCTCAGCGGCGACATGAGCCACAAAGTGCGCTTTACTCCTGCCGACAAACTGGTCTATCTGGGCATACTCTCCAGCCTACGCCGACGTGAGCTGCCGCAAGACATAGATTATTTCATCAGCATCTCCGGTCCGGAGCCGCAGCGGACCATCTTACAAAATCTGATCCTCCCCCAGCTCCCGGAGCTGCAAGGGCAGATAGTCATCGCCCTAGGCCAGCCTGGAGCAACCCCGCCACCTGTGCCCGCCAACGTCGAGATTCACGCTTATCTCGACCGAGCCGGCCAAGCAGAGATGATGAATCGCAGTCGGCTGGTGGTCTGTCGCTCCGGCTATACCACGCTGATGGAGCTGGCCGAGCTGGGCCGACGGGCGCTGCTCATCCCCACGCCGGGCCAGTCGGAGCAACTCTATCTGGCTAAGACGCTGCGCCGGCGCGGGCTCTACCACAGCGTGACTCAAGACAAGCTGGATCTGGCGCGCGATGCGGCGCTGGCTCTAGCGAAGCCGGGTTATCGGCCGGAGCATCTCACCGAACAATCGGTGGAACGTTTCTTGGAGGTCGTGCTAGGCTCGGACGGTTAATCTCTTCCCAAACGGGTTAACGAGCTGCCACGCTCAAGGGGAAATAGGCGCTGACCAGCCAGTGAGGGACATCCACCACCTCGGAGATTTTGAGGTCTACGGCCACGCTGCACAGCATATAGGCCTCTTCGGGGGTGAGTCCGTAGCTGGAGCCAAGGTGTTCGATCATATAGCGAATGGCCTTCTTCGTCGCCCCTAGCAGGTCTTCGGAAAAACCCGTCGTGACGTGATAGCCTCTCTGATCGACCTGGGAGGTCAAAGGGCCGGGGGTGATAAACTGCGGCTCCGCGATGGAGCATCCCTTGTGCAAGGTGAATTTGAGCATGAGGTCCATTGGGGACTCGATCGCCGTGCCACAGACCTCCCCATCGCCCTGGGCCGCGTGGGTGTCGCCCACCGAGAATAAAGCGCCCTCCACCCAGACGGGCAGCCAGAGCTTGCTCCCCGCGGTGAGATGACGAATATCCATGTTGCCCCCATTCTGGCCAGGAGGAACGATGCTATGTTGGCCGGGTTCGGCCAGGGCGACGCCGATGGTGCCCGGGAAAGGGGCCAGCGGGACATGCAGACCTTCCTTAAACGTTGCCTGCTGCTCATTCTGTAACTCCCACAGATGGAGCACGGGCGCGGTGAACTCCTCGTGCAGCAGGCCAAAGCCGGGGATGATCCCCGTCCAGCCCCAGCCTTTGAACTTAAAGTGCAGGATCTCGACCTCTAACAGGTCACCGGGCGCGGCATCCTGAATATAGACCGGTCCGGTCACCGGGTTGATCCGCTCGAACGAGAGGGTGGTCAGATCGCTGGCCGAAGAGGCCGGTGAGAGCTGTCCGCCACTGGCCTCTTGGACTGCGAATTCGACCGTCTCGCCTGAACCAATGGTCAAGACGGGTGTGAGCGCGTTGTCCCAGCCGTAGTGTCGGTCGTGGATCGTCTGCATGGGACCTCCTTGCTGGTAGCTGGACCTAATGATACCGGCAGGTGGCCACGACGACAAACTGCCGCTCGCCGTTCATCCGCGTGATAGGTTGTGCCGGCTTGACGGAATCAGGATGTTGTGCTATAGTCTTAAAACGATTACAGAAAACGTTTGCAGGGAGGATAGGGTTTGAAGCGCATCACGATCAAAGATGTGGCCCGGAGCGCCACCGTCTCTCCGGCGACCGTCTCCCGGGTGCTCAACGGCAAGCCGTACATCAGGGAAGGGACCAGGCAGCAGGTGCTCCAGGCCGTAGAGGAACTGGGCTACATGCCCGATAAGCGAGCACAGGGCTTACGCAAGCGCAAAACGAGCATCATCGGCATCATCATGCCGGACATCTCCAATCCCTTCTTCTCGCTGCTGGTCCGTGGGGTGGAGCACGAGGCCCATACCCAGGATTATTCGGTGATTATCTGTGATAGTGAGAACTCTTTGGAGGGAGAGAAGCACGCGTTGCGCACGCTGCTGGGCGAGCGCGCGGACGGGGTGATCCTCACCTCCGTGGTGGCCGATGATGCCCATCTTGAGAGCTTTGTGCGCAAAGGAGTGCCCTTAGTGATCGCCGACCGGCGGATGGCTGGCCTGAAGGTGCCGGCAGTGATCGTGGACGGCCTCCAAGATGGCTACCGTCTCACCCAATATCTAGTTGAGCTGGGCTATCGTAAGATCGCCTTCATCCAAGGCCCGGCCGAGGTCTCCACTGCGGCAGATCGGTTTGCCGGCTATCGTCGGAGCTTGGCCGACCGGGGTCTGACGATCAACGAGGATTATCTGGCCAGAGGAGATTACACCTTCGAGGGAGGTTGTGAGGCGACCCGGAGCCTGCTGAGCCGTGGCCGGCCGCAGGCAATCATAGCTTCCAACGATATGATGGCCATCGGAGCCCTGTATGCTCTTCAGGAGCGAGGCCTGCAGGTTCCGCAGGAGATCGGGGTGGCCGGCTTCGATAACATTCCTTTGGCCACCTGGGTCCATCCCCGGCTGACGACCGTTGAGATCCCCGCTTATCTGATGGGCCAGGAGGCCATGCGTCTGCTGAGCCGTTGCATGTGCGGGCAGCCTATCTCCTCCCCGACTAAATTACTCAAGACCAGCTTGGTCAAGGGCCAATCTTGCCGATCTCTCTCGCTAGACGGATCGGAAGAGGTGCCCAGATGAGCGGGATCGCCGTCTTAGGGAGCATCAACATGGATCTGGTGACCCAAGTGAAAAGCTTCCCTCGACCAGGGGAGACGGTGTTGGCTCAGGGGTTCGCCCGATTCCCCGGCGGTAAAGGCGCCAACCAGGCGGTAGCCTGCGGACGACTGGGCGCGCCGGTCTTCATGTATGGCCTGGTCGGAGATGGGACCTTCGCTGCTGATCTGCTCACTTCCCTGCAAGAGAATCAGGTGCGCACCGAAGCGATCCAGTGTCGTGCCCAGGTCCCCTCGGGAGTGGCCACCATCCTGGTAGATGAGCGGGGTGAGAACCTGATCGCGGTCGCGCCCGGTGCCAACGGTCTGCTGGATCAGAGCTATCTTGATACGGTCATCGCCCAGATCAGCAGCGCGGACTTGTTGCTCTTACAGCTAGAAATCACCTTGCAAGCGACCGACCGACTGCTGGAGGCGCTGCCTCCCTCTCGCAAACGCCCGCTGGTCATCTTGGACCCGGCGCCGGCGGCCGAACTCTGCGAGATCTATGCCCAACGGATTGCGATTATCACCCCAAACGAGAGCGAGCTGGCCAGCTTGACCGGCATGAAACTCTCCTCAGAAAGCGACATCGAGCAGGCGGCCAACTTGCTGCGGCAAGAGACCGGCATTGAAACGGTAATCTGTAAATGCGGGGCTCGCGGGGCTTATCTTAGCCTGGCTGAGACCTTCCGTCACTTCCCTGGCTATCAGGTGCAAGCAATTGATACTACTGCCGCGGGGGACGCCTTCAACGGTGGCTTGGCCGTGGCGCTGGTCCAGGGCAAGCCCTTGACAGAAGCGATTCCCTACGCCAACGCCGTGGCGGCACTCTCGGTCGCCCGGCCGGGCGCGCAGGCCTCGATGCCCACGCGCTCTCAAGTAGCAAGTTTTATCACTGAGCAAGGGGTGCCAATATGAAAAAACAGGGCATCTTAAACGCTCAGCTCAATTGCCTGCTCTCCCGCTTAGGGCATACCGATATGATCGCCATCGCCGACTGCGGCCTGCCGATCCCCACCCAGGTAGAGCGAGTTGATCTGGCTCTGACTCAGGGTATACCCTCGTTTGCGGAGGTTACCCGCGCGATCGCCGGTGAGGTCGTGGTCCAAAAGATATATCTGGCTCAGGAGACCCGCACTCATAATCCAGGCTGCTATCAATATCTACAGCAGGAATTTGCTGAAATAGAGATGGAAGAGATCCCTCATGAGGAGCTGAAGAAGCGCTTGGCTCAGACCAAGGCCGTCGTCCGTAGCGGGGAAGCAACGCCATATGCCAATGTCATTCTCATCTGCGGAGTGGCCTTTTAGCCGACACCGCTAATGGAAAAGTCTCAGATAGCCCGTCAGGGAGAAGATAAAGTCCTAATGGAGCTGAGGGGTATTAGCAAGCGATTTGGCGGGGTCGTGGCGCTCTCTCAGGTCCAATTGGTGATCTATCCGGGAGAGGTCATCAGCCTGGTAGGAGATAACGGGGCGGGCAAATCCACCCTGATCAAGATCATCGCCGGAGCTTATCAGCCTGATGAGGGCGAGATTCGCTTTGAGGGCCACCGGGTGAGGCTGCGTACACCTCGCGTGGCGAAGACCTTAGGCATCGAAACGGTCTATCAGGACCTGGCACTGGTAGATACGCTTGACGTGGCGGGTAATATCTTCTTGGGACGGGAGCCGACCCGCCTGCGCCTGGGGCCAGGGTTGCACATCTTGGATAAGTGCCGCATGGAGCAGGATGCCGAAGCGATCCTGCACCGGCTCGGGATCCGCTTCGCCTCAGTACGCAACAAGGTCGAGCAGCTCTCCGGAGGGCAGCGTCAGGCGGTGGCCGTCGGGCGGGCCATCTTCAGCGAGCCCAAGCTGGTCGTCTTGGACGAGCCCACGGCCGCACTGGCGGTGCGCGAGGTGGAGCATGTGTTGGAGCTGATCCGCAGCTTGCGGGCCGAGGGGATCGCAGTGATCTTCATCTCTCACACGCTCCAGGAGGTCTTCGCCGTGACCGACCGGATCATCGTGCTGCGCAAGGGCAAAACAGTAGGCAACCTATCCACCAAGGAGACATCTATAGATGAAGTGGTCAAGCTTATGGTGGGGCAAGAGCGGAGCCTGGTGGCAGACAATAGAGCTGGGTAATCGTTGGCGCGCTCTGGCCATAGATTACGGTATCTACGCCATTCTTGGTCTGTTGTTGCTGGCTCTCTGGCGTCTTAGCCCCTATTTCTTGACCGCCTCGAATCTGCTCAATATCGGCTCGCAGATCTCCATGATTGCTGTGATCAGCATCGGGGCCACCGCGGTGATCCTGATGGCCGAGATTGACCTTTCCGTCGGTTCGGTTGCGGCGCTGGCCGGGGCGATCACCGCAGGTGTGTTGCACGGCATTCCGACAAGCTGGCCGGCGGGGCTGTGGTTGGGCGTCGCACTGGTTGCCGGTCTGGGCGTAGGCACCCTCGCCGGACTCATCAACGGCTTTTTTACCGTCTATTTGAGCATTCCTTCTTTCATTGTTACCTTGGCCACACTCTCCATCGGCCGCGGGCTGGTATTGCTCTATACCGGGGGACGCCCCATCTCCAACCTGGGTGAGAGTTTCGCGCAAATCAGTTGGGGACATATTGGCCTACTACCGGTCCCGGTCGTGATCATGCTGGGCCTATATCTGCTGGCCTGGCTCTTCCTGCGTGAGACCCAGCTCGGCCGCTATATCTACGCCATCGGCACCAACAAGCGCGCCGTCGAGTTGGCCGGGGTCAACGTGCGCACCATAGAATTGGGCATCTTCACTCTGGGCGGTGCCTTCTCCGGCCTGGCCGGGATCATGCTCACCTCCCGGCTCGACTCAGCGCAGCCGACCGCCGGCACTGGTTGGGAGCTCGTTGCAATCGCCGCGGTGGTGCTCGGTGGCACCAGCCTCTACGGCGGCCGTGGCAGCGTGGCCAAGACCCTGGTCGGAGCTTTCATCTTGCAGATCATCGCCAATGGGATGAATCTGCTAAATATCCAGGCTTACTGGCAACAGATTGCCCAGGGTTCGATCATCTTGCTGGCCCTCCTGGTCGAACGACAGTTGCGAAGGCACGGAGGGGGGTGATAAGTGCTAACTTAACAGCTTATACACGGCAGTTGCGGACGTACCGATGTAGGCTAGTCACTTGTGTGACAGTATCAAAGAGAAGGAGGAATAGACAATGAAGAGCTTGCTTCTTAAGGGCTCAGTGCTGCTGATGTTGGCCTTGGCCGTCCTGCTGCTCCCCCTGGGGGCCACCAGCGGCCAAGCTCAGAGCAAAACCTTGACCTTCGGTCTCTCCCTTTCTACGCTCAATAACCCTTTCTTCGTGAGCGTGCAACAGGGTGCCCAGGCGGAGGCAGACACGCTGGGGATCAAGTTGATCGTGACTGACGCTCAGAATAGCCTCAGCAAACAGACGGCCGACATTCAGGACCTGGTCCAGAAAAAGGTAGACGCGCTGTTGATCAATGCCACCGATAGCGCCGGCGTGGCAGCGGTGATCAAGAACAGTGCCAATGCCGCAGGTATCCCGGTCTTTGCCATTGATCGGGCGATCGACACCAGCACCGGCGCCAAGGTCGTGGGGCAGATCGCCTCGGACAACATCTTCGGCGGTAAGCTGCAAGCCGACTTCCTCAATCAGGCTCTGAAAGGCCAGGGCAATGTCGTCGAGCTGGAGGGCATTCCCGGCTCCTCGGCGGCGATAGACCGCAAGAAAGGCTTCGAGGACGAACTGGCAGCCGTAGCGCCGGGCATCAAGATCATCGCCGACCAAGAGGCCAGCTTCGACCAAGCCAAAGGTCTAGCGGTCATGCAGAATATCCTCCAGGCCAACCCCAACAAGATCGACGCGGTGGTTGCGGCCAATGACTCGATGGCGTTAGGAGCATTGAAAGCCATCCAACAAGCCGGAGCCAAGCGCCCTGACGGCGGCCGGATCATCATCATCGGCTTCGATGCCATCGCCGATGCCAAGGCAGCCATCAAGGCAGGTAATATGGACGCGACCATCGAGCAGCAGCCATCACTGATGGGCCAGCTCGGCGTAGACGCGGGCAGACTGGCTGTTACCGATCCACTCTTCTTCAGCAAGTTGCCCAGCGGACAGTTCTTCCCCGTTCCGGTCAAGACCGTGACGGCAGCAGACCTGTAGCAAGAGCCCGAAGAGTCTCGGACGGTGAACAGGAGAGGGCGGGAATAGCTTCCCGCCCTCTCGCGCTCTTTCGCAGATTGAGCCTCCCTCAGGCGCCGAACTTCTTCAGCCAGTTGCTGTAGCCAGCCAGCATCGGAACTACGTTGCCTTGAACTCGGTCCAAGCCGCCAGACATCACCGCACGTTCGCCAATGTGCGTGACTTGATCAGGTAAAACTTCCGGGCCAACGATCAGCAGCGGGACCGGCTCGGCGGTGTGATCGCCGTAGCCGATCGGGGTGCAGTGATCGCCGGTGAAGGCCAGATGGGTCTCTTGCCAGTCCAACTGCTCGGCGAGATAGCCCAGCATCCCGTCTATCTTTTCTATGAAGCCGATCTTGGCCTGGGCGTCGTGATCGTGGCCGGCAGAGTCGGACCCCTTGACATGCAAGAAGACGAAATCTGCGCCGCGCCGGAACTCTGCCACGGCCAGCTTGGCTTTATTCAGGATTGGCGAATCCAGGCCGCCGGTGGCCCCTTCGGCTCGCTTGAACTCCAGACCGGCCAGGACCCCGATGCCGATGTAGAGCGCTCCGGCGGCGATCACCGTTCCGCTGATTCCATAGAGCTGCGGGAGCTGCGGCAGATCAGGCATCCCGGCCGCGCCGCGCGGCAGCAGGATGTTGGCCGGGAGTAACCCCGCTTGACGGCGCTCACGGTTGAGCGGCAGGTCTTTGAGTAACTCATAGGATTCGCGGATCAGCTCGTTGAGGATATCGGCCGTGCGCCGGGCCGCTTCCGTCTCGTCGGTGGGGCGCACCTCCAAGACCAGCCGCCCCGTCTCGTGGGGGTCGGCCTCGGAGACCGCCGCCGAAAGCCCCGGACCGCGCAGCACCAGCGCCCCGCGGTGCTCGGTGCTGGCCTTGAATTGCACGCTTACCTCAGGGAAGCCGGGCAGCTTCAGCTCGCCCAGTGCCGCTTCCAGCCGGTCTTGGCCCGATTCGATGCGCCCCGCCCGGCGATCCTGCACGATGAACTTTTCATTTACGGTGGCGAAGTTGGTGCGAAAGCTAACATCGCCGGGCTGAACCTCTAGCCCCACGCCGACCGCCTCGAAGACGCCTCGGCCGGGATAGCAGCGATAGGGATCATAGCCGAAGAGCGAGAGATGCGCCGTATCGCTCCCCGGTCTAACTCCCGGACGAATCGGATCGAGCAGGCCGGTGATCCCGCGCCGTGCCAGCTCGTCAAGCTGGGGTGTGCGCGCCGCCTCCAGGCAGGTCTGACCCTGATAGTCGCTGGGGCGACCGCCCAAGCCGTCCGCGATGACCAAGAGAGCTTTCATCTCTGCCTCCTTTATCAATTACTAAGAGTTATTAGCTTGAGCGTTTGACTGGGCCAGCGCTTCCAGGCGACTCTCCAATTGACCCAACCGGGCCTGCAGCTTGCGGTTTTCATCTTTGATTTGCTGCAGCTCTTTTTGTACCTGGCCCTTTTCGCCCCACCGGCCCTGCTGCTTGCGAATCTGCCCGATGGCGAACCCGGCCACCCGACGGTTGAAGCCGAAGGGGTCGGTGTCCTGCACCCGCTCTAAGGCGGGAATAGCTGCCGGATCGCCCAGCCGGCCCAGCGCCTCGGCCGCGGTGCGTGCCACGCGCGACTCCCGGTCGCGCAGGAGCTTTTCCAGCTGACGCCGGATCTCTTCTCGTTGGTCTTTGAGGCTCTCGCCCAGTTTACCCAAGGCCGAGACCGCTCCCAGCCGGGCATAGGTCGGCACGCCCCAGTGGGTATGCTCCAGCAGCACCGGAACGGCGCGGGGGTCTTTCAGCTCGGCCAATCCGGCAAAGACCGCCCGGCGGATGACCTCGCCATGAGAGTTGCGCTCCAGACTCTGCACCAGCCGTTCGAAAACGCCCTCAGCGCCGGTCTTGGCCAGCGCCTCGGCTGCCGCTGCGGCGACATAGTATTTTTGATCCTGCGCTAAGACCTGCGCCAGGGGCTCAAAAAGCGTCTCTTCGCGGCAGTCACCCAGAGCCTGGCAGATGGCTCGGCGCACCCGCGAGTCCTCTTCGGCTTGCAAGCTGGAGAGAAGAGCTTTTTGGGAGTCAGCAGTGCCTATCTCGCCCAAGGCCTTAGCCGCGCTGCGGCGCACGCCATAGAACGCATCATGCGACAGCGCTTCTTTCAAGCCCTGCGTCACCCGCCCATCACCCACGAACTTGCCCAGCGCCTCGCAGGCCTCGCTGCGCGCCAGCGCCGGCTGAGCGTGGGCCAACTGATAGAGCCACTGGTCACGCGACTTTTCAAACTTGACCTTCTTCAAGACCCAGCCCTCCGGATCGAAGAGCACCAGTTTGGGACGCTCCTCCAGGTGGAAGCTGAAGCTCTGCTCAGCCTGAGCGATCTCGACCTGCTCCTGAAGCTTTCGCTCATCTTGAGTGATGATCTCCAGCGTGACCGGCATACGGAAGAGCGGAGTCAGCTCGGTTCTTTTCTGCGTCTGCTTGACGGTCAGGGTGAGCAGCTTGCTCTGCTCTTCCCAGTTGCTCTGCACTTCATACTCCGGATAGCCGGCCTGATAGAGCCATTGCGTGAAGAACCAGCCCAGGTCGCGTCCGGTGGCCTCCTCGATGGCCAGCTTCAAATCGTTGGTTTCCACAGCCTGATAAGCATATTTTTTCACATAGTGCTGCACGGATTTCCGGAAGAGCTCCTCGCCCAATACGCCGTGCAGCATGTGCAGCACCCAGGAGCCCTTCTGGTAGGTATGGCGATCGAAGAGATCCTCGGGCTCACGGTAGCGTGCAGTCACGATCGGGCGGCGATAGAATTTTTCATCCTCGTCGAAGTAAGCCTGGGCCTCTTCGCGCAGCCGCAGGTGAAACTCGTCCTGGCCCCAGCGCTGCCTGAAGTAGAGCGGGTCGAGATAGCTGGCAAAGCCCTCATTGAGCCAAGTGTGGGACCAGCTCTTCATCGTCAAGAGATCACCGAACCATTGGTGGGCCAGCTCGTGGGCTACCAATCCTTCGGCGCGATAGTCAGGATGGGCCTGCTCATCGTGGAGAGCCAGGTCGAAGAGCACGGTGAGCGAAGTGTTTTCCATCCCTCCAAAGGTGAAGTCCCGCACGACCACCTGGGCGTACTTGTCCCAAGGATATTTGCGCCCGGTCAACTCGGAGAAGAAGGCCATCATCTTGGGCGTCTCATCGAAGGCCAGCGGGATATAGTCCTGGTCGCCTTGGGGCACATAGTATTGGATCGGGATGCCGTCGAACTGAGTGCTGGCCTGGTCAAACTGGCCGATGACTACGGTCACCAGATAATTGGCGTGAGGCTTATCTTGGACCCAATGGAAAGTTTTGCTCTGCTTGGCCTGATCGTGAGTCGTCTCGGCCAGCCGCCCGTTGGAGAGGGCGATGAACTCTTCTCCCACGGATAGCAGGGCCTCTGAAGTAAATTTCTCATTGGTGGCATCGTAGCAGGGGAACCAATAGCGATTGTCCTCCGATTCACCCTGGGACCATGCCTGGTAGGGCTTATCGGGATAGCCCTCGTCGGGGGCGATGAAGAAGAGCCCCTTGGCCGGTTGGGCCGCGCGATAGCTTATGGCGACCTGCAACTCCTCTCCGGCCTGATAGGCACGCGGCAGGCGAATCTCCAGCTTGCCATCGTAATGCTGATAGTCCAGTTGTTTGCCGTCTTGATCGCTGACCTGCTTGATCTCCAGGTCAACGGCATCGAGCCTGACCCGGCTGAGGCCATCATTGATCGGGGCCAGCGTCCAGGTCGCTTGGCCCTGGACAGTCTTTTCGCTTAAATCAAAGGCCAGTTCCAGCTTGAGGTGTCTGGGGTGAAAATCCCGATCGCGGGCGCCCTTCTCCGGCAAATCTTGAGGGGCGAAGGCGGATTCGTCGGCCAGGCCGGTGTACAAGTGACAAATCTCATGGGGCATGTAGTTTTCCTCTCTTTCTGAGCATTCAATCTGGGTGGTAGCTTTGTAACCCGGTGAGGACGCAATGTCAAGTGAGCTGGCACTTGGCAACGGGCATCGCGGCATAGTAGGATATCGCTACAAGGCGAGGACAAGGTACCGAATCTCATACCCTGGAGTTAGTCGCACTAAGTAGCTACAGAAGGAGCAGAAATGGCAGATCTCGTATCAAACGTTAGCCGCAAACTGGGTCAGCCAGAGCTCGAACCCAATCTCGAACATGCCGCACACCTTCTCACAGGGCTCGTGGAGAAGGATGCCTACATCGGCGAGGTGTACTCGCTGAGCTACGCGGATGCACTCGTGCAGATCCACGACCATTACCGTGCGCAGGTTGGTGGCATCCCGGCCCTTTCATTCCTGGTAGCAACCCGAGTCCTACCGCCCGGTGTGATTGATATTCGCGAGGAAGACGCGTCCGTGCTCTTGCTACGCGTTCTGGATCAGGCCGATCTTCCCAATGCGGCGGAGGCACTCAGGGTGCGGGTCGAGAATGCCCAGCGCGTGAGCGGTGAAATTGACAAGAACTGGGATGACCAGTCGGTGATGGATGCAACAACTCACAACATCCTAAGCTACGCAGGTGTTCGTTGTCGCGTATTGGGAACCTTCTACGTAACTAATATCGGCTCTAAGGACGAACCAAATTACGTACTCTCGTTCGGTTCCGATATCAGCAACTATTACCCGAACAAGGGTCTCAAGGTGTTCAAGCCGCGCGGCAAGTTCCTGGAACGAATCGTAAACTACCGAGACGCCGTCACTTACGGGGAACTTTCTGATGAAGCCGTCGTTATTGGACGGGTACGGTACGCGTCCACGAATCGGCAGTTCCAGCAGGTTGCTCAAGTACCGGTCTCGATTATCCCGCGCGACCTCCTTGGTCAGAAGTCAGCACTCTTTGGTATGACGCGTACGGGGAAGTCGAACACGATCAAGGTGATGCTCAAGGCGATCTTCGAGATGAGATGGCAAGAGAAGCCGAAGCGCATCGGCCAGATCGTCTTTGATCCGGACGGAGAGTACGCCAACGAGAACACGCAGGATGCAAACGGTACTGTGCCGACGGCGATTAAGAACGTGTGGAAATCCGGCCCGGAGGAGCAACGTGAGACCCTCAAGGAGGACGTGGTCACTTATGGGATCAGTCCGCACCCGAACGATCCCGATCGGCGCTTGATGAAGCTCAACTTCTTCATCGACGAGAACTTGGAGATCGGGAAAAGTATCATTGACACGGCACTGGCACCGGATCGGGGTTCAAAGTACCTCGGTAACTTCTGTGACGTTCGCCTCGAAGCACCTGACCCGAACGACCATTCCACGACCACGCGATTCAATCGCAGGGTACTCGCCTACCGCGCACTCCTCGTGAAAGCCGGGCTCCAGCCACCACCTAATCTCCATCCTGTCACGACGCGGTTGTTCGACCAGAGTCTCCTCACAGCGCTGACCCCCCCCCAACGGTAACGCCCCCGCTAGCTACGCTAACTGTGCGACGATTCTTGGCAAGAACAACCCCTCGTGGGCCGAGCTCACCCAGGCTTTCAGAACATTGCGCGATTTTATCAAGGACAACACCTCGGGCTGGGGTGATTTCGACACAGAATACGTCCGGCACAGCAGCTCCGGATCGTGGGCTGAAGATGACTTCCGCAAGATCCTTGAGATGTTCGCCTACCCCAATGGGTCGCGACTCATCGGTCGCGTGAAGGCGCAGCACACGACGGACACCTCGACCGACTATGCCGAGGACATCTACGAGGAGCTCGCAGCGGGCAAACTCGTCATCGTTGATCAGTCGAGCGGCGACCCCGAGTTGAACAGGGCCGCCGCCGAACGGGTCATGTGGTGCATCTTCGAGCGCAACCAGGAGCTATTTCGGACGGCGAAGACGCCTCCGGACATCCTCGTCTACGTGGAGGAGGCGCACAACATTCTCCCCGCGTCGAGCGACCTGAACCTCAAGGACGTCTGGAAGGACGTCTGGGTCCGCACCGCCAAGGAGGGGGCCAAGTACCACATCGGTCTCGTGTACGCAACGCAGGAGGTCAGCTCCATCCAGCGCAACATCTTGCGGAACACCGCCAATTGGTTCATCGGGCACCTGAACAACACGGACGAGACACGTGAGATCCGCAAGTTCTACGACTTCGCCGACTTCGAGGGCAGCATCCTCCGGGCGCAGGATAAGGGATTCCTTCGAGTAAAGACACTCTCAAACCCTTACGTCGTCCCGGTGCAGGTGGATCGCTTTCGGATCGACTTTGCTGATACGGGTGAGGGCACCTGATGCCGTATGAAGGGGAGTTCGCCGCATATCGCGCGCTGCAACGAATCACGGAAACGGAGCGCGTCCGGCAACTCTTGAGCCGTGCACTGGTCTATACGCCGGGCACATCGGGACCGGCCATCACTCCCAGCGCTTCCCCTTCAGCACCGGAACAACTTCCGGAGTTCATCGTGGCGATCGATGGCAGCAACCCAGAGGTTGCCGTCAGGAACGGCTACCCAGGTGCACGAGTGGGCTACCTCACGATCGCCAGCGTGATCCTGGACCTCAAAGCCATCGATCGGCTTGATGCAGTGCGACCCGCCGACCCGGCCGCGTTTAGGAAGACCGAGGATACTGCTACCATTGATGCGGCACTTCCCGGCAGCAACGTCGTTACGCGCACCCACAGGAGCGCCAAGGTGTCCTTCAGGGAAGAGCTTTACGATGTTTTCCACAACGAGGTCGTGGACGTCCAGGACCGGATGCCGTTGCTGGACACGTACGAGGCCCTGCTGGCGCGCAAGCCGACTATCCGACCGCAGAGCTGCCCGTACGAAGATCTCGGCTGCGACCAGAGCTTTGTGATCGGCCAGGGTCTATCTTCATGTCCTTGCGCGGAGCGCCGCTCCATTTGGTCAACGGACGCGCTCCGCATCCACGAGCGGTTCCACGACGTCGGCACGAACGGTGAGGCATTCGGTGAGGTGATGCAGGTCTGGGAGCGTGTCTTGCTCGTCCATCTGCTTCGCGCCTTTGAGCGTAGCGAGATCTTCGCCCAGGTGCATCGCCTTGCTTTCTTCATCGACGGGCCACTGGCGATTTTCGGGCATCCTGCGTGGCTTTCGGCAGCGATCTCGGCTGAGCTCCAACGCATCAACGCCAAGGTCAGGAAGCTCACCGGACGAGATCTCATCATCGTAGGTGTGGAAAAGACGGGCGCTTTCGTTACCCACTTTGACGAAGTGGACCAGACCGACGAGCCGGGGCAGGAGCGCTTTGAACCACGTAGCTACTTCCTCCCAACTGACCGCTACATCAAGCAGCGTATCATCTACTCCGACTCCCCCAAGCGCTATGGAAAGGATACCTACTTTGGTCGTAAGTTCTTCTACAAAACTAAGAGCGGGGCGCGGATCGTAGCCAGCATACCGTTTCTTGATGTGAGCCAAGACACGCTGGATTCTGACGACGTCGGACTCTACCCTTCGTTTGCCACCGTTTGTGCGCTCCTAGATAAGCTTGTTTCGTGCCGCTACCCGAATGCACTTGCGCCGCTCGTGTCCGCGCACGCGCAAGCGGCGATTCCTCTTCACCTGGGCGCCAAGGTGCTTGAACAGCTTGCGCGCGCCCTGATGCGGGAGTCGTGATTGGTGATGGCGCGCACTTACCAGGATGCTACGGGTCGCTGGGCCGGAGTTGGCCCATACTATGCTATGTTCCCTGTGACGTTTGCGGACTATGTAGTGCGGCGATATACCCACCCCGGAGAGATTGTTCTCGATCCTTTCGCCGGCAGGGGAACAGCTGTCTTCAGTGCGGCGACCCTGAACCGTTCAGCAATCGGCATTGAGATCAACCCCGTCGGCTACGTATATGCCAAAACGAAACTAAGCCCTGCCAAACAGGAAGAAGTCGAGTGCCGCATCGATGAACTCGGCGGTCACGCGGATCAGTTCAAGGACGAAGCGGCCCACATGCCGCACTTTTTCCACCGTTGCTACTCGCATCGGGTGCGTAGGTTCTTGCTTGCCGCACGTTCAAACCTGAACTGGCGGCGGGACAGGGTCGATCGAACGGTGATGGCTCTCCTGCTCGTTTATCTACACGGCAAGAGTGGAGAGGCCCTGTCGAACCAGATGCGACAGACCAAGTCGATGTCACCGCAATACGCGGTGCGTTGGTGGGATGAGCATGATCTCGACCCTCCAGACATAGATCCTGTTGCTTTCATAAAATCTCGCCTCGTCTGGCGATATGCAAAAGGGATCCCGGAAGCGTCGAACAGCCGCATGTACCTCGGCAACAGCATCGCAATACTTGGACGACTCCGCCAGCTCATTGCGAAAGGTAAACTGTCGAAGGCAAACTTGCTGTTTACCTCGCCGCCATACCACGCTGTCACGAACTACCACTATGATCAGTGGATTAGACTATGGTTGCTTGGTGGGCCGCCAAATGCACTCAGCAATGGCAAAGGTGGCGGGAAATTCGGGTCTCGTGAGGGCTATCGCCAACTCCTTGAGAACGTGTTTATAAGGGCCGCCCGAGTACTGGAAGATGATGCCACTGTTTATGTGCGCACGGACAGCCGCCAGTTCACGTACCGCACCACGCTCGCGATCCTGCGCGATGTCTTCCCTGATAAGCACCTAACCAAGGTCCATCGCCCGATGCTGAAACCTAGTCAAACGGCTCTTTTCGGGAAGGCTAACACACCATCAGAGAAGAATGGTGAGGTTGACCTAATCCTCATGGCGCAGTGATGTGTCCGAACGCACTGAACGCCCTACCAGGAAGATTGCATTATGCCGCCGAGGCGCCTAACAACGGCATCAACCGACGATGCTGCGCACCACAGATGATGCCGGAGCCGACCTATCCGTCGAAGCCTTTTGGCTCAAGATGAAAGTGGAAGCGACCACAGAGCTCCTGGCCGCGGAAGCATAATCTCCTAGCGCCCGATGAGACGATAGGACACCACTGAGGTTTGCATTGACTGAATTAAGCGTTTGACCGAGGGGGTCCATCCTGCTAAGCTAAAGGTTCAAGATTGGGCGAATAGCTCAGTGGGAGAGCGTCCGCCTTACACGCGGAAGGTCCCAGGTTCAAGCCCTGGTTCGCCCACCAGTTGGCTCAAAAGGAGTTGGCAGTTTGCACTACCCCACCTCGTGCGCTCTAGCTCACCCAAGGTAAATCTGACCCAAAATGAGCGGGCGCACTACACGACCCCGACTTTAGTAAACCTGGGAGCGGTGCTTGATCCGATAGACTTGGACCTCCTTGGCTTGATCATCAACGGTGTAGAGGATGCGCCAGTCCCCCACCCTCACCCGATAGCCCCGCGGGGCGCCGTGCAGCTTGCGCACTCCGGGGGGCCTGGGGTTTTGCTGAAGCTGCTGGAGCTTCTGGATGATCTTCTGGACCAGGGGTGGATCCAGCCGGCGCAACTGGCGTTGCGCAGTCGGCTTGACGATGAGGGCATAACCCATTCAAGGGAGCTTCCCTGCGCGTTTGAGCTGGTGGACGAGTTTCTCCAGGGGGATGCCCGGCTGGTCCCCTTCTTCGGCAATGGCCTGCTCCAACTCCAAGGCATCTTCCAAATCCTCCACGAACTGGGAGATGACGCTCTCGGGCAATTGGTCAATCAGCTGCGTGGCGCGGTCTTTGAGGGCGCTCATTTCTGTTCGATTGTAGCAGTTGGGGACCGGCGGGGCAATCCTCCCCACCAAATCGCTGATGTCCCACAGCTTGATCGTATCGTCATCGGAGCCGGAGGCCAACAGCAGCCCATCGGGGCTGAAGGTCATAGCAGTGTTCTACAGCTTGAGCAACTTCACAAACTCTTCGACCGTCAGCCCGGCCTTGCGAATCTGGCCGCGTAGCAGTCCTTTGTCAAGCTCTTTGTGATTAGGGATCGAGAGGACTACCGGGACTCCAGGTTTACCCAAGATCATGTGGCTCCCCTCCCGGCGCTTTTCTATCCAGCCAGCTTCGGTAAAGGCGCGGACGGCCTCTCGTCCGCTGACGACAGGCAGGCGCGCCACTCAGAGGGCCACCTCGACCTCGCGGGTCTCCACCGTCAGTGGCAGGCCCATCTCTTGACGGACCTTCAAGCAGCCGACGATGGCCTCCTTGATATTGGCCAGCGCCTCCTCTTCGCTCTTGCCTTGGGTAGCGCAGCCGGGGATAGCCGGACACTCGGCGATGATATAGCCATCCTCGCCGGGTTCCAGGGTGACCAGGAGTTTCAAGACTTCCTTGTGCTTCTTGGCCATTGTGGCTCCCTTCTTAAGCTGCTTGGCGCGGTCTTTGAGGGCACTCATTTCTGTTCGATTGTAGCAGTTGGGGGCCAGCGGGGCAATTCGGGAGTTGCCACAGCTTAGGGTATCCATTACAATGGCGGTACGCGGGGGTGTGGTGTAGTGGTCTAACACGCTGCCCTGTCAAGGCAGAGATCGCGGGTTCGAACCCCGTCATCCCCGCCAGCTTCGGCCGAGGTAGCTCAGTCGGTAGAGCACAGGACTGAAAATCCTGGTGTCGGCGGTTCGATTCCGCCCCTCGGCACCAGTGGGCTGGTCTCCAAAGAGCTTATCATGGTGAAAGAATTCAAAATCATTGTTGAGAAGCATCCCGATGGCTATGTAGCCTACCCTTTGGGGATCAGGGGTGTTGTCGTGGGAGAGGGCAATACCTATCAAGAGGCACTGGATGACGTGAAGTCGGCCATCAACTTTCATATTGAGACCTTTGGGACAGAAGAATTTGAAGGTGAACCACCCGTGTTGGAGGCGTTCGTCGCAGAAGCAGAAATTGCAGCTTGATGGCAAAGTTTCCTGTAGATGTCCCCAAGACCAAAGTGATCAAAGTGTTTGAATACTTGGGATTCGAGCAAGTTCGTGAAGGCAACCATATTGCCCTGTTACGAGAGAATCCCGATGGCACCAAAATGCCGCTGACGGTGCCGAACCATCGCAGAATAAAAGGCTCAACATTGCAACGAATCTGCACCCAAGCGGGCATATCAAGGGATGAATTTCTGGAAGCGTATAAACAAGTGTAGTTTGACTGGAAACCCAGAGGTTCTCGTATTAACTACCACCCAAGCCCAAATGCCGCCGCAACTTGTTCTCACTGAGCTGACCTGCCAGGCTCTCGCCCACGATACGCCCCTTCTCGATCAGATAGATGCGATCGCAGAGCGCCAGGATGGTCGCAACGCGCTGCTCGGCCAGTAGCACGCCCGCCCCAGCCGTTTTGAGCTCGCGAATGACCTGCTCGACTTGAGTGACCAGTCCCGGCATCAGCCCTTCGGTCGGCTCATCGAGTAGGGCCAGCCGAGGACGCAGCAGCAGGACCCGCGCCAGCGCCACCATCTGCTGCTCACCTCCCGAGAGCGTACCGGCCCGCTGCTGCAAGCGCCCCTCCAACTGAGGAAAACGCGCCAGCACCAGGCGCAGCTCATCGGGCGAGCGTCCCCGGGTCGCCGGCGCGATCAGCAGATTCTCTCGTACGCTCATCTGCGGAAACACCCGTCGCCCTTGAGGCAGATAGCCGATGCCCAGCCCCGGCACCCGCTGGGCCGGCCAACCGGTGATATCACGCCCACCAAAGTGGACCCGCCCCCGCCTGACCGTTGTTAATTGCAGCACGCTCTTGAGCGTAGTGGTCTTACCCATGCCATTGCGCCCCAGTAGACCGACGATCTCGCCGGGGCGCACACGCAAGGAAAGCTGGCGCAGCACCGGGATAGGGCCGTAATAGGCGTCAACTCGCTCAAGTTTCAGCATGGGCTTTCCCCAAATAGATTGCTTGTACCTGCGGATTGGCTTGGATTTCCAGCGTGGAGCCCTGGGCCAGCACCCGGCCGTGATGCAGCACGGTGATCGAGTCGGCCAGCTTTTCGACCACTTGCATGTCATGCTCCACAATCAGCAGAGCTACGCCCTCCAAGCTTTGCAGCAGCTTAGTGACACCCTCCGTCTCGCCGGCCGCCAGACCGGCGGTGGGCTCATCGAGCAGCAGCAGCCTAGGCCGCGCCGCCAGAGCCAGACCGATCTCCAAGGCCCGCCGCTCACCGTGCGAGAGCTGCGCCACCGGCAGCGCCGCCTTGGCGCCGAGCGCTAATAGCTCCAGAAGCTGCTCGGCCCGGCGCCGCGCCTCCGGCGCGTAGTGCAGCCAACTATGGCCCGCCTGCGCCGCGGCCAGCATATTGTCAGACAGGCTCAAGCTGGGAAAGGCACTGCTGATCTGAAAGGTGCGCCCAATGCCCTCCCGCGCCCGCCGGTGGGGAGGCCAGCCGCTGATCTCCTGCCCAGCAAAGAGGATGTGGCCTGCTTGAGGCCGGAGCTGGCCACCGATCAGGTTCAGCAAGGTCGTCTTGCCCGCCCCGTTGGGGCCGATGATCGCCCGCCGCTCGCCTTCTTTCAGCGCCAGATCAACCCCGGCCAGCGTGGGCTCTCCGGCAAAGCTCTTATGCAAATCGCGTACTTCGAGTAGTGTGCTCATCAGCGCAGCTCTCTCTGGGCGCGCCATGCTCGCAACATGCCCACAATCCCCTGCGGCGCGGCGCGGGCCACCAGCAGCAGGACCAGCCCGAGCAGCAAGGGATACCCCTGCGGCCACCAGCCACCAAACAGATACTCCAAGAACTTGAGCAACGCGGTCCCGATCAACGGCCCCACCAGCGTTCCCGCCCCGCCGACCAGCGTCCAGATCAGCGCATTGGCCGAGACGGTCCATTGCAATAATCCCGCCGAAGCAAACTGGTTGATCAGCGCATAGAGCAGACCGGCCACTCCGGCGAAACTGCCAGAAATGACGAAGACGACGAACTTGAGCCGCAGGGTAGGATAGCCCAGCGCCTCGGCGCGCGGCTCGTTCTCACGGATCAGCTCCAGCGCCCGGCCCAGCGGGGTACGGGTCAGCCAGCGCAGTGCCGCGTAAGAGAGCATCAGCAGGCCCAGCGCCAGCCAATAGCCCTGGCGGGGATCGAAGAGCGAGAGGCGTAAGAGGCCGAAATCCAGCGACGGGATGGTCACCGTCACCCCGTTGGTCCCACCGGTCCAGCCGCTGGCGGCCACGGCCATCAGATAGACGATCAACGAGATCACCGCCGTGACGATGAGAAAACCGTGGCCGGGAACGCGCACGGCGACTATACCGACCAGCATGGCTCCCACCAGTGAGATCAACAAGCCGCTGCCCAGCGCCTCCCAAGGCGAGAATCCCCAGTATAAGCTGGAGAGGGTCACGCCATAGATCGCCAGGCCGAAGAAAATAGCCTGTCCCAAGCTGAGCAGGCCGGCATAGCCGAAGAGCAGGTCGTAGCTCAGGGCGAAAAGGCCCCAGATCAGCATCTGGGTCAGCAGCGAGAGCCAGAAGGCACCCTGGCGGCCGGGCAGGCCTACCAGGGCCAATAGCTGAGGAATGAAGGCCAGGAGGGCCAAAGCGATCAGCAGCGGGGCCCTCTGGCGCAGTTTGTCCATGATTATGGGCCGACCGGCCGCCGGCCGAATAACCCTTGGGGACGAAAGAGCAGCAGGGCGATCAGCAGCGCCAGAGTCAGAGCGCGGGCCAAGGTGGGCTGCATGGGTTGACCCAAGAACGGTTGTGCTAGGAAAGGGAGCAGATTTTCCGCCTCACCCAGCGCCAGGGCCACCAGCAGCGAGCCGCCCAGGCTGCCCGCGCCGCCGACGATCACTATTATGAAGGCCGGGATGAGCACATCGAAGCCCATCAGGTAGTCCACCGAGACGATGGGGGCGACCAGCACGCCGGCCAAGGCCGCCAGATAGCTTCCCAGGCCAAAGGCCAAGCCGTAGACCAGCGGAACCGGCAGGCCCAGGCCGGCGGCCAGCTCGCCATCGGAGCTCACCGCTCGCACCCAGCGGCCCACCTGAGTACGCTGCAAGAAGAGCCACAGGCCGGCGACGGAGAGCATCGCCAGCAGGGCCACGAAGAGCCGATAGCCAGGATAGCGCAGGCCAAAGAGCGGAAAGCTCCAGCTCCAGGGATTACTTAGCTGCTGCTGTCCCCCACCAAAGCTCAGCAGCACCGTCTGCTGGATGATGAGCATCAGCGCGAAAGTAGCGATGATGCTCAACAACGGTCGCCCTTCAATCGGCCTGAGCACCAGCCATTCGACTCCTAGGCCCAAAACGCCCACCAGCAACGGTGCGACGATCAGAGCTCCCCAGAAGCCCAGCAGGGGCCAGAGCACCCAGGCCAGCACCGCACCGAGCATGTAGAGTGCCCCGTGGGCGAAGTTAACTATCCGCAGTATGCCATAGATCAGGTTGAGGCCCAGCGCCATAAGCGCCAGAATCCAGCCCCAGACAAAGCCATTTAGCGCCGCAAAGCCCAATCGAGCCCAATCGAGTTCCAGTCGGAATCACCCTCGACAATATACAGCAGATTGACTTACTCGGCAAAGCCCCCAAACAAAGCGCTAGATGGCCGTGCCCGGCTAAAACCCCTGCTGCTGATAGTTCACCGTGGCCGGGTAAAAACCGCTTGCCTGCGGCAGGTGCACCTGCACGGTCAGTTTGCCTGACTGCACTTGTGTGAGATAGTGGTCGTGGAAGACCTGATGGTCTTCGGCGCGCAGGAAGCCGCTGCCTTGTGGAAAGTCGGCGCTGGCGGCATATTGAAACCCCTCGAGGGCCTGGATCAAGCGGGGGTGATCTGCGGAGCTCCGCCAGCCGCTGCGGGTGATCGCCTCGCGGATGAGTGAGAGCGCCTGCCAGCTCCCGAAGAGATCGGCGATCGGCACGACCTCTTGGGAATCTTGCTTTGAAAAGCCCTCGGCAGAGATGCCAACGCGCTCCCGATAGACTCGATCGAAAGGCTGTAGCTGACTAGGGACCTGGGAGGCGCGCCGCGGGTAGCTGGTGACAAACCAGGTGCCCTCGAAGCCGGAAGCCTCGGTGTTCAGGGTGTCAATCCCTTCGATCATCCCTAGGGTTTTCAATCGGCCGCTGAGACCCAGTTGGGCGGCTTGGCCGAAGAAGCGCACCGTGTCTACGGCGGTAAAAGCCTGATAGAGCGCCTCGGTGCGCTTGAGGTCAATCTGGCTCAAGAAGGGCAGGAAATCCGAGGGTCGGAAGGGCACGGTGATCGTGCGCAGCACCTGGCCGCCAAACTGCTTGACCTGTGCGGCCCAATCCTGCGCCTGCGACTGGGCGAAGGTGATCTCCGAGGCGATGATCGTCCAGCGCTGGCCCAAATTCTGCAGGGCCCAGGAACCGGCGGCCTGGAGCGCCTCGCGCCCGGTGTGATAGCTCTTGAAGATCCAGCGATTGCCCGCCGAGCCGGTGATTTGGCTGGCGATGCCCATGGGGAAGTAGGGCGTTTTCAATTGCCGGGCCAGCGGGGCGCTGGCGATGTCGGAGCTGGAGTCGACCGAGCCGATGACGAAGTCGGCGTTCTCTTGCAGCACCAGCTTGGCAAAGGCCTCCTTGGCCTTCCCGGCGTCGGAGGTGGCATTTTCGGTGAGCAGCTTGAAGGGCCGTCCACCGGCGCCGCCTGCCTGGTTGAAGCGCTCGATCGCCGCTTGCAGCGCGCGATTATGCCATTTGCCGAAGGCGGCGAAGGCGCCAGACAGCGGGGCCTGATAACCGATGCGAATCGGCTCGGCCGCCGCATGAAGCCCTGGAGCCCAGAGAGCCAAGCTCAGCCCCCCCAGACCGATGGTTTTCAGAAAACTCCGTCTCGAGATCCTTTGCATCTTGATGCCTCCTAAGCTTGATATCCGGATATTTATCGCTCGCTCGGTGCTGGGGCCCCGATGCTGCGCAGGAAGAGCCGCGAGAGTGCAGGCAGTGCCCGTTCCCAGGGGTCGGGCGCTCCGGTAAGCAACCAGCGAACTATCAGCTCGTTGATTGCCCCTAGCCAAGCGTAGGCGGTCACCTCGGCGTCCAAAGCGGGAATGGAGCCCTCGCGGACAGCTTCTGTTAGATGCTGCTGAATCAGCGAGGCAAATTGCTGATAGATCTCCAGCCGCTTGGCCTCGAAGGCCGGGCCCAGGCCGTACCCTTGCAAGAGCAGGATCTTGGCCAGCCGTCGGTGGCGACCCAGTGATTTGAAAACCGCTTCGAGCGCGCCCTGCACCTTGTCCAGCGCCCCCTGCCGCCGGGTCAGCTCGCGCTCGACCTCGCGGCGCAGCGCTTGGGCCAGGCGATCCATCAGGGCGAAAAAGAGCTGCTCCTTGCTGGGAAAGTGAAAGTAGATCGCGCCCTTCGAGGTCCGAGAGGTCTGCCCGATCTCCTCCATCAGCGTCTCATGGTAACCCTTGGCGGCGAAGACCGTCTCGGCGGCCCGCATGATTTTCTCTCGCGTCACTGCTTTGTCTCGCATCGTGATCGTGCCCCTTAGAACTACAAACCGACCGGTCGGTTTGTAAGATAACGCAAAATCGCTACCGTGTCAAGGGGACTAACACAGTTGCTTGGCGAGCGAGCCGCGCCGCGAGGTCCTTTACTTCCCGGCCTGCTTCAGCTTGGCCCAAGAGTCGCGCAAGGAGACGATGCGGTTGAAGACGGGTTTGCCCGGTGCCGAGTCCAGCGGGTCCACCGCGAAATACCCCAAGCGCTCAAACTGGTAGCGGCTGCCCGGCCGGGCCTGGGCTAGACTGGGCTCCAGGCGGCAGGAGTCCAGCGTCTCCAGCGAGTTCGGGTTGAGGGTGGATTTCCAATCTACCCCTTCCGGCACGTCGGTCGGGTCGGCTTGGCGGAAGAGCCGGTCGTAGAGGCGCACCTCGGCTTGAAGCGCCTTTCTGGCCGAGACCCAGTGAATCGTGGCCTTGACCTTGCGACCGTCGGGGGCATAGCCGCCGCGAGTTTCCGGATCGTAGGTGCAGCGCAGCTCGAGAATATCTCCGGTTTGCTCGTCCTTAACCACGCCCACACACTTGAGAAAATAGGCGTAGCGCAGCCGCACCTCCCGACCGGGAGCCAAGCGGTAGAATTTCTTTGGCGGCTCTTCCAGAAAATCATCCCGCTCGATGTAGAGCACCCGCGAAAATGGCAGTTTGCGACTGCCAGCACCGGGGTCCTCCGGGTTATTGACCGCCTCCAGCTCCTCTACTTGATCTTCGGGGTAGTTCTCGATGACCACCCGCAGCGGGCGCAGGACGGCCATCACCCGCGGCGCGCTCCGGTTGAGCTCCTCGCGGACGCAGTTCTCCAAGAGGGCCAGTTCAACGGTGCTATTGACCTTAGAAACGCCGATTTTCTCGCAGAAAGCCCGGATCGCTTCCGGGGGATAGCCACACCTCCGCAGACCAGCGAGCGTCGGCAGACGCGGATCGTCCCAGCCGCTCACGTAGCCCCCTTCGACCAGCTCGATCAGTTTGCGTTTGCTCAGCACGGTGTAACTCAATTTCAGACGGGCGAACTCGATCTGGCGCGGGTGATGGATCTGCAAGGCCTCGAGCAGCCAATCGTAGAGCGGCCGGTGGTTCTCGAACTCCAGCGTACAGATCGAATGGGTGATGCCTTCGAGCGAATCGCACTGCCCGTGGGCGAAATCATAGGTGGGGTAGATGCACCACTTCTCGCCGGTGCGGTGATGAGGTGCATGAATGACGCGATAGAGCGTGGGGTCGCGCAGGTTCATATTGGCTGAGCTCATGTCTATCTTGGCCCGCAGTGTGTGGGCACCATCGGGGAACTGGCCGGCGCGCATGCGCTCGAAGAGCTCTAAGTTTTCCGCTACGGAGCGCTGGCGATAGGGACTTTCGCGACCGGGCCGGTTCCAGGGGCCGCGATATTCTCTGACCTCTGCGGGGTTCAAGCTATCCACATAGGCCTTGCCTGCCTTGACCAACTGCCGGGCAAACTCATAGAGCTGCTCGAAGTAATCCGAGGCATAGAGCTCTTGCTCGCCCCAAGCGAATCCCAACCAGCGGACGTCGGCTTTAATTGCTTCCACATATTCGCTCGTCTCTTTGGTGGGGTTGGTATCATCGAAGCGCAAGTTGCACCGGCCACCGTACTCCTCGGCCAGGCCGAAGTTGAGACAGATCGCCTTAGCGTGCCCGATGTGCAGGTAGCCGTTGGGCTCCGGAGGGAAGCGGGTGTGCACCCGACCGCCAAAGCGCTCATCGGCGATGTCCTCATTGATGATCTTGCGGATGAAGTCAGGCGGCTGGCCCGCTTCCGGCCGGCCCATCTGTGTAGTCGGATAAGACCCGTTCATAAGTGTTTGGCATTTCGGAGACCCGGTAGCTTGCTGCCGGGAGGAGAAATGCCCCAGGGCGTTAGCCCTTGACAAACCTCCCTATATGAGTTATAACTGAGTTGTCATGCCAAAGCTGACGAAGACTGTGCGGTGCAAGCTTGATCCTGGTGCCAAGGAGAGACAAGCTATGCTGGAGACAATCCGCCAGTTTAGCGCTGCCTGCAACTATATTTCCCAGATAGCCCATGAGCACAGGGGGATGTCGAACAAGGTTGCCTTGCACCACCTGACTTATTATGGTGTGCGGGCTAAGTTCGGCCTCCCGGCCCAACTTGCTTGCACAGCACGAGATAAAGTCGCGGAAGCCTATAAGAAAGGCTCGCGCAGGACTCCGCGCCACTTTGGCCCCAACACGTCCGTTAGACTCGATGCTCGAACTTTCTCTATCGCTAAAGCGGGCCAGGCTTCTATATCCACCGTTAAGGGCCGGATAAAGGTGCCCATGATCTTGGGTGACTTCCAACGTTCGCTCCTGGATGCCTGGGAGATAAACGGTGCAGCCGAGCTTGTCTATGACAAGCGGGCCAAGACGTTCTACCTGCACATCGTTGTCAAGAGGGAAACCGATCCTCCCACTAAATCGGGTAGGACAGTGGGAATTGACATTGGTATGGTCAATCTGGCCGTGACCAGCAATGGACTTAGGTTTAGTGGCAAGAAAGCGATGCACCTCCGTCGGCATTATCGCAATTTGCGAGCCAATCTCCAAGCCAAAGGGACTTCGGGCAGTCACTGCCTGATGAAACGCCTTCGGGGTAAGGAGACCCGCATAATGCGAGAAGTCAATCACATTATCAGCCGCCGGATTGTCAACAGTCTTCAGGCAGGAGACACGATTAGAATAGAGACACTGACCCACATCCGCGAGAGAGCAAAACAAAGGAGAGCCCGGCGGGCAGACTTCCATTCCTGGCCCTTTGCTCAATTGCAGTTCTTTCTTGAATACAAGGCCCTGGAGCGTGGTATCGCCGTGGAATACATCAACCCGGCTTATACCTCGCAGACCTGTTCTCGTTGCGAGACTCGTGGTCATCGTGTTCAGCATCGTTTCTCCTGTCCTAGCTGTAATTCACGTAATGCGGCTGACTTCAATGCCGCCTACAATATCGCCAAGGCGAGTTTGGCGCTTGGCGATGGGCCGCAGTCAATCGGCCCTAAAGCAACGCGATGCTCGCAGTTGCAAGCCCTACAGCTTGCTGTGGGGTAGTTGACAAGCCTCCTCTTTGACGAGCTAATTAAAGCAATATCGCTGGCCAACTGCAACTGAGGAGCCCGGCTATCTTATCGCCTTGCGGCCCTTGGGTCGGCTGTAATCTTTCTCCCCCCTTGTACGGCCAAGCCGGCCTTGCTATAATCTAAAATACCTCAGACGGTTGCCCCCGTAGATATTAGCGCTATGAAAAGCGGACCTCTGGTGGTTTCCTGAAACCAGGTTGACCCCTTAGGCCGTTTGAGTTTCAGCCGCGACGCTCGGGCAGAGGAGGAGAACGATGGAGACCCTAGTAGAGGTGGTCCTCACCAGGGAGGGCTACCAGCTTAAGACGCGCGAATTGGAGGAGTATCGCCGCATCCTCCATGAGGAGATTCCCCAGCGGATCAAGGCTGCCAAGGATCATGGCGGGGAGCTGCGCGAAAACAAAGAGTTCCTAGACATCCAGACCGAAAAGGAGTTCTATGAGGCCGAAGTCCGCCAACTGGAAGAGCTGCTTGACCACGCTAAGATCATCGACGAGGCCAGCATCAGCACCAAGACCGTCAGCCTGGGCAGCCGGGTGACGATCAAGGAGCTCAAGAGCAATGAGCAAATGACCCTGGAGTTGGTCGGTCAGGCCGAGGTCAATCTCGAGGAGAACAAGATCTCGACCGACTCTCCTCTGGGCAAGGCGCTCTTGGGCCGTCGGCGCGGTGATGAGTTCGAGTTGGATGCGCCTGCGGGCACGAGGCGCTATCGCGTGCTAGGCATCCAGCGTCCCCGAGGCTGACCCCCAGGTGGCCGTCAGCGCTCTGCGAGAGGAACGGCTGCGCAAGCTCGAAGCCCTGAAAAGACAGGGGCTCGACCCCTATCCGGCTCGCTGCCAAGTCAGCCACAGCGCCGCGCAACTGCACCAGGTCTTCGATGGCTTAGCACCTGGAGAACAGAGCGAGCAATCGGTCTGGGTCACCGGGCGCATCCGAGCTCGCCGCATCATGGGCAAGGCTTCCTTCCTCGATTTACGCGATGGCTCCGGTGCGTCAATCCAGCTCTTCGCCGCCGCCTCCGACCTGGAGGCCGCCGACTACCGGCGGTTTACCGAGCTGGACATCGGTGACCATCTGCAAACAGGGGGGATAGTCTTCAAGACGAAGCGCGGCGAGCTTTCCGTCCGAGTCCAGGAGTTCGCCCTGCTGAGCAAGTCGCTCCGCCCCCTGCCGGAGAAGCGCCAGGGCCTGCGAGACGTCCAGATACGCTATCGGCAGCGGTATCTTGATTTGCTGACCAATGAGCGCTCGCGGCAGGTGTTCCAGAGGCGCTCCAAGATCATCAGCCTGATGCGTGCTTTTCTCGATGAGCGCGGTTTTCTGGAGATCGAAACGCCCATATTGCAGCCGCTCTACGGCGGCGCCCTCGCCCGGCCCTTCACCACGCATCATCACGAGCTGGACCAGACGCTCTATTTGCGCATCTCCGATGAGCTCTATCTCAAGCGCCTGATCATCGGCGGCTTCGACCGCATCTATGAGATCGGCAAGGACTTTCGCAATGAAGGGGTCAGTACCGAGCACAACCCCGAGTTCACTATGATGGAGTGCTATCAGGCCTACGCCGATTATCACGATATGATGAAACTGACGGAGACGATGATCCATTCCAGCGCCCAGGAGCTGGGTCAAACGAAGCTCAGCTATCAGGGCCGTGAGATCGACCTGAGCCCACCCTGGAAGCGGATCACGCTGCGAGAGGCCATCAAGCAGGAGATCGACCCCAGAGTTGATATAGAAGAATATTCGACCATAGGGAGTTTAGGCCCCATACTGACCGAGATAGACATCGATATAAATGCGCTCTTGCAGGGCGAACTGCCAACATGGGGGAAACTGGTGGATAAGCTCTTCAGCCGCTACGTCGAACCCAAGCTGATTCAACCGACGCTCGTCCTGGATTATCCCAGCGAGATCTCGCCGCTGGCGAAGAAGAAGCCGGATAGTCCAGATTGGGCTGAGCGCTTTGAGATCTTTATCGGGGGTCTGGAGCTGGGCAACGCCTTCTCCGAGCTGAACGATCCTCTCGATCAGCGCGAGCGCTTTCAGTGGATGGAGAAGCTCAGGCAGGCCGGCGATGAAGAAGCACAAGCCACCGATGAGGATTTCTTGACGGCCTTGGAGTACGGGATGCCCCCCACCGGAGGCTTGGGAATCGGGGTGGATCGCCTGATCATGCTGCTCACCGACTCGGCCTCGATTCGCGAGGTGATCCTATTTCCGGCCCTGCGGACTAGAGACGCTGACTGACAGAATAAGGAGGAGACTCAGATGCGCAATGTTTATGTTGTCTCCGGAGGGGTGAGCAAATTCACCAAAGCCCGCCCCGACGTGACCTTTCAACCGATGGTCAAAGAAGCATACGACTATATTCTGAACGATCTGGGTTTGACCCAGCCGCAAGCTTTCGAATTGATAGACGGCACCGTCTGCTCATACTTCAGCGATCACTTCGCCCGACAACTGATGGCGGGGATCATGGTTCAGGACTATCTGGGACTCTGTCCCAAGCCTTCTTTCCGGGTGGAGAGCGGCGGGGCCACCGGGGGCGTCTGCTTCCAGGAAGCCTACAAGCAGGTAGCCTCCGGTTATCTGGACGTTTGTCTGGCCTATGGCTTCGAGAAGATGAGCCATGTCGAGACTTGGAAGGGCAACGAGTTCATCGCCCTGGCTTCCGATCAGGATTTTGATTACCCCGTCGGCGGCTTCTACTCCGGCTACTACGCCATGATGGTCGTACGCCACATGCACGAGTTCGGCACGACTCCGGAGCAACTGGCCAAAGTTTCCGTCAAGAATCATCGCAATGCTTTCTATAACCCCTACGCCCAGAAGCGGCTGAAGCTGACGGTCCAAGAGGTGAGAGACTCACCCATGGTGGCTTACCCCCTGACCCGCCTGGACATCTGCGTGATGAGCGACGGAGCGGCAGCGGTCCTGCTGGCCTCCGAGGCCGGATTGGAAAAGCTGCGCCAGGCTGGCGCTCAGCTGGCCCCAGCGGTCCAGGTGGCCGGCATCGGTCGAGGCACCGACGCCATGCGCATGGCCGATCGCCCCCACCAGGACTTCGATCAGTTCTTCGCCCGCAATGCACTGCCCTCCGAGCAGACGGCCGAGACGAAGGCTTATTATCGAGAACTCTTCGAGCGGGGCACCCATTATCCAGGCGTTCATTCCTTCCGCGCCGGGCGAATGGCCTCACGGGAAGCCTATCGGAACGCCGGCCTTTCAGAGCCCTTAAAAGAGCTGGACTTCGTCGAGCTGCACGATGCCTACACTTCGAGCGAGATCCAAACCTATGAGGACATGGGCCTCTGCCGCTACGGTGAGGGGGGCCAATTCGTAGACGAGGGCTATCCCTTCTTGAGCGGGCTCGACTACGGGCTGGAGCTGGCTCATCCGGGGAAGCTCCCGGTCAACCCCTCCGGCGGCCTGATCGCCTGCGGTCATCCGGTGGGAGCCACCGGGCTGATGCAGGCCGTCTTCGCGCTCTGGCAACTGCAGGGGACGATCAAGAAGCACTACGGAGGCGATGGCACGGTGCAGATCACGCAAGCCAAGCGCGGGGCCATCCACAGCCATGCCGGCACCGGTACCTACGTCACTGTATCTATCTTAGAAAGAAAGTGAAGTGATTGCCATGATTAAAAAGCTGCCGGAGACACTGGACGGCTCGGTGCTGTTCAACGTCCCGCTGCCCGCTGATCTTGCCGGACTGAACGAGCTGGCACCCATCATCATCAAGCAGCATTACGCCGTGGACTATCTGCATACCTTCGGTCAGGATTCGCCCTTCTTCGCCGGGCTGGCCAACGGCAAGCTGCTGGGCACGGAATGCCCCCAGTGCGGCTATCGCTATGGCACGCCCAAGGGGCACTGTACGCAGTGCGGCGCCCGCACGCGCTGGTTCGAGCTGCCCCAAGAAGGTCAGGTGCATACCTTCACCGTCTGCTACTTCGGCAGCGAAGAGTTCCTGCCCGACTGCCCCTTCGTGCTGGCCCTGATCGAGTGGGAGGGGGTCAATACGCTCTTCCTGACACGGCTGCTGGGGGTTGATCCCCAGGCGCCGTCGCTCGATTGGGTGGGGATGCCTGTCCGGGCGCGCTTCCGCCGCAACTCCAAGTTCAAGCCCACCGATGTCTACTTCGTGCCCCGGTAAGGGGCGTATGGCCATACGCCCCTACTCCAAGGCCATGAAGCTGATCGAACGTCTGCTGCAGGGCGATGAGCGCGCGCTGGCAAGGCTGATCACCCAGGTGGAGGACCGGGCTCCCGGCTATCAGGAGTTGCTCGATCGGGTTTATAGCCGCACGGGTCAGGCCTATCGCTTGGGGATCACCGGCCCGCCGGGAGCGGGCAAGTCTACCCTGGTTGATCGCTTGGTCCCGTTTTTGCGCCGGGGGGACCGGCGGGTGGGGGTGCTGGCCTCCGACCCTACCAGCCCCTTCTCCGGTGGGGCTCTCTTGGGTGACCGGGTGCGCATGCACCAGATCGCCGAGGATGCGGGGGTCTTCATCCGCAGCCTGGCCACACGCGGCAGCCTGGGCGGCCTGGCCCGTGCGGCGGGTGAAGCAGCGATCCTATTAGAAGCAGCCGGTTTTCCCACCCTGATCTTCGAGACAATTGGCGTGGGTCAGGCGGAGATAGATGTGCTACAGGAGGTGGACACTGTAGTGGTGGTGCTCACCCCGCAGTCGGGCGATGCCATCCAGGCGCTCAAGGCTGGCTTGATGGAGATCGCCGATATTTTTGTGGTCAACAAGAGCGACCGCGGCCAGGCCGATTTGGCGGTGCGCTCTCTCCAACTGGCCTTGGGAGATACGCAGCTCGCCTGGACGCCGCCGATCCTCAAGACCAGCGCTATAGAGGGCATGGGGCTCGAGGAACTCTATCAAGCCCTGGAGCACCATCGGCGTTATCTGGATGAGTCGCAGGGCTGGGAGGCGCATCGCCAAGAGCGGCTGCGGCGACTATTGCGAGAAAATGTGCTGGGGGTGCTGCGCGCCCGTCTGTGGGACGAGCATGGGGAGCACCTGTTGGAAGAGCAGGCCCGCCAGGTGCTGAGCGGTGAGCGAGGGCCTTACCGGGCCAGTCGCGAGCTGGCTGCCAGGCAGCTCAAAGAGCTAGAATCTCCTAGAGGAGGCACCCTTCCACCCTAAAGGGTGCACTCCTCTAGAGATTCCCCTCGGTTCCCCTCACTGCCCCAAGTGTGCTCCTGAGCCAAAAGCTAAGGAAAGAGCCTGGCCGACCCGGTTTACACCGCACCCTGCTAGTCGCTGGGGAAAAATCCCGCTCGGGCGAGCGGGCAAAACCCTGGCGGCTGATAGCGCTTCCGGCCATCGGAGGACACGCCGGCAGCGGCCAAGCTCTTCCTTAAAGGAGGTTAGGATAAGGCCAGATGGGTTCTTAATTATGGCGAGATTACCCCTGCCGATAAGCCAAAATCTCTTTGGCTGACACAGCAGGCTTACTTCCCTTTCCCTTGGAAAAATCCTGTTTTCTCTCATCATCTTCGGCGACCCGGCTGCCTTAGACTCCTCCCTTTTGTCCTTAGGCCCGTAGCTTTGCGTCCTCCCCTTTCAGAGAGTTTGCCTTTTCGGATAAGTGTACTATAGCACAAAGCAGGCCGTCTGTCAAGAGGTTGGCCTGGCTCATCAACGGCTAGTTGCGTTGCAGTCAGGGATTTCACTTCCTCAGAGCCGAGACGGTAACGCTTATCTCTTGGACAAAGCATTAGCTTGCCTTATAATCAATATATCATGCAGGCGAATAAAACCCCAGCGGGCGACGAGAAAATATTAGACAGACTGCAACTGGTCAGGCAGATCATCTACACCACCGACACGCTGATCCTGGTCGCCAACCGGGAGGGTCAGATCATCTATGCCAGCCCTTCCGTGGAGCGCGCTTTGGGCTATTCCCCGAACGAAGTGTTGGGAGATGGCTGGCTGAAGCTAACCCGCCCCAGTCAGGAGGAGTTCGTCAGGGAAAAGCGTGGCTTGACTGAGTCGGCCCGCGATGAGCGTCGGGTAGATCCCCTACCCTATGAGCGCCAAATCTACGATAAAGCCGGCGATTTGCACTGGATTCTCTGGCAGGACACCCACGGACCGGATCAGACGCTGATCGGCATCGGCTACGACATCAGCGCCAAGAAACGGGCCGAAGAGGAGCTCAGCTTACAGCGAGCCCATTTCCACCAGCTCTTTGAGTACTCGCCGGATGCCATAGTCCTGGAAGACGCTCAAGGGCATGTGGTAGATGCCAACCGTGCCTTTGCCAAGCTGTTCGGCTACCCAGCTCCAGAGATCAGCGGGCGGCTGCTAGATGAGCTCATCGCGCCCTCCGAACGACACCAGGAGGCGCTGGCGCTCTCCCACCAGGTCTCGCAGGGGCAGATCATCAAAAAAGAGACGGTGCGTCGCCGCCGGGACGGCAGCCTGATCCAGGTGGAGGTGCTGGGTTTTCCCATCAAGCTGGGTGAGGACCAGATCGGCATATATGGTATTTATCGCGACATCGCCCACCGCAAGGTGCTGGAGGCACAACACCGCCAGGACGTGGAAAAGCTGGAGAGGCTAGCCCTGTATGATGCGCTGACCGGACTGCACAACCGCCACCACCTCGATCGGCTGCTTTCCCAAGAGCTGGAGCGGGCCCAGCGCTATGGGCACCCGCTTACCCTGCTGATGCTCGACCTGGACGGCTTCAAGCAGGTCAACGATCGGCTGGGCCATCTCCAGGGTGATGAGGTCTTGCGCGGGGTCGGCCAGCTGATTCGCGATACGCTGCGCGAGTCGGACCTGGCCTTTCGCTACGGGGGAGATGAGTTCCTCTTGCTGCTGATGGAGACCAACGGCAGCGCAATTCATGCCGCAGAGCGCCTGCAGGCAGCCTTACAGCAGTGGGTGCGCCAGCGCGGGTTGGGTCTGCCGCTGAGCTTCAGCGTGGGTCAGGTCACTTGGCTGCCCGGCATGGATACTGACGGAGAGGCGCTGCTGCGCGAGGCCGATCGTCAGCTCAACCGGGAAAAGCACATCAGGTACAGCTCCAAGATGCAGCGCCGCCTGAGCCACAAGACCCGTCAGGTTCGTTTCCAAACGGCCTTTCTCGACAGCCTGAGCGAGCTGGTTGTCTCCGTGGATCTAGAGGGCCGGGTCATCTATGCCAACCGGAGGCTCCTGCACTGGTCCAAGCTGCAACCCGGTCAACTGCTGGGCCAACCCTTGGTGGAGAAGCTGCCCTCTCTGGCCCCGCTGGCGACCCAGATGCGGGAGCAAAGTTGGCACCCCTTCAAGGCTCAGCGCCGCGATGAACGTGGCCAAACCCACACCATCCTGGTAAGCACCTCCGTGCTGAAGAACGAACGGGGCACGCCCTACGCCTACGTCTTCATGGGCTCGGACGTGACCGAGCTGGAGCAAATCACCGAACAGCTATCCACGACCAAGCGCTTTCTGGAGCGGCTCAACGCCGAGACGGACTTAGCAGCTATTCTTCGGCTCATTTTGGAAGAAACCCTGAGCCTGGTCCCTCATGCGGACAGTGGCGTGGCTCTGCTGCTCAATGAGAAGACCGGTCTCTTGGAGTTCGTCGCCGCCGTGGGTTGGGATCTTGCGGCTTTGCAAGCGATTTCCTTTCAGCCGGAGTGGCACATCCAGCGGATCAAATATCAGGATGAGCCAGTCATTATCACCGATGATCTGGCCCAGTTCCAGCACGAATATTGGCCGGCCGCCGAGGCCAAAAAGCTGAGCTCGATCGGCCAACCTCGCTCGTATATCTCGGTGCCGATCAAGCTGGATGACCAAGTCATCGGCTACTTCAATCTCAACAACAAGACCCAGGAGAATGTTTTTACAGCTGATGACTTGCGCCTGGCTTGCTCCATGCTGCCCCAGCTCAAATTGGCCATCAGACGGGCTCAAGAACGCAACGCACTGGCCCGCTCGGAGCAACGATACCATACCCTGTTCGAAGCGGCCTCCGATGCCATCTTCCTGCTGGATTCGCAGGGACAAAACCTCGATGCCAATCCGCAGGCCTGCCGACTTTTAGGCTATGGTAGAGAGGAGCTAATCAGCTTAGACGTTCATCGGCTCATCGTATCGGAGGAGTTAGCCGACTCTGAGCGTCTGTTGTCAGAGATGCAACGGGGACAGCTCCCCCCTAAGCCCTATCGCAAATATATGCTGCATAAAAACGGGACTGAGATCCCGGTGGAGTTCTCGGTGGCTCCCATCTATGACGAGCATAGCCGATTGAAATATATACTCAGCATCGCCCGCGACCTACGCCAGGTGGTGAGACTGGAGAAAGAGCTACGTGAATCGGAGCACAAATATCATAGCTTAGTCGAAGAGTCGCTAGTGGGAGTGTATATCGTGGATAACCGTAGAATTATCTACGCTAATCGCCGTCTGGCCGAGATCACCGGCTACTCCCAAGTGGAGCTGCAACAGAAGGATTACCTGGACCTAATCTTCCCTGAGGATCGCCCCTTGGTCGAAGAGCAGGTGCAAAGACGGCTACGCGGCCAGGCACACAGCGCCCAATACTCCTATCATATCAGGCGCAAGGACGGTCAACTGATTCACGTTGAGGTGCGGAGCACGGACACCGAATATCGCGGCCGCAGGGTGATCATCGGCACGATGCAAGACATTAGCGAGCGGGTGGACTCCGAGACCAGAGAGCGCCAGCTGCACCGTCAATTGGAACAGACGGCCATCCAGACGGCTACGATGCTCTCACGGGTCATTGATGAGAAGGATAGCTACACCTCCGGCCACTGTCAGCGCCTGGCCGACTATGCCGTGGCACTGGGAAAGCATTTGGGTCTATCAAAGGAACGGCTGGAGCAGTTGCGCTATGCGGCCTTGCTGCACGATGTGGGCAAGGTGGGCGTGCCCGATGCCATCTTGAACAAACCGGGCCAGCTTAGCGATGAAGAGTGGCGCCAAATGAGTACCCATGTGCGCATCGGGGCGGAACTGGTGCGAGGCATTCACTCGCTGCAGCGGGCCGCGCATATCATCGCCGAGCATCATGAGCATTGGGACGGTTCCGGATATCCGGCTGGCCTACGAGGGGAAGAAATTCTGCTCGAAGCGCGTATCCTGTCCGTGGTAGACGCCTATGATGCCATCACCACCGATCGTCCCTACCGTCGGGGGCGTAGCCCAGAAGCGGCTCAAGCTGAACTGAGGCGTTGCGCCGGAGTACAGTGGGACCCGGAAGTCGTCAAAGGCCTTTTGAAACTGCTGGCGAAACGACAAACCTAACCCCCTGACCCCCTGCAAGTTCAGTTTGGGAGAGAGGCGACGCCTGCCGTTGACGAGGCCCGCTCCGCTCGCTAGAATAATGCGCGATTCAGATCGAAGGTTAGATTTCCAAGAGAGGACGGATAGCTTTTGAAAAAGAGGAAGACTGAAGTGATGCTGACCCGGCCGATCGAGCGACTGGGCGAGCCGGGCGATGTGGTCTCCGTCGCCCCCGGATACGCACGCAACTATCTTTTGCCCCAGGGGCTAGCTGTGCCCCCCACACCGCACAATGTGCAGGGCCTGCACAAGGTTCGTGAGGCGCGCCTGATCGAGCTGCGCAATCGTGAAGAGCAGGCTAAGGCGCTCCAAGAGCAGTTGCAGGGTCAACGGCTGGCCTTCTATCGCAAGGTGCATGAAGAGGGCAAGCTCTATAGCTCAGTGCGCCTGGAGGAGATCACCGCGCGACTGAGCGAGCAATTCGGGGCCGACATCGAGAAGGGCAAAGTGCAGCTCGCCGAGCCCATCGAGGCACTGGGCCTCCACACGGTCAAGGTAGGCCTCTACAAGGATATCTCAGCCGAGATTCAAGTTGAGGTGCTCGACGAAGCGGAGCAGCAGCAAGCGCCCGCACCTGAAGCCAAAGCGGAAGAGTAAGAGTAGGAGTGAAAGACTTGCAGCTAAAGACCGATAGACTTTAGACCTAGGGCAGATGCTGCGCCACGAGCGGCGGCTTTTGAGCAGCAAGGGGAACCTCTGGCGCAGTGTGGGACTGATCGCCGTGGCCACGGCGATCAGTCGGGTCTCAGGCCTGTTTCGTGATGTGTCCATCGCCGACGTCTTTGGGACCAGCTCCAATCTGGACGCCTACATCATCGCCTTCGCCCTGCCGCACCTCCTGCGCAGCCTCTTCGCCGAGGGCGCGCTGGCCAATGCCTTCATCCCCGTTTTCAGCACCTATCTGAGCCAAAGCCGTGAGAAGGCTGACCGTTTCGCCTCCAACGTGCTCACGCTGTCCCTATTCGCTTTCCCCTTGATCGTGGGGCTGGGAATCTGGCTGGCACCCCACTATATCCCGTTCTTGGCCGACGGCTTTTCCGTGGACAAGCAGCGCTTGGCCATCAGCCTGACCAGGATCACCTTTCCCTTCATAGCTTTGGTGGGGCTGGCCGCGCTCGCCATGGGGATACAGAATAGCTAT
This sequence comes from uncultured bacterium, assembly GCA_913053845.1. Classification (GTDB taxonomy): domain Bacteria; phylum Bipolaricaulota; class Bipolaricaulia; order RBG-16-55-9; family DRJF01; genus DRJF01. The sequence goes on along the minus strand of CAJXGD010000015.1, from coordinate 4,088 downwards.
GGGCGTTTTTTTGTCCCGGCCTTCGCCCCGGTGCTCTTCAACCTGGGGGTGATCAGCGGAGCGCTGCTGATCTCGGCCCAATTCCAGCGACCGATCTACGGTCTGGCCGTAGGAGCGCTGCTGGGCGGCCTTGGTCAACTGTTATTTCAAGCGCCTTTTGTGCGACCTTACCTACGCTATCACTTCGTCTTCGATCCCTTCGATGAGGGAATAAGACGACTGGTGCGCTTAATGCTGCCAGCAGTATTGGGCTTAATCGTAATTGAAGTGAACTTTTTGGTAGACAACAAATTGGCCTCGCACTTGAGCTCCGGCAGCATCGCGGCCTTGCAGTATGCCAGCCGGCTTTTTCAATTGCCGCTAGGTGTCTTTGCCCTCTCGATTGCCACGGCGATCTTGCCCCAGCTAGCACATCAGGCGGCCCGCGCTCGGCACGAAGAGTTCCTCAAAACCCTGCGTCAAGGTCTGCGTAGCGCGGCGCTGATTCTGCTCCCGGCGATCGCCGGCCTTTATGTCTTGGGCGTCCCGATCATTCGACTGCTCTTCCAGCACGGACAGTTCCAAGCCGCCGATACGCTGAGAACCTGGAGCGTCTTGCAGTTCTTGCTCATTGGCCTCTTGGGCTATGGGATCTCCTACGTGATCAATCGCGCTTTCTACGCCTTGCAAGAGACGACGCGCCCGGTGCAGATCAGCGTGCTCATCATGGGGGTCAACGTGCTCTCTGACTATCTGCTCATTGGGCCGTTGGGCTTGCGCGGCCTGGCGCTGGCCACCTCAATTGCGGGTCTAATCAGCATGATACTGCTGTTCTTCGCTGTGCAGCACCGGTTGCGCACAAAGTTGCTCACACCGGTGTTGGGGGCAGAGCTGCTTAAGATGCTCCTCATCGCCGGCCTGATGGGCCTGCTGACCCATCTCTTCTACAGTTGGCTGGTACTCTGGCTGGGCTATGAGCTCTTACAGGTCGGTCTGGCGGTGCTCTTTGGGACTGCATTCTACGGTGGACTGGCCTGGTGGGGAGGCTTGTTGAAGCGCGAGATGCTGCCTTTGGCACGTCGCCAGACTTGAACTGCGCAGCTTGAGCGCGCTCTTTGCTCAGGAGAAGCGCGGGCGGGTACAATGAGTGTAGGTGAGGCCGGTGCTGGTAGACTTGGCCCAGGTGTACCGCCGCAAGCGGGAGATCGTCTCCGACTTCAGCGGCAGCAGCCAACAGGCTTTGCGGTTCGCACCTGCTGGTAGAACGGGGTGGGTGCCCAACAGCGATACGCTCAACCTGAGTGCCGCCGGGATAGAGGTGAACCTCCGAGGCTTTATCAGGGTGAATGGACGGCTGGAGACCTGACAGGGAGCAAATACCTGGCTAGCAAACAGCTGGCAGCAGGATTGCCAGCGCGACGACCAGCAAAGCCTCGGCCGGGTCGCGCTCGCCGCGCTTGAGACACGCATCTTCAGATTGTAGTAGCAATAGCCAGTTAACCAATTTCTGCTGCGAGAGTTTTTTAACCTGCTGCAAGCGCTTGCGGATCAGCCAACTGAACTGCCTGGTCCGCGTGGTGATCTCTTCAGCACTCAGTCCCGCCGCCGCCAACGAGCTCACGGTCAGGAGTGCCCGCACCTGTCCCACGATCAGGAAGAAGAGCTTGTTGGGATCCTCTCCGCCATCCAAGAGGGCTTGTAAGCGGCCCAGCGCCTCCGGTCGGCGCTCCAGCAGCGCATCGATGAATTGAAACACGTTGCCGCCCTTATCGGCGAAGAGCAAGCCCTCGAGCTCTGCCAGGCTGAGCGAGCGCCCCTCGCTGTAGAGGGCCAGCTTGGCGATCTCACGCTCCAGACGGCCCAGATCTGGCGAGACCACCTCCAATAGATAGCGAAACCCCTCCGGGCTGAGCCGCACCCCCTGCTCGGCCAGCATCTGCTTGACCAGCCCTGGCAGCTCGCGGCGCTCGACCGGCGGGAAGTCCTGCACCTGGCCCTGATGGGCCAACGCCTTATAGAAGCGCCCCCGTCTGTCCAGCTTCTCCGCCTCGAAGATGACCGTGACCAGGGGCGGCAGCGGCTGAGCCAGACGCCGGGTGAGCGGCTCAGGCTCGCTCAACTTTTCGATGTTCTTAACCCAGATGATGGACCGTTCGGCGAAGAGCGGTGCGGTTTGCAGCGCTTGCAGCAGATCACGCGGCCGGGTCTCCTCGGCATCGAGCTGGGTTACCTGAGGCGCTTCAGGTAAGCCCGCGATCAGTTGCCGAATCGCCCGTCGGCGCAGAGTCGGCTCGCCGCTGAAGAGATAAAGCCGGCTCATCGCAAGGCTTGAGCGAGATCGTCCATCAAGTCCTGAACGTCCTCGATGCCCACCGACAAACGAATCAGCCCGTCGGATATGCCGGCGGCTCGGCGCGCTTCAGGCGGGACGATGTAATGGGTCGTCGAGGCCGGATGGGTGATCAGTGTCTTGACGTCGCCCAGGCTGACCGCGCGGGTACAAAGCTGCACCCGATTGAGCGCCCGCTTGCCGGCCTCCAGGCCGCCTTGCACCTCGAAGCTGAGCATGCCGCCGAAGCCGCCCGGCATCTGGCGCCGGGCCAGCTCATGGCCGGGATGGCTCGGCAAGCCAGGATAGTAAACTTGCCTGACTCCAGAGTGCTGTTGCAGAAACTGCGCCAAAGTCAGGGCATTGGCGTTGTGCCGCTCCAGGCGCAGCGGCAGAGTGCGCATCCCGCGCGCCGTCAGCCAGGCGTTGAACGGACTGAGCACACCGCCTAAATCACGATGAAAACCGGTCAAGACCCGATCGATGAACTCCTGCCGACCGATCACCGCGCCGCCCATAGCGTCACCGTGGCCGCAGAGATACTTGGTGGTCGAATAGACAACTAGATCAATGCCCAACTCCAGCGGACGTTGGTTGAAGGGTGTGGCAAAAGTATTGTCAATAATAGATACCAGTTGGTGCTCTTGTGCCAGCCGGGCTATTGCCTGAATATCGGTGATCTCCAACAGAGGATTGGAGGGCGTTTCGATGTAGATCAGCTTGGTCGTCGGCCTGATGGCCTGAGCGAAGTTTTCAATACGATCGGAGGCCACGAAGGTCGTCTCGACGCCCAGGGCGGGCAAGCGCTCAGTCAACAAATGCGAAGTTCCGGAGTAGAGCTGGCGCGCGGCGACTATTTTATCGCCGCTTTTGACTAAACTGAGCAGGACAGTTGCAATAGCTGCCATACCGGAGGAGAAGGCCAGCGCAGCTTGCCCACCTTCCAAGGCGGCCAGCTTCTCTTCCAGCGCCTGAACGGTGGGATTGCCCCAACGGGTGTACAGATAGCCCTTGCGCTCGCCCGCTTGCAAGGCCTGGACGACGGCGGCGCTCTCCTCGGTGTCGCGGTGGGTGAAGGTGCTGCTCTGGTAGATGGGCAGGTCGGCAGCTCCACTGCTGGGGTCGGGCTGCTCGCCGGCGTGTACCGCTTGGGTATAGAAATTTTTCATGGTATCACCACCGGTATTATAGAGCATCAAGCACCCTAATGAGAGTGGTGCAACAGAGATTTGGAAAAACCAAATGACGCGCTAGACTACTGAACGCTTGCTAGAACGCGCAAGGTGATGAATGTCTATCGGTATGGTTACAAACTCTGGTGGGAGATGACTACCCCCCATTGGCTCATCATGGAGTCGACCCAATTTCGTAGACACGGTAAGACGTAGGAAGGCGGGGTCTATGATGCCGAGAACACGATCGCCATACCCGCCAGAGTTCCGGCGATAGATCCTTAAGCTGGTCAGGACGGGCAGATCGATGGTTGAGCCGGCCCGAGAGTTCGAGCCGACCTACGAGACGATCCGCAAGCGGGTCCACCGAGCGGACCGTGACGAGGGGCGCTGCGACGAGGGGTTGAGCACAGAGGAGCTGAGGCAGCTATGGCGTGAGAACCGACAACTGCGCCTTGAGCAAGACATCTTGGCAAAAGCAACGGCCTGTCGAAATCTACACATTTATGAGCGATCACCAGGCTTGCTATCTGGTTACCACGATGGGTCGAGTGCTAGGGCGTGTTTGCAAAGTTTGAGCTAGGGGGTAAGCTGGAGTAAACTGTGGG
>CAJXGD010000014.1 GCA_913053845.1 uncultured bacterium | reverse complement strand
TGTCTCGTTTGGTGAGGAAGACGCTGTCCTTCTCGAAAAAGCTGGAGAACCATGTCGGGGCGATCTGGTATTTCATCCAGCACTACAATGCATCCTTACCCGTTTAGGACTACCGTTTTTCTTAATCTCCCAGCGGCCGGCGGCGATGTTGTAGGCCTCGTTGAGATCGAGCACCTGGCCGCAGGCGGCAATGACGCAGTTCCACCCGCCTAGGGCGTAGATCATGTTGCCCATTACAGCCAGTCCTAGGCCAGCTCTAGGCGTGGGCAAGGGCGGCAGGCGCGTCCAACGATTATTGAACAGCTCATAGCGCTCGAAGCTATTGAAGCTATTTGAGATATCGCCGGAGGGCAGCGAGCGGCCGCCAGCGACGTAGACGGAGAGATTCTTGGCTGCGGCGGCGGCATCGGTGCGTACCGTGGAATCGGGAGCCAGGGTGACCCAGCGATTGGCTCTGAGATGGCTAGGTATTTGTCGATCTTCAGGTTGGCCCGGTCATTGCGCCGGTCGTAGAAGCTGATCCCCTGAGCGGGCTATTCAAGCTGAGAGCCAGCGGGCTGGCAAATCATTCCGGCGTTATGGCATGAGCGGCAGCATGATAATCATCCCGCAGGTAGACCCGCTCACCTCCAATGTAGGTTGCTTCTATCTCCAGCTCTGTTAAGCGGTCGGGAGCTTGGGCCGGGTCGCCTGAGAGCACGATGAAGTCTGCCAACTTGTCCACCTCCAGCGAGCCCAGCTCCTCCTCGGCGTAGCCGGCATAGGCCCCGCCCAGGGTGTAGGCCCGCAGCGCTTCTTCCCAGGAGAGCCGTTGCCGCTCATGGGGGGCGTTCAGCGCCAGTTGCAGACCGTAGAGCGGCCCGAAGGGCATCCCGTCGGAGCCAAAGGCCAAGGGGATGCCACACTCCAGCACCGCGCGCTGGGGATCAATCTGCTCATCGCGCTCGGCCCCCAGCCGCTCCTGATAAAGCCCCCCTGCGCCGCTCCAGCGCAGGAAGTTGGGCTGCATTGAGGCGATGATCCCCAGCCGGCGGACCCGCGCTAGCTGCTCCGGGCTGGGTAGCTCGAAATGCTCCAGGCGCGCCCGGTCACCCGGCCCCACGTCTGCCCGCTCCAGCGCCCCCAGGGCCGCCTCGATCGCCCGGTCGCCGATGACGTGGATCATGATCTGGAAGCCGGCCTCATGGGCGCGCTTGACCAATCTGTTCAGTTCGTCTTGAGGGCGATTGAGCTTGCCCAGTGACTGAGGCGCATCGGCGTAGGGCACGGAAAGCGCGGCGTTGCGGGCACCGATCGAGCCGTCGGCGAAGAACTTCAGCGCGCCTAAGGTTAAGTATTCGAAACCGAAGCCGCTGGAGAACCCCAGCTCGCCGAGCGGCTCCAGCACCTCGATCTCGGGGTTGAGGCGCACCCGCAGTTGCAAGAGCCCTCGCCGGCGCAACTGTTCATAAGCTTTGATCTGCAAGGGGTTGACAACGTCATGCAGCGAAGTCACTCCCAGCGAGTGGGCCAGCCCGATGCCGGCGGCCAAGGCCTGCTCGGTCTGGGCCAGATCGGGTTTGACCTGCTGATAGGCCAGCCAAGCAGTCCGCTCGCGCAGCAGACCGGCCGGCTCATCGAACTCTTCGGGGCGCTGGCGGGGGATGGTCAGCCGGGCCAGGGCTCGACTGTTGATCGTCATCAGGTGGCCGTCTATCCGCACGGCGATCAGTGGGTTCTGCGGTGCGACCCAATCCAGCTCGGCGCGGGTCAGGTAGCGTTTTTCCGGCCAATGGCTCTCATCCCAGCCGCGAGCGCGGATCCACTCGCCGGGCTGATGGGCTTTTACTGCCTCTCTGAGCTGCTCCAGCGCCTGGGCCAGCGAGCCGGCCGAGGAGATATCACGCACGAAGCCGGTCAGGCGCAGTCCGGCGCTGGTCAGGTGCATGTGGGCGTCTATAAAGCCGGGCAGCACCGTCCGACCTTGCAGCTCAACTGTCCGGGTCTGGGGACCGGCCAAGCGGCGAACCTCTGTGGCCCGGCCCAGGGCCACGATATGGCCCCGATAGACCGCCAGCGCCTCAACCGGACCTAGATTACCCTCAGCGAGCGTATAAATGTGCCCACCGGTCACGATCAGCTCTGCGGTTGGGAAGGGCATACCCGACTCCTTCCTGGCTCAAGTGATATCTAGCGCATATTCTAGCACCGCCGGCGCGCGCCCAGCAAACCTCCAAGGGCAAATGGCTTGACGCCGGTTAGCCATCATGTTAGCATCAAGCGTAATGCAAACGCCAAACGAATCCCCCGAAGAAGGAACCCTCAACCGGTCTGCAGTTGAACAAACGCCCCCCGAGGCTGAGGGGCCCCGGCCGCTTTGGCTCTGGCCCACGGCCGCCTTAGTCCTTTTGCTGGCCCTCTTCGGTGCCGGCCTCTCCGGTTATCAGTATTATCTGAGCTCGCGCGTCCAGCAACCTCAACTGCACCGCTTACAGCAGCAGGTGGGCCAACTGACGACTCAACTGGGGGAGACGCGCGCTCAAGTGGGAGCGCTCCAAGGCCAGGTCGCCCAACTCAGCCAAACGCTGCAATCATTGGCTCAGGCGCTGCAACGCCCGGCCGGAGCGAGCACTCAGGGCACCACGCTGACTCAGCCCAGCACCGCCGGGCAACCTAGCCTAGGCGCGGCCGATGCCCCAGTACTCATCGTCGAGTTTGCGGACTTTCAGTGTCCCTTCTGTCGGCGCTTCGAACAGGAGAGCTTTGAGCGCCTGAAGACCGATTACATTGACACCGGGGTGGTGCGCTTCGTCTTCCGTGATTTCCCCTTAACCCAGATACATCCCCACGCCGAGCTGGCCGCCGAGGCCGCTGCCTGTGCCGATGAGCAGGGGGAGTTTTGGCCCATGCACGACATGCTCTTCCGCAATCAGCCCGAGTGGGCCGGAGGTTCAACTGCGGCTGCCCGGCAGAGCTTCCGCCAATATGCGCAAGCATTGGGTTTGAAGCTGGCCCAGTTCGGCGCCTGCCTCAGCGACAGACGTTATTCGCAGTCCATTAAGCAGGACCTGCAAGCCGGCAGCCGGCTGGGCGTGCGCGGCACTCCCACCTTCTTCATCAACGGTCGCCCGTTGGTGGGCGCCCAGCCCTACGCGACCTTCAAGTCGGCCATCGAGTCCGCCCTGGCCTCTCGCTGAGCCCCTAGCGCCAGAACTGCCAGGACTTGGGACGCACCAGCCGGGCATGAATCCCCTGCTGATCCACGGTCAAAGTCAAGAGGAGTACCCCGCGCTGTCCGTTCTTCTTAGTGATAATGCAGCGCGCTGTGGCCTGAATGCCGTTTTTATCCAGACGAATGTTGGCCTGATCGAACTCAATCGAGATCAGCGCATCGGCCGCCTTTGGGTCGGTGATGATGCGGATGTGACGCTCGCCCAAGGCCACTTCCAGTCCACGCGCCAAGGGAGGCTGCTTTGAGCCTGTCGCTGTGGCTGGCTGGTTCTGCTGACCTGGCAGTTGCAGGGCCACCGTCTGCACGTTGGCCAGGGGATCGCTCGTCGGCCAGAGCAGCAGCGCGCCGATGGCCAGCAACGCGATCGCTCCCAACGTCAGGACCCAGCTTCGCTTGGTCATAGAATAAATCACCTCGTGTTTGGGAATCCAATTTGGCTTAGCTGGAATGGGCGACGGTCTCCTGCTAGGAGCCCTTGACCTTGACGACCTTCCGGCGGGTCACGCCGGGGGGATACTTCTGGGTGAAGGCTTCCGGATCCAACCGATAATAGTCGGCATTCTTTTCGATGAAATAACGGAACGGTTTAGGGATGGCCCACACGGGATCCTCATCGGGATAGATAGCTCGCACCGGGCAGACGGCCATGCAGGCCCCGCAATCGATGCAGACGCTGGGGTCAATGTAGAGCTGCTCGGTTTGTTCGAAGCTGGGCTGGTCCTCTCGAGGGTGAATCGCGTCCACCGGGCAAACCTTCTCGCACTCACTGGCTTTGGTGCCGATGCAAGCCTGGGTAATCACAAACGCCATGGTCTCGTTCCCTCCCTCAGCGCGGCCGGACAGATGATGGCCGGAGTTTACCGGATCGAGTGGCCCAGCGCGAGCCGGTACTCCTCTGGCGTATCAAGGTCCTCTAGCACCTCAGGAGCCGCAACCCCGACATGCCGCACCTGATCGGGATGGCGCCGCAAAAGCTGGCGCAGGCCGATCACCGGGTCCAGAGCGCGCACCTCGTCGCGATAGCGGGTGTCAAGCAGCAAGGGATGACCGCCCTGACCCAAATAGCAGGGTAGATAGATGCCCCCCGGCTCAGCGGCGAAAGCGCCCAGCAGCAGCTGGACCGTCCGGATCTGCAAGCGGGGTTGGTCGCCCAGGCAGATTAGATAGGCCTGGGCGTCGCCGGCGGCAGCTTTCAGACCGGCCTGAATCGAGGAGAGCATCCCGCGCAGATACCGGGTATTATGCACAATCTGCACCGGATAGTTTTTCAGTAGCGGCTCGATCTCCCCAGCCCGATGGCCCAGCACCACGATGATTTCAGCTAGAGGGCATTGGCCCAGCGTGCGCAGGATCGTCTCGATGACCGTCAGGTCGCCGAAGGGCAACAGGGGCTTGAGCCGGCCCATGCGCTTGGATTCGCCGGCGGCCAGGAGCAGTGCCGAAACGCCCGGGCCGCTCATCCCTCATCCGCCTCACGTCGCCTGAGCTTGGCCTCGCGGCGGAGTCTTGCCTCCTGGTAACGCCGTTTCTCCTCGGCAGTTTCAGGAATCACTGCCGGGACGGCGGTCGGGCGGCCCCCCTCATCGAGGGCCACAAAGGTCAGATAGCCGTGGGTGGTCAACTGCCGCTCGCCACTCAAGGGATCCTCCGATTCGATGCGCACCCCGACCTCCATCGAGGTCTGCCCAGTATAGTTGACCGCGGCGCGGATGATGACAAACTGGCCGATTTTGATCGGGCTGAGAAAGCTTAAGCTGTCGATCGAGGCGGTCACACTGGGCTTGCGGGCGTGGCGCGTGGCGGCGATGGCGGCGGCCATGTCCATCCATTCGACGACCTTGCCTCCAAAGGCGATTCCCAAGGGATTGGCATCTTCGGGGCGAATGATCTGGACCATCTCGACTTTTGACTGGCAGACCGGCTTGCCGGGTTGTTCCATGGCAGTTCCTCCTTTTCTCCTACGGTTCCCGCCGATCCAGCTCGTTGTGCACGACGGTAATGCAGTGATCGGCGTGCAAGATTTGCGGGCCCAGGCTCAGCCGGGCAAACTCGCCCAGCAAAGTTTCTTCTTCAGGCGAAAAGTCCCGATGATCGGAGAGCACGAAGGCCGAGGATTGGTCCAGCTCTGCCGAGCGTAGATCGCGCCCGCCCTCATGGAGCCAGATGATCTGCTCGACCTGCCGCCGCAGCTGGGCTAAGAGCTGGGCCAGGCCACGCCGCGAGACGAAGATGCCGGGGGTGCTGCGCAGTTCGTCCGGCAGATCCGGTGCTGCCTGCTGTATTTTTTGCAGAGCCTTTTGCAACAGCGCGCCGGTGCTGCGCTCGTCGGGGTTGAGATGCCTCAAGTAGCGTCCGTCCAGGCGGATGGTGATCCGGTCCTGCAGGACCAAGTAAACGTTGATCTGGCGGCGAATGCCGTGCGAGAGGCAGAAGGCGGCGGTCACGCAGCGACAGAGGATATCCAGTCGCCCGGCGCTGCCTGGCAGGTCGTTCAGGGTAAAATCGGGTGTCAGCGCCGCTGTATGACCCAGAACGATGAAAACGCGCATGGCTTAGATGTGAATCTTGTCCTCGACCGGGTCGGAGAGGCGCGCATGCTCGTGGAAGTAGACCAGGGTGGTCTGAATCGAGCGATGGCGCGCGGCCGTCTGGGCTTGCAAGATCGAGGCCCCGCCCTCGATGGCCAAGGTTACAAAGCTATGACGCAACGAATGGGCCGAAACCCGCGGCCGTTTGACTCCGGTTTGCTCCATATAATAGGTCACCCGCCGGCGGATGGTGCGCCGGCTAAGTCGCCGGCCCCAATTGCTGCCACCTAGCCCGGCGAAGAGCGGAGCACTGGCCGGCAGGGGGCCGCGCGTCTCCAGGTAAGCGGCGATGGCCTGCTCGGTCGGCTCGGTGAGCACCACGAACTCGTCGCGCGTCGCGCGTCCCTTGCCCCAGATGCGTAGGATGCGACGCCCCTGCTGCTCCTCGATGTCGTCCACGTTGGCCCGCTGCACCTCGACCAGCCGCAGCCCTCCGCGCACCATCAGGTTGATCATCGCGAAGTCGCGCCGGCCCAGTGGACTGTCCCGCTTGATCGCCCCCAAGAGGGCGCGCAGCTCCTGGCGACTTAGGTCGCTGCGCAGATGACCTCGCGGCCGGCGTGGTCCTTTGATCGCCTCGACCGGGTTGGCCGGTAGATGACCTTGAGCTACCAGCGCGGCGAAGCAGCGACGTAAGGCGACCAGATAGGTCGAGACGGTGTTGGAGGAGCGCTCCGCCTGGAGCCAGGCCTTATAAGCCTGCAGCGCCTGGGTCTCGATGCCCGGCTCTGTTGCAGCCGGTGAAGTTATCCGGCGTCGCCAGGCGAAAAAGCTTTTCAGTGCCTCAAGATAGGTCCGCCGGGTGGCGAGCGAGACATCTAAACCTGCGCAAGCCTTCCTGGCCCACTGCTCCAAATCATCGCTGACGATTGCAGCCATGGCCCTATTCTAGTGGGCCGAGCCTGCCTTGCCAAGCGGCCAGCGTCACGCAGGTGACCTCTGGCCGTAACCAAATTCCCGCACCCATCCCCCAAAGCTCCTTCACCGGAGTGGTGGCAGGCGTTACCTTGAGTCAGTTCCATACTATGAATATTAGGAGGCAGAGACTTATGCTGAAGAAAGCAGCCATTCTCACGCTGGCGATTACCCTGGCCAGCTTAACCCCGCTAGTCGTGCTTGCCGCCAATGACAACAACTACCAAACATTGCAGCAGCAGGTCAGCGCCTTATCCGACCAACTGAATACGCTGCAGGGCATCGTCAAAGACCTCTCCTTCCAGGTTCAGCAGGGCCAAGCCCTGGAAGATGTCGTCAAAGAGATCTCCTTTGAGCTCAAGCAGAACGAGAGCGCCGTACATGATCTCCAGGGTCTTAGCGATAAGATCAACAAACAGTTGGCGCCGGGCTTGATCTCCCTGCGGGGCACGGTGGCCGGCATGGCCGACAGCTTCGGGGCCAAGATCAAAGCCACCCAGGGACGGCTCTTCGATCTGGAGACCACCGTGCAGGGACAAGGCGCCCGACTCAAGGTGCTCGAAGGCCAGGTGCGCCAGCTGGTGCAACTGGGAGGCAAACTGCACGAACTTGAGCAACGGCTGAGCCGCGTCGAGGGCGGCGTGCGCCTACCCTCGGCCAATGCGGGCAAGCTGATGGTGCAATTCAACGCTCTGCAGTCGCAGATGAGCGACCTCAATGATACTTTGACCGGCCAGATTCAAAGCTTGACCGGCAAGCTCCAAGGGTTCGATGTGGGCCTCAATGGGCTGAAGACCTCGCTGGCCGGCCTGAACAATCGGGTGGATCAAAACGGCAGCCAGATCTCCTCCTTACAGATGGACAAGGCAAACACCACTGACCTGCAAGCCCTATCCAAGCAGGTCAAAGCGCTCAAGACCAATCTGGAAGAGACCAAGGCTCGCTTCTCGGCTAACTTGACCATCGCAGCGGTGGGCCTCTTGGCCGGCTTACTGGCCTTGGCTAAGGCCTTCGCCTTCATCTGAGGTTAATGAGCTAAGCAACAACTACCCAAGTCCAACAAGGGCACGACGACAGAGCACTGATCGTCACCCCTCAGTTGAGTTGAACGACCATCCTGGTTCCGCCTCCGCCAGGATGGTCACTGTTTTGTATCTGACGATTTGACAGCCATACTTCTGTATGCTATCTTAAACAGGCCCGGAGGAGGCGAGCAATGAGGGATGGACTGACCGATAAGCAGCGACACATCCTAAAATTTATCGTCGAGGCGATCGAACGGCACGGCTCGGCACCCACCTTACGAGAGATCGCCGCTCGCTTCGGCTTCCGCTCTCCGGCCAGCGTTCAGAGCCACCTGCGGGCGCTGGAAAAGAAGGGTTACATCAAGAGACGCGCCTGGAGCGCCCGGGGCATCGAGCCGGTCGGCGAGCGCGTGCAGCGGCTCTTTTGGCGTCGTGCGGGGATTCCGCTGGTGGGCCAGGTGGCGGCCGGAAAGCCGATACTCGCCGAGGAAAATATCGAAGAGGTGCTCAAACTATCAGGACTCTTCCCTCACGATCAGGATCTTTTCGCCCTGCGGGTTCAGGGCGAGAGCATGACCGGAGCCGGCATCCTCCCCGGTGATATCCTCATCGTGCGCCAGCAACCGACGGCCGATATCGGCGATATTGTGGTGGCGCTCATCGGCGATTCAGGGACGGTCAAACGCTACGGGCGCGCCGGCGACCAGGTCCGCTTGGAGCCGGCCAATCCGGACTATCAGCCGATCATCACCCGCGCTGCGCGCATCGCGGGCAAGGTCATCGGGGTGATCAGGCAGGTCCGATAGCACTCGGCGACGAGACAGGCGGAGCCTGGCAAGCGAGCCACGCAGTTTATCATCAAGCACGATCGCGAAAATACTCGGAGAGGAGAGTTTTAGTGAGCAATAATCACACAAACGGCAAAACCAAGGTGCTGGACAGTGTCTTGGATCAGATCAAGAAGCGCTACGGCGAAGGCTCGATCATGTGGTTGGGCGAGCAGGGCCACCTGGATGTCGAGACGATCCCCAGCGGCTCGCTGGCCCTGGACATCGCCCTGGGCATCGGCGGCATACCCCGTGGGCGGATCATCGAGGTCTACGGCCTCGAATCCTCGGGCAAGACAACTCTGGCGCTGCACATGATCACAGAGGCGCAGAAGACTGGGGGCGTGGCGGCATTCATCGACGCCGAGCATGCCCTCGATCCTACCTATGCGCGCAATATCGGCGTTGATCTGGACCAGCTCCTGCTCTCCCAGCCCAGCTCCGGTGAGCAGGCGCTGGAGATCACCGAGCAGTTGGTGCGCAGCGGGGCGATAGATATTATCGTGATAGATTCGGTGGCGGCGCTGGTGCCGGAGGCCGAGATTGCCGGGGCGATGGGCGATGCGCAGGTGGGGTTGCAGGCGCGGCTGATGAGCCAGGCGATGCGCAAGCTGACCGGTGTGACCAGCCAATCCAAGACCACAGTTGTCTTTATCAACCAGATCCGCTCCAAGATCAACACCGGCCCTTGGGGGCCGTCTACCACCACTAGCGGCGGCTTGGCGCTCAAATTCTACGCTTCGGCCCGCCTGGAGATCCGCCGCATCGGGGGGCTCGAAGAGGGCGTCGGGGCGGACAAGAGCAAGATCGGCAACCAGACGCTGGTCAAAGTGGTCAAAAACAAATTGGCTCCGCCCTTCCGCGAGGCCAAACTGGACATTATTTATGGTCGGGGGATCGTGCGCCAGCGGGAGCTGATCACCCTAGGCGAGGAGCTGGGTATCGTGAAGAAGTCTGGCGCCTGGTACTCTTATGGGGAGACCCAACTGGGCCAAGGGATGGTCAAAACGGCCGACTTCCTGAGCGAGCAGCCCGAGATGGCCGGCGAGATAGAGCAAGCTATCCGGGAGCGGGCCGGGCTGGTCAAGCCGGCAAGGCCGGAGGCGAATGGTCGCTCGCCGACCGAGCACAACGCCGAGCCGGCGACCAAAAGCAAGGGAGCGAAGCGCGAGAGGGCCAAGACGGCAAAGGCTTGAACCATAGGCCATGTTGGCTTGGATTTGGAGGGTAGAACATTAGACCATCAACACCCAGGAGGCGTTAATCATGGCAAAACTTTCCCAGCGATTGCTGTGGGAGTTGGAGGATATTCGTCAGGAGCTGGCCGCTGAAGTGCGCCAGCTCAAACCCGAGGAGTTCGATTGGCATCCCCGCCCCGATATGAAGTCAGCCAAAGCCCTGCTGCAGGAGATTGGGACGATGGAGAAGGTCTGTATGGCGATAGCTGCTGGTGATCCTGAGCTCGAATGGGAGAAGGCCGTCAGTTGGAGCGGCGAAGACGCCGGTGCCATCCTTAGCGACCTCGATCGCATCCGTGCCGAGACCACAACCTTCCTCCAGTCGGCGGCGGATGGGCAACTGACCAAACCTGTCTCGCTGCCCGAGAGCTGGCAGCAATACTTCAAGGGAGCGACGGTCGAGCCGGAGGAATTAGTCCGTTGGGTCGCGCGCCATGAGTACTATCACCTGGGACAGTTGATCACCTATCACTGGCTGCTGGGACATAACCCCTATAAGGATCAAGCATGAGCTAGCAGGACCGCTTGAGCGCCTCGAATAGCCGCCCACATAATACACGCGGCAGGCCGGGGACAGACTGCAACTCCGCCAGGCTAGCCCGGCTAATCCGCCGGACCGAGCCGAAATGGCGGATTAAAAGCTTCTTGCGCTGAGGACCGAGGCCAGGGATCTCGTCCAAGGCGGAGCGGAGCGTGCGCTTGGCTCGCAGCTTGCGGTGATAAGCTAGCGCGAAGCGATGGGACTCGTCACGCACCCGCTGCAAGAGCTGCAAGGCCAGAGAGCTGCGCGGCAGGACCATGGGAGCCGCCCTATGCTCGATGAAAATCTGCTCGAGCTCCTTGGCCAAAGCGATCGTCGGGATTTTTTCGAGTCCCAGCTCGCTCATCACCCGGCGGGCGGCGCTCAGTTGCCCCTTGCCGCCGTCAATCAGGATCAGGTCCGGAAAGACCGCGAACTTCGCTCGTTCGTCGTAGACTGAGGTGCTGCGCTCGCGCAGGCCGTGCTCCAAGCGGCGGCGCAGCGCCTCGGCGATCATGGCGAAATCGTCCGCCCCTTGGACCTGCTTGATCCTAAAGCGCCGATAGGCCGATTTCTCGGGCCTGCCTTCCTGGAAAACGACCATGGAGGCAACAGCCTCGCTGCCCTGGATATTGGAGATATCGAAGCCCTCAATGAGGGCTGGCCGGCGCTCCAACTGCAAGCAACGCTGCAGCTCGCTTAGCGGGTCCGGTCGCTCGGTCAGCTGCTCGCGCAGTGCCAACTCGGCGTTGCGCATAGCCACGGCCAAGAGCTGTCGTTTCGGACCTCGCTGAGGCAGCTTGAGCCCCACCGCCCGGCCGGCCCGTTCACTGAGCCAGCGGGCGATCGCCTGACGGTCTTCGATCTCACCGGGGAGCAGTATCTGCGGCGGCAAGGCCGACGCTTGGGCATAGTACTGCTTGACAAAAGCTGTCAGGACCTCCGCTTCATCCTCTGCTGCACCGGTGTCGAGCAGGAAGTTCTCCCGCCCGATCAGCTTGCCCCGCCGAATGAAGAAGACCTGGGCGCAGGCCAGCGCCCCGTTCGCCGCTCTGGCCAGACCGATGACATCCTGATCCGCTGGCCGAGCCTCAACTGCCTTCTGTGAATCTAGCAACTGCCGGAGCGCCCGCAACCGATCGCGCAGCCGGGCGGCCCGCTCGAACTCCAAACGCCGCGCGGCCTGCTCCATCCCTCGCTGCAAGCTCTGGATGAGCTGAGCTTGCCGGTCATTGAGGAAGAGCGCGGCGCCCGCGGTTAGTTCCCGGTACTCCTCGGCGGAGATGCGGCCCACGCAGGGCGCGTCGCAGAGGCCGAGATAATGATCGAGGCAGGGCCGCCGTCGGGCTTTCCGGCCTTCAACCAGGGACAGCTTGCAGGTGCGAATGCGGAAAATCTGCTGGATCATCCGCTGCGCCTGGCGGATGAGCTGAGCACCGGTATAAGGCCCGAAGTAGCGTGCGCCCTGCCGCGCGTCCACCTCCAGGCGGCGGGTGAGCACCAGCCGTGGGAAGGGCTCGGCGGTCAGCTTCAGGTAGGGATAACGCTTATCGTCCTTGAGGCGCACATTGTAGCGCGGCTGATATCGCTTGATCAGCGTGTCCTCTACGATGAGTGCTTCCGCCTCGGAGCCGGTGACGATATACTCGAAGTCGGCGATCTCCCGGCCCAGGGCGGCCAGCTTGGGCGCGCGCCGGCTGGCAACTTGAAAGTAGGAGCGCACCCGATTTTTCAGGCAAACAGCCTTGCCCACGTAGATGACCTGCCCTGGTGCGTTCTTCATCAAATAGACGCCTGGTTCGGAGGGCAATAACTTCAATTTATGCTGAAGCTCTGCTGGCCTGATCATCGGCTCAGCTTAGCAAAGGCGGCCGGCCGACTGCAAGGTCGCCCCGGAGTTGGCAGTAGACTGGATCGGCCTGATCGGCACTTGCCTAACTATCCAGTGCTTGCTATGCTAGAGCCACAATCATAGGAGTGATAATTTTATGACACGAGTGGTAATCATGGGCGCCGCCGGGCGCGATTTCCACAACTTCAACGTCCACTTTCGTCACAATTCCCAGTACGAAGTGATCGCCTTTACCGCCACCCAGATCCCCGATATCGCCGGGCGCAAGTATCCGGCCGCACTGGCCGGCGAGCGCTATCCCCAAGGCATTCCCATCCTGCCGGAAGATGCACTGCTTGATCTCATCCAGCGAGAAAAGATTGAGCAAGTGGTCTTCGCCTACAGCGACGTCTCGCACCAGTACGTGATGGAGCGCGCCTCGACCGTCTTGGCCACCGGGGCCGACTTCCTGCTGCTGGGGCCCGCTGCGACCATGCTCAAGTCCAGCCGACCGATCGTATCGGTGACTGCGGTGCGCACCGGCTGTGGCAAGAGCCAGACGACCCGCCGTGTGGCCCAAGCGCTAAAAGAGATGGGCAAGCGGACGGTGGTCATCCGCCACCCCATGCCCTACGGCGACCTGGCCGCTCAAGCCTGTCAGCGCTTCGCCAGTTATGACGATTTGGATAGATATCACTGCACCATTGAGGAGCGCGAGGAGTATGAGCCCCATCTGGACCGCGGCAACGTGGTCTACGCCGGCGTGGATTACGGACGCATCTTGAAAGAGGCCGAGCAGGAGGCTCAGGTGATCCTTTGGGATGGCGGTAACAACGATTTCTCGTTCTATAAGCCGGATATTTCCATCGTGGTCACCGATCCTCATCGCGCCGGCCATGAGCTGAGCTACTATCCTGGCTACGTCAACCTCAGGATGGCCGACGTGGTGGTCATCAACAAGGTAAATACCGCCAAACCGGACGACGTAGAGCTGGTGCGCACCCACGTGCAGCAGCACAATCCCGGCGCGCTGATCATCGAGGCCGCTTCGCCGATCACAGTGGATGATCCTGGAGTCATCCGGGATAAGCGGGTGCTGGTCATCGAGGACGGCCCCACAGTCACCCACGGGGGCATGAGCTACGGGGCCGGCGTGCTGGCCGCCCGCCAGGAGGGAGCGCGTGAGCTGATAGACCCTCGGCCATTCCTGGTCGGTTCCTTGGCTCAGACCTTCGAGAAATACCCCGACATACCCGCGCTGCTGCCGGCGATGGGCTACGGGGAGAAACAGATCAGCGACCTGGCCGAGACTATCGAGCGCTCCGGCGCCGAAGCGGTGGTGATCGCCACCCCCATTGACCTAGGTCGGCTGATCGAGTTCAAGGTTCCCAGCACCAGGGTGCGCTACGAGCTCCAAGAGCTGCGCCCCACCACCCTGGCCCAGGTGCTGCAAGAGCGGCTGGGCTAGAGAGCTGGGCTAAAGCCCGGCTTTGGCGCGCAGCGCTTCCAGGTCTTTGATCAGGATCTTGCTGCGGCCCTTTTCGATCAAGCCGCTCCTTTCGAAGCCGCCCAGTGTGGCCGAGGTCGTCTCACGGGTGGAGCCGATCAGATCGGCCAGGTCCTGATGGGTGATGCGTAGCCGGATCTCGATGACTCCATCATCAGGAGTGCCATACTGAGCGGCCAACTTGCAGAGCAGCCGCGCCAATCGGGTGGGCACATCCTTGAAGAGCAGGTCTTCCAGGCGATTCTCGATCTCGAGCAGCCGCCGACCGGCCAGTTTGCTGATGCGCAGCGATAGTTTGAGATCGCCCTCGGCGAATTTGAGCAGGTCGTACTTGGAGATGGTGCACATCTCCGCATTTTCCAGCGCCTCGGCGATCAGCCGTCGCTCCTCTTCACCGATCAGGGCCGTCTCGCCGAAGAGCTCGCCGTGTTGGCGGATCATCAGAGTGAGACGCTTGCCGCTCTGGTCGAGATAGGCCAGCTTGACCCGTCCCTTGCGGAGAAAATAGACGGTATCGCCCTTATCGCCGGGGAGATAGATAGTTTCCCCGCGGCGATACTGGACCAGCTTGACCAGCCGCAGCAGCTTGATCCGCTGCAGCGGCGACAGATGCTCAAAGAGATCGAAGTGTTCTATGCACCAGAGCGCTTCACCCCGGCGCTGCCGGCTCGCTTCCATCGGCAGCCCCCTGTTCGGCCCAAGCGCGCGCAACCCGCTCTTCCAATACCATCTCGCGCCGGAAATTCTCCAGTTGCAGAAAATATTCGGCGGCCTGATCCAGCGCCGCCTGGGGCACCAGCCCCACGATCTCGGAGCCGAGCACCGGCACGCCGTAGCGCTGGGCTTCTCGTTGAATTAACACGAAAGCTCGGTGCAATGGGGTTTTCTGGTACTGGGTCATGTTCATGGACACCTGGACGATTCCCCGTTCCCTCAGGGCAAAACCCAGCGCCTTGACATAACGCAGGCCGCCGCCGGAATGGCGCACCGCGCGGGCGATTTTTTGCGCTATCTCCAGCCGGTCGGTGCCCAGATTGACGTTGTAGGCAATCAGTGGTTGGCGCGCTCCCATAGCCACCACCCCGGCGCTGGGATGCACGACGCGCTCACCGAAGTCAGGTGCCCAGTCCGGCTCTTTTATCTTGGCGAAAAATCCCTCGAACTGGCCCCGGCGGATCTGGGCCAAGTTCTGCCTCTCCGGGCGGGTGGCCGACTCCTCATAGAGATAGACCGGCACCCGCAAGCGCTCCCAGATCTCCTGGCCCACCCGCCGGGAGAGCGCCACGCACTCTTCCAGCTCCACCCCCTTGATGGGCACGAAGGGGATGACATCCACCGCGCCCATGCGCGGATGCTCCCCTTGATGCTCTCTGAGATCTATCAGCTCGACTGCCCGCCGGCAAAGGGCCAAGACCGCCCGCTCCACCGGCCGGGGCGCGCCCACAAAAGAGATGACCGTGCGGTTGTGATCGGCGTCGGAGTCTACATCCAAGAGCGCTACGCCTGGACTCTCGCGCAACGGGGCGACGATCTGGGCGATGATCTCCTCCCGCCGCCCCTCGCTGATGTTGGGTACACATTCTACCCATTGCATACGCGCCGCGGCACTAGCGCCCTCGCTCATGAGCCTCCTCCCCGTCAGTGATAGAGAGCATCAAGGAGAGCGTCGCCTGGGCCACCAGCTCTTCGGCCACCCGCGCTTCCACCCCGACGCGAAAGAGCTCCCCGCGTCGGCGCAGCAGCTCGGCCCGATAGATCAGTTGATCGCCAGGTACGACCCTGCGCCGGAAACGAGCGGCTTCGACCCCCACCAGGTAGCCCAGTGCCCGCTGCTCAGGCTGAGCGAGCCCTTGGGCCAGCAGGCCGGCGCTCTGGGCCATGCCCTCTAGAATCAAACTACCCGGCATCAGCGGATCGCCGGGGAAATGGCCGGCGAAGAACCACTCGTTGACGGTGACGTTCTTCAGCGTCACAATCTGGCGCTCCGAGGATTCCAGCACCCGGTCGACCATCAAGAAGGGCGAGCGAATCGGCAGTCGGGCTTCTATCTGGCGGATGCCTAGTGAGCTGTCGGTGCTCATCGCAGCTATTTGCCCGAATTGCCGGCTGGCTGGCCCGCGTTGATCTGGGCGATCACCTGATCGGTAATATCGTCGGCCAGACCCTTCTTGTTGTAGAGCACGCTCGCCTGAGCCTGGGAGGCCTCGTTGTCTATGATCAGCGCATAGCCGAGCTTTTTACCCAGCTCTTTGACCACGGCAATGATCTTCTGCTGGATGGGCGCCGAGAGCTGCAAGTTGGCCTGATTCAGCTTGATCTTGAGCTCATTGACCTTTTGATCGTACTCCGACTTGGTCAGCTGGCCCGCCTGAAACTGTTTGGCCAGGTCTTGCAGCTTTTGCTTGGTGTCTTTCTCCAGCTGCTGAAATTTGGCCAGCGGCTCCTGGGTGCCCTTGTACTTGCTGAGCACCTTGAACATGTCGACATAGGCAACTCGAAAAGCACCGGGAGCGCTGGTGCTCTGCTTGGCAGTGGAGAGCTGCTCGGAGAGCGCCTTTACCTGTTGCTGAAGCTGGTTCACCTGAGTCCCCAGTGCGGCCAGGTCTTGAGCGGAAGGCCCGGAGGGCGAGTTGAAAGCCTGCCCCCCAAAAAAGCCGACCGCCACGGCGACCAGCACTATGACTACCGTCACTATCACCAATGTTGACTGCTTCAAAGTATATTCCCCCTTTGTATTCTGTACTTAGGGCCCCGGCGGCAGTTGAGCTTGCAGCCGTGCCAGCACCTCGTCGGTAAGGTCTTGCATCAGACCGGTGCGGGAGTAGAGCACCACATTCGCCTCGCCGGTGATCAGGTCCCAGCCTCCTTCGCGTCCGATTTGGGTGATCACCGCATTGATCTTGTTCGAGACACGGGCCAAGGCTTCTTGCTTGATCTTGGTGAGCTTCTCCTGAATGCCTAGTATTTTCACATTAAACTCATCTTGAGTGATCGTCTGCTCTTTTAGCTGTTGTTTGAACTGGCCAAGCTCTTTGCTGAGCTTGGCCTTCTTGGCTTCCACTTCCGACTGCAGCTGCTGGTCCATTTTGAGGTAGCCGGCGGCGACCTTGGCGGTGTTGACGTAGGCCAGGTGCTTCAGATTGCTGGGTGCCGCTTGAGCCGGGTTGCCGCTCTGGGCCAGTTGGAGCTTGAGCTGGGTCAGTTGCCGGCTCAAACTCTCCAGCTGCCCCTGCTGGCGATAGAGAAAGGCCGCCCCCAAAAAAGCGGCCAGGATGAGCAGCACCAAAGTGACCAAGGCCAACAGCTGGCTCCCGTTCAGCTTGGCTGCCTCCTCTTGCTCGCTCAAAACATTTGCCCCATGCCGAATTCGAACCGGGGTCGCCAGTCGAACGGCTCCTTGATCTGCCAGACCAAGCCGGCGCGCATCAGGCCCAAATAGGGAACGGTGATCCGCATTTCCAGTCCAAATGACTTCTTGAGCTCTTGCAGCTTCCAGGGTGTCGTGCTGCCCAGGTCGGTAAACAGCGCCAACGAGACGGCGTCCTGGAAGGCAAAGCGATACTCCAGGTTGAGCAGGGCCACAGTGGCGCTGCTGACCGGCTTGAAGCCGCGCAAGGTGGTCGAGCCACCCAGCGAGAAACGCTCCTGGGAGGGCAACGAGATGCCCCAGCCGCCATAGAGTCGCAGGGCCACCGTCTGGTTAGGCCAGGTGGGCACGAACTGCAACAGGGTCGCCTGGAATTTGCTGAAGCGCGGTCCCACCGTGAAGCCGCCCGCCTGCTCGACCTTCAATTGCTGCAGGCCGCCCTGGGTGGGGAAGGCCGGGTTGTTGCGCGTGTCATGGTTGACTTCCAATGAGGCGGTGTCTGTGACCCCTCGCTGGGTCGGCTGCGTCTCGAACTCCTTGGTGAAGTTCTCATGTCTCAAGCCCAGCACCAATCCTACCCCGTTGCCCATGGGATAGCCCAGCGAGAGCTCGCCGCCCACCCGACTGAGCAGATGTGGGCTGGGGCTCGTTTCACGGCTATGCTTATCGTAGAGCTTGACCTGAACCAGGTCGAAATCCTGAAAGAAAGAGTGAGAATCGTACTTCAGGCTCCAGTTGGTAATGCCCTTGCCCAGCAGCCCGCGGTCAAAAGAGAGCGCCAGATCCTGGCCGCTGCCGGCCAGGTTCTTCAGGGCCACTTCGAGCTTGCCGGTGAGGCCGTCTTTATTAAAAGTCAAGCTGCCATTGAGATTGCCCAGCTTGTCCTGCTCGCTGATCTCTACCAAGAGATTCACTTGCCCCGGTTGCCCTTTGGTAGGCGTCTCGAAGTTGAAGTTGACCGTCTTGAAGTAACCGAGCGCCACCAAATTGCGATAGCTGTCGCTCAGGCGGTAGCGATTGACGATGTCTCCCGGCCCTAGCCGCAGCTCCCTGATGATGACCTGGGGCCTAGTGTGGAGGGCCTTGGTCAAGCCCAGCATCCCCAGTAATCCTGCGGAGCGGCCGACGCGCGCCGAGCCGGACTGGACCGGTGCCAGGCCCAACGAGCCGAGCAAGCTACCCAGCAACCCTCTGCTCTGGGGTGCCGGCGTCCCTGGAGCGCGCCTTGAGCCAGACTGGACCTGCTCGACGCCCTGCGAGGTGATCAGGCTGGTCAACACTCCATCTTGGAGGATCTTCACCGTGCCGATGACACCTTCTGATATCTGCAGCCGCAGCGTGTCGCCCTGCAATTCTTGGCCGGCGAACTTCATCAGGATATAGCCATCATGATGATAGCGCCGATAGATGGGTTGCAGAATTTTGAGCAACTCGTAATTATTGACCGGATGATCGGGCAGCTTGACTTGAGAGAGCAAGCTGCTCGCCGGATAGAGGGTATTACCGCTCAAGACGATTTTGTGGAGGCTGATCGGCTTCTTGAGCAACCGGCGCTCATGCACCTCGAGCACCAGTTTGACCTTGCCCGGCTGACTGCCGGGTGCAAAGCTGACGTCTTGCTGATTGATCGGGTCGAAATAGATCGAGCTGCTCAGCTTTTGCAGTCCCTGTTGCAGGGCTTTTAACTTTATTGGCCGGCCGATCCGCAAGCCAGAGAGCGCTTGATGCACCACCGACTCCGGCACGGTCTGCAAGCCGTTTATTTGCAAGCCTTCTAGCTGCCATTCGATGATCTGGATGACCAGAGTGGAGCCGTCTTCGACGTCGCCGGCCACGCTGATGAGGAAGTAACCCTTGTTGCGATATTCCTTGCAGAGGCTGCCGGCGGGCGGGGCGGCCGGACAGGGGCCTCCCAGACCGGCATTGAGGCCCAGCACCTGGCGCAGCGTCTGGCGGTTGAGCACCCGACCTGGCTTGATCTCCTTCTCTTTGAGCAGCTCCAGCACCCGTTTGGAGCTCACCAAATAATCGGTAAAAGGAGTGGGCAGATCCAGCTGGCCAAACAGATGTATATCCGAGGCATAGTTGACGTTGCCCTTGACGATGATCTTCTTGATGACCGGACTCTCTTCTACAGTATAACTGACGGCCACCCCACCGGGCAGATGCCGATAGTCCGGCGTGACATCCTGAAAGAGACCCAGGGCCATAATCGCCCGGGCGCCCTGGTTCAACTGCTCTTCCGAGATCTGGTCTCCGACCTTGAAGGGCAGTGCGGCCTTGATCTTGTGGCTGGACACATGCCGATTACCCTCGATGATGATCTTGACCACTTTGAGATTGGCCTGCGCATTGGCCGTTCCCCCTGGCGGCGACTGCGCCCAGCCGACGACTGCCGGGAGCAGCAGGGCCAACGCCAACATCAATAAGACAGATAAACGTAGCTTTTTCAAGTCCATATCCCTCCTCCAATGAGATTCTCCTCCGAATTACGATATTGCAGCGCTTCGGCGACGTGGGCGGCCTCAATTAGCTGTGAGCCGGCCAGGTCGGTGATGGTGCGCGCCACCTTGAGCACCCGCCCGTAGGCGCGAGCGCTGAGCGAGAGGCGGTCAATGGCCTGAGCCAGCAGATCTTGACCCTCCTGGCTCAGCGCGGCGAAGCGGCGCAACTCGCGTATGCCCATCTGGGCATTGCTGAAGATCGGCCGCTCGGCAAACCGCTCCTGTTGGAAGCGGCGCGCCCTGGCCACCCGCTCTCGCACCGTCTCTGAGGACTCTCCGGTCGGTTTACCCATCAACTCCTCCTTGCTGAGCCTCGGCACCTCGACGAACAGGTCTATTCTATCCAAAAACGGCCCGGAAATCCGCTTGCGATAGCGACGGATCTCCACCGGTGAGCAGCGGCAGCGGACCGCCGGATCACCCAGATGGCCGCAGGGGCAGGGGTTCATCGCCGCCACCAGGGTGAAATTGGCCGGAAAGGTGACTGCCATGGAGGCCCGCGAGATGGTAATCTGATGATCCTCCAAGGGCTGGCGCAGCGTCTCCAGCACCGAGCGCTCGAACTCCGGCAGCTCGTCGAGGAAGAGCACCCCATGATGGGCCAAGCTGATTTCGCCCGGACGAGGTGTCCCGTGGCCACCGCCGACCATGCCGGCATAGGAGATAGTATGATGAGGTGAGCGGAATTGTCGCTCGGTCACGATGGGCTGCTCGCGGGAGAGCAGCCCCATAATACTGTAAATCTTGGTCACTTCGATCGCTTCTCTAAAGGTCAAGGGAGGGAGTATAGTGGGCAGCCGTTTGGCCAACATGCTTTTGCCCGATCCCGGTGGCCCGCTGAGCAGCAGATTATGTCCCCCGGCGGCTGCAACCTCCAGAGCGCGCTTGGCCTGCTCCTGGCCGCGTATCTCGCCCAGGTCCAGTTCGTAGCGTTGGGAGCGCTGGAAGTAACGCTGATGGTCCCAGACAAAGGGCTGCGGCTGCGACTGGCCGCTGGCCAGCCCGATCGCTTCGGCCAGCGTCTTGACCGGATAGACCTTGAGATCGCTGACAATCGAGGCCTCTTGGGCATTGCCCTCCGGCACCACCAGACCGGCCACTCCGGCGGCCTGGGCCCCCAGGGCGATGGGCAAGACACCCTTGACCGGGCGCAACTCCCCGTCCAGCGAGAGCTCGCCTAGCATCAAGTAGCGTTGTAGACGATCACCTTCGATCTGACCGGCGGCCTGCAGGATGCTCAGTGCTAGGGGCAGATCCAGCCCTACACCCTCCTTGCGCAGGTCGGCCGGAGCCAAGTTGGCGGTGATCCGGCGGGCGGGAAAGTCGAAGCCGCTGTTCTTGATGGCGGAGCGGATGCGCTCCCGGCTCTCTTGCACCTCTTTTTCCGGCAGACCTACGATGGTAAAGGCAGGCAACCCCGGAGCGATGTCGCATTGGACCTCGATGAGCGAGGCTTCGATTCCCACTACGGCACCTGAGAGCGCTTTGGCGAACATGGCTTATTCGCCTGCCGAGAAGGCGTTCTTGTGCAAGCGAGCCTCACCTCCGGAGAGCGCCACCACATCGAAACGCAGGGCCAGGGCGGTAGGATGCTCCGTCAGGTAGCGCCGGGCGGTGCGCACCAACTTGTGCTGTTTGTGGGGTGTGACCGCCTCCTCCGGCAGGCCATAACCCCGGCCCCGGCGAGCCTTGACCTCGACGAAGACTAGACAATCACCTTCCCGGGCGATCAGATCTATCTCCCCGCCGCGCCAGCGATAGTTACGGCAAACGATCTGGTAACCTCGCAGCCGCAAATAATCAGCTGCCCGGTCCTCCGCTTGTCTGCCGGTATCTACAGTTGAGATGCTCATCGCTTAGGTCCCATAATAGTGCAGTAGGCGCCAAGCTGTCAAACGTGGGCCCGGCCTAAGCGTTGCTACGCTGCGGCATCAGATTGCCGGTTCACGCCCCGCCCGCTATGATGCAATCATGTCTTTGAGAGGCGTTCATCAAGCCGTCATCCTGGCCGCCGGGGAGTCCTCACGCTGCTGGCCACTTTGTGAAGGCAGCCACAAAGCCCTGATTCGGCTGCTGGGCCGACCGCTGATCGTCTGGACACTCCAAGCGCTGGCCCGCGCCGGCATCCGGCAAGCGATCATCGTCCAGTCGGCGGAGCGCCCGATTGAGCGCGTTCTAGCTGAAGAGCCGGCGGCCAAAATCGAGCTGGACCTGTCCTATGTCACTCAAGAGAAACCCAGCGGCATGGGCGACGCCCTGCTGCAAGCCAAGGCGCACCTGGGCGAGCGCTTCATCGTGCTCAACCCCCAACAAATCACGGTAGATCGCTGGCTGGAGCCCATGATCCAAAAAGCTAGCCAGACCGGTGCAGTCGCCGTGCTGGCCGCCCTCAAGACTGAACAACCCGACAAATATGGCATGCTCAAGCTCGAGGGCGACCGGGCGCTGGATTTGGTCGAAAAGCCAG
The DNA here is from genome assembly GCA_913053845.1 of uncultured bacterium. Classification (GTDB taxonomy): domain Bacteria; phylum Bipolaricaulota; class Bipolaricaulia; order RBG-16-55-9; family DRJF01; genus DRJF01. Next base: position 25,829 of record CAJXGD010000014.1, on the reverse strand, counting down.
GTCGAGACGAGGCCCCCAGCCAGCTCCGCGTCGCAGGCATATATTTATTAGCTCACAGTTTTTTCGATCTCTATCGCCAAGTCGAGCCAGGCTCCTATGCCTTCGAAGCCGCGCTGGCTAGGCTGATGCGCACTCAAGATGTACGGCTGGTCATCGGCCAAATGAAAAATCCCTCGCTGAAATACCCCTGGGATCTTTTGGGGCTTGCCAGAGCGCTGATATCGGAGCAAATCGTGAGAACTCAGATCGCCGACAGCGCTCTCATCGCCAAGAGCGCTGTGATCACAGGGCCGGTCCTCATCGGCGAGGGAGCGCAAATTTATGAACGGGCCATCATCAAGGGACCCTGCTATCTGGGTGATGAGGTCACGGTGGGCTCCGGCTCGTTGGTGCGGAGCTACTGCGATCTGGAACGTCAGGTGCTCATCGGCGCCCAGGCCGAGGCGGCCCGCTCGATCTTTCAGCCGGGCGCTCACACGCACTCGGGCTACTTCGGTGACTCGGTCTTCGACCGCGGCGCCCATGCCGGGGCGGGGACGATCACCGCCAACTTGCGCGCCGACCGCGGCGAGATCTTTTCAACTGTGAAGGGGGAGCGTGTCGCCACCGGCCTTCAAGCGCTGGGTGCGATCGTCGGCGCGGAAAGCCGGATGGGCATCGGGGTGCTGCTGATGCCCGGCGTGCTGATCGGCTCCCGCTGCACCATCGGGCCGGGGACACTGGTCAAACAAAACGTGCCTTCCGATACGCTGCTGTATCTCAAGCAAGACCAGATTATCAGCTCGGCCAAGGATTAGCCTGGCGGTCGTTTGACCGGCCGGCGCTCGGTCAGCTATAGTTGAGAAAGATGCTAGAGGGCCGATGGTCTGGCTAGCTTAAGGGAGGCGAGGGGGAAGCATGGAAGCACCGCTGAAGCTGGTGACCGGCAACGCCAACCGGGAGCTGGCCGACGAGATCGGTCGCATACTGGGAACCCCGCTCTGTCAGGCTGAGGTGCGGCAATTCCCCGATGGCGAGACGAGCGTGCATATCAAGGAGACGGTGCGAGGTGACGATCTCTTCGTCATCCAGCCGACCTCCCCACCGGTCAACGAGCACCTGATGGAGCTGTTGCTCATGATAGATGCCCTGCATCGGGCTTCAGCCCGGCGGATCACCGCGGTGGTGCCCTACTACGGCTATGGCCGGCAGGACCGCAAGCATATCGGACGGGTGCCCATCAGCGCGCGGCTGGTGGCCAACCTGATTGAGACCGCCCGCGCCGATCGGGTGCTGACCCTGGATCTCCATGCCGGCCAGATCCAAGGTTTTTTTAATATCCCGGTGGATAATTTGCGCGCCGACCCGCTGATCGCCGAAGAGATCACTGCCGATCAGGATTCTATTGCCGACATGGTCATCGTCGCCCCGGACATCGGCTCGGCCAAGCGCTCGCGCCAAATCGCCGGTCGGCTGGGCCTGCCGCTGGCCATCGTGGAGAAGAGCCGCCTCGACGGCCGCCAGGTCGAGGCCTACAACTTGATAGGCGAGGTGCGCGGCAAGCGGGCGATCATCGTGGATGACATACTGGCTACCGGTGGGACACTGGTAGAGGCGGCCGAGCTACTGATGGAGAATGGCGCACGCGCCGTGCAGGCTGCGATCACCCACGGAGTCTTCACCGGTGAGGCCCTGGCTCGCATCGAGCGCTCGCCACTCAAGAGCGTCATGGTCACCAACACCATCGCCCCTCCGCCCCAAGCGCAAGAGAACCGCAAAATCAGCTGGGTCTCCGTCGGCGATCTCTTCGCCAAGGCGATCGAACGCATCCACGAAGATCGCTCAGTCAGCCAGCTGATCGCTCATTCTTAAAGGAGGCACAAGCTAATGCAGTATAGATCTCATGCTTATGGCCTGAATCATTATGACTGTGATCCCGATCTGCAAGAGGTGCTGCGCTACTTTTGGCCCCAAGGACTGGCCCAAGCGGGGGAGCGCCTGCACAGCTACGGTGCCCTGGCCGGGCGCGAGATCTACGAGATCGCCGATTATACCGATAAGATTGCCCCACCCCAGCTGGTGACCTGGGGGATCGATGGGCAGCGAGTGGATCGGGTTTGGCTCAACCCCGCCCAACGGGCGCTGCTGGAACGGCTGATGCAGGGGGGTATCAACCGCCCTCATTATGAAGGCGGCTCTTGGCATGAGCACTTCGCCTTGGGCTATCTGGTCTCCGATCCGGGCCTCTATTGCACTCTAACTGTCACGAATCAGACGGCCTACGTGATCTATAAATACGCCCCGGAAGCGAAAGATTGGTTGCCCGGTCTGACCGGTCAACCGGGCGCCGAGCTGAAATACGGTGCCACCTGGCTAACCGAAGTTCAGGGCGGCAGTGATCTTGGGGTAAATGAGACGCTCGCCGTTCAGGATGAGCAGCAGCAGTGGCGACTGAGCGGCGAAAAATACTTCGCCAGCAACGCCGGCCTGGCCGACCTAGCAGTGATCACCGCCCGGCCAGAGGGCGCGCCAGGGGGAGCTAAAGGGCTGGCTCTTTATCTGGTCTCACGGCTCAACCGGCAAGGTGAGCTTAACTTTTTGCTGCGTCGGCTCAAGGAGAAGAGCGGCACCCGCTCCGTGCCCACCGGGGAGATCTCCCTGGAGGGCTCCGAGGCCCAGTTGGTGGGGCGAGCCGACCAGGGCATCTATTATGCACTAGAAATGCTGACAGTCTCTCGCCTGGCCAACGCGGTCGCCGCGGTGGGCATCACCCGCAAGGCTCACTTGGAAGCTCTGGGCTATGTTCAGGAGCGTCGTGCCTTTGGGCAGGTGCTGATTGATCATCCCCTGGTTCGCCGAGATCTCCTGGAGATGGAGACGCGCTTGGCCGCCGGGATGCTACTGACTTTCAAAGCGATTGACGCCTTCGACCACGCTTGGAGCGAGCGCCCGCCTTACAGCCAACGCTATCATTATGCCCGCCTGCTGAGCCATCTGGCCAAGAACCGCACCGCTGAGCTGGCGGCCGATCTCACCCGCTTGGCGATGGAGCTGCATGGCGGCATCGGTTTCTTGGCAGAGTTCCCGGTGGCCCGCTGGCATCGCGAGGCGCTAATCACCCCCATCTGGGAGGGTACCAGCAATATTCAAGCGCTGGATATGCTGGAAGTGATGCAGAAGAAGGCCGCGCACGAGCCCTTCTTGGAGGAGTTCGGCGCTCTACTGGCCCATCGCAGTGAGCCGGCAGCCAAGAGCGCTTTGGCCGCGCTGCGAGGCACGCTTGAGCGACTAGGGCGATTAGAGGGACCCCTGGCACAGTTCTATGCCAAGGAAGCGCTGAAGCGCCTGGCAGATAGCGCCCAGGTGGCGCTGCTGCTAGAGCTGGCTGAGCAGAGCGGGCAGGAGCGCTATGCCCGCATGGCCGGCTACTATGCGGCCCACTTCCTCGATCATCAGGACTATCCGGCCGAGGCGCTAGCTGACCGTGAGGTCTGGGGGGCGGTTGACGCGCTGGGTAGATGATCCGGACTGCTTCATTCAGTATAATCAGCAGGAACGTTATTCCGAGGGAGTTTCCATCTGCAGGAGGAGGTTTACTGAGATGACTTATGAATTGAAGGCCGAGGTGCGCACGGAGCCTAATCTGCGCGCGTTGCGGCGTGGAGGACGGATTCCGGGGGTGGTCTATGGCCGGGGAGTGCATCGGCTCTTGACCTTCGCGCATAAGGACTTGGAGCGCTTGCTTAACCGGATCACCCGCAGCTCGCGGATCGAGCTTCAGGTAAATGGCGAGCGCCTCTCCACCTTTGTGCGCGACGTTCATTATAACCCGCTCAACGATCAGGTGCTCCACATTGATCTCTACCAGCCGCCGACCGATCGGCCGATCAAGCTCAAGGTACCGCTGCGCTTGGTCGGGGAGGCCAAGGGGGCCAAGGCCGGTGGACTGGTGGATAAACTGCGTCAGGCCATCCTGGTCAGCGGTTTGGCCGAGCGGATCCCCGAGGCGGTAGAGGTGGATATCTCACAGATGGACATCGGTGAATCCCTACACGCGCGCGACCTTGCGCTGCAGGACCTGCAGGTGCTCATGCCACCTGAAGTGACTCTGGTGACGGTCTTGGCCCCGCGCAAGGAAGAGGCTGTGGCGGTCGAGGTTGAAGCCGAGGTGGCCGAAGAGGCTGCGACGGCCGGCGCGCCCGCCGAAACGGCATCGGCCGGCGAATCTCAACAGCCGGAAGGCTAGGGAGCGCGTGGGTCCGGGCAGATGGTTGGGGTGGTCTGCGGCTTGGGTAACCCCGGCCCTCGCTATGTATTCACTCGACACAATCTGGGATTTCGGGCTCTTGATGCCTACCTGGAGCGCTACGGTGGCCGTGCCCGCCTCCTGAAGAGTCCGGAGGCGCTCTACTATCGTCTGGACGGGCATCTGCTGGTCAAGCCGCTGACTTATATGAACCGCAGTGGCCTGGCGGTGCGGCAGTTCTGCTTAGCACAACGATGCACCCCGCAGGACTGTCTGATAGTTTATGATGACTACGCGCTGCCGCTGGGCCGCTTGCGCGCGCGGGCACACGGCAGCTCCGGAGGACATCAGGGAATGCGGTCGGTGATCGAAGCGCTGGGCACGCAGGAGATCCCGCGCCTACGCCTGGGCATTAGGGGCGCGGGACCCACGAACGATCTGGTCGAATATGTTTTAGCGCCGTTCACTCCTAAAGAAGAGGAACTGCTGCCGGATTTGCTGGCGCGCGCGGCCGAGGCGATCGAGCTTTTTCTGCACCGGGGCATCGAGGCAGTGATGCAGGAGTTCAACCCTGAGGCTTAAGTCTATCTACGTTGGCTCTCAGACTTAATCTTAACTGGCACCTGCTGTGCATCAGCGGCTCTGGTTGACAGATCAAGCTGAGAAGCTTATGCTGATGAGCGATAGATAATGCTAACTCGCTTGAAAGTTTCCGGCTTCAAGAATCTGGTAGACGTGGATGTGCGCTTTGGACCATTCACCTGCATAGCTGGGCCAAATGGTGTGGGCAAGTCCAACATGTTTGACGCTATCACTTTCTTAAGCGCTCTAGCTAATAACCCCTTGGTTGATGCCGCCTCATCTGTGCGCGATGCAGGGGGAGGGATGGCTGATTTGCGTAGTTTATTCCACTACGTGGGTGACGAGTATGATCCTGAGATGTCTTTTGAAGCAGAGATGATCGTTCCATACAAAGGCATTGACGATTTGGGACAGCCGGCGCAAGCTAAGATTACTTTTCTACGCTATTCCTTGAAGATAGCTTATAGAGAGAACTCTAACCAGCCATCACTAGGTTCTCTCGAATTGACTAAAGAAGAACTCGTTCATATCAATAAAAGTGATGCTCATAAGCACCTATTGTTCCCTCATAATGTCGCTAAGTGGCGTAAATCTGCGGTGCGTGGTGCACGCCGCAGTCCCTTTATCTCGACCGAGAAAGAGGGCGATAATCTACTCATTAAGCGACACCAAGATGGCAGCGGTGGTAGACCCCAATCCTTCCTAGCAGCAAACTTGCCTCGCACGGTTCTCTCTGTTGCAAATGCCACTGAAAGCCCTACAGCATTACTGGCACGCAGGGAGATGCAATCTTGGCGTTTACTGCAGTTGGAACCTTCTGCGCTACGCAAACCAGACGAGTTCAACGCTTCTCCCCATTTAGGGAAAGATGGCTCACACCTGGCTGCAACCCTCTATCACCTGGCGAGGCAAAAGCATAACCATCAACAAAATGGAGAGCCTGATGCGGCTGCTACGGCGCAGATCTATGCCCAGGTGGCCAATCGCCTATCAGAGCTTATTGATGATGTGCAGGAAGTGGGAGTTGACAGAGATGAACGGCGCGAATTACTCACTCTGCACGTCACCGACCGTGAAGGCACACCCTATCCGGCACGTTCACTATCTGATGGAACCTTACGGTTTTTGGCTCTGGCGGTACTAGAGCAAGACCCAGAATCGCAGGGACTAATCTGTTTGGAGGAGCCTGAGAACGGCATACATCCAGGACGAATTCCGGCAATGCTAAGACTACTCCAGGACATTGGTACCGATGTAGACGAAGAAATAGGGCCAGATAATCCCCTCCACCAAGTGATTATCAATACACACTCACCCGCCGTCGTCAGTCAAGTACCTGATGATAGTCTGTTAGTGGCCGAATTAAAGGAAACGATCAGAGAAGGCCGGCGGTTCAAACGACTATGCTTCGGTTGTTTGCCTGGGACCTGGCGCCAGAAGAAGGAGGAAAAAGCACATGTTATTGCCAAAGGCGACTTACTGGCTTACTTGAATCCAGTCATAACTAGAGAACAAGCAACTGACTTCTATGTCAATGGCAAGGATCACGAGAGATCAAGAACCAAACGGCAGAAAACACGTCGCGTTGCGGACCGACCAGATTTACAACTCTTGCTGCCCTTCCGTTCTGAACCATAATGAAAGAGCTGCGTTATACCTTGCTCTCTGACGGCAGTTCAGATCGAGCCCTTATTCCTATTCTTAGCTGGTTATTACACCAACACTTGGGCCTTTCCATTCAGACTGCATGGGCAGATCTCAGGAGGTTGCCCCGCCCACCCAGGAGGTTGCCTGAGCGCATTTTGAAAAGCCTGGAGCTATACCCGGCTGATCTGTTGTTTGTACATCGTGACGCGGAAGCGAAGTCACGCCAGACACGAATGGATGAAATACGCCAGGCAATTGGACAAATACCGCAAGACAACTCCCTGCCACCGGTCATTTGTGTTATACCAGTACACATGCAAGAAGCTTGGCTGTTATTTGACGAGGCTGCATTGCGTAAAGCAGCCGGCAATCCCCGAGGACGCACCCCACTCAAACTACCGCCCCTAAAGAAAGTAGAAGGCTTGCCTCATCCCGAAATTAAACTGTACGAATTGTTACTTGTAGCGAGTGGATTATCCGGTCGTCAGCGTAAGAAATTTCGTAGCTCGATCAGGCAACATGCGCGCAGAGTGCCCGAGTTCATCAGCGATTTCTCTCCATTAAGGGCATTATCTGCTTTTCAGGCTCTAGAAACTGATATAGAACAACGTGTTAGTGATGCAGTGTGGATTAACACATTAAAACAAGCATAGTGTCAGCCCAGCGCCTTGTGCTGCAAACCCGCTTCGCGCTCATCGGGATGCAAGCCCAAGGGCTCGTCGTCTATCTTCACCCCTAGACCGAGCACGGTGCGATTGGCATAGGCGAAATAGGCCACGATCTGGTTCAGATCCAGAATAGCTGCATCGTCCAGCCCAACGTTGCGCAACTCAGCCAGATCACGTTCTTCCATCGCGCCCGGAATTCGGGTGAGCTTGCTGGCATAGGCACAGAGCGCCCGCTCGCGCTCACTAAGCCGCTGCGAGGGACGTTTCCCAATGGCCGCCTCGGAGAGCTCCAACGCCAGCGCTGGGTTGTTGAGGTGACGGGCCAAACCGGCGCGATGATGCTGAACGCAGTATTCGCACCCATTGAGCTGCGAAACGCAGACGCCTACCAGCTCGCGCTCGCGGGGCGATAGACCGTTGGGACGACTGTGCATCGCGGCCTTGTAGAGCTGTAAGTGCGCCGCCAATGTCCGCGGTCGCAGGCTGTGAGCCTGCAAGATATTATCCACCTGGCCCTCGGGACTGCTCACTTGCTCATAAAGCTCCTTGAGCTTCCCCGAGGCTGCTTCAGGAGAAATCGTCTTGATCCAGGCCATAGTTCCCTCCCATTGCTAGGCCAGAGCGCTTTGACCGGCCTAGCGCCCTAAAATGTGCACGCAGCCCACCGAGCCGGTCGCCCAGCGCCCGATGCCGATGTTGTGCTGCAGCGCGAACTGGGGTTCTTTCACTTGCACCGCTCCGGCCTGACCGCGCAGTTGCTCATAGAGCTCCACCAACTGCGCCACCCCCGTCGCTCCCAAGGGATGGCCTTTGGAGAGCAGTCCGCCGCTGGGGTTGATCGGCCGCTCGCCCTCCAGCATCACGGTGCCCGCCTCTAATAGCTCAGCCCCTCGGCCCGCCGGGGCGAAGCCCAAGTCTTCATAAGAGATCAGCTCGGTGATACTGAAGCAGTCGTGAATCTCGGCCACGTTGATCTGCTCCGGTCCCAAGCCGGCCATCTCGTAGGCCTGGCGGGCCGCCTCCTGAGTCGCCTTGAAGCTGGTCAGATCGCCGCCGCGCACAAAACTGTCCGTCGCCAAGCCCGATCCCAACAGGTAGACCGGGCTATCGGTGTAACGCTGCGCCAGCTCCGCCCGGCAGATCAGCAGCGCCGCCGCCCCATCGGTCACCGGGCAGCAGTCGTAGAGCCCCAAGGGATACGAGACATAAGGGGCTTTCAGCACCTCGTCCAGGGAACAGTTGATCCGCAGGTGCGCATGGGGGTATTTGACGCCGTTGGCATGGTTCTTGACGCTCACCGCGGCGATGCCCTCCCGCCCCACCCCGTAGCGCTCCATATAAGCCGTCGCGCGCAGGCCGAAGTAGGCCGGCATGGTCACCCCGCGCCCCAGCCAGAGTTTTTTCAAGGCCGATCTAGCGATCAGGCCACCCGGCTCATCGCGCATCTTCTCCGCCCCTACCACCAGCGCCACATCATATATGCCGGCCGCCACAGCCATCGAGGCGTTGCGAAAGGCGTCGGAGCCGGTGGCGCAGGCGTTCTCCACCCGGGTCACCGGGATGTCAAACAGGCCGGTCGCATGGGCCAGCACCAGCCCGGTATTGCCCATAGCCGGATAGACCGTCCCCAGCCAGGCGGCTTCGATCTCGCCTGCATCCAGTCCCTTGTCCACGCTAGCCAGGGCATTAAGATAAGCCTGCTCGATCATCTCTTCCAGGCTCATTGAGAAAAGCTCACCGAAGTCAATCATCCCCGCCCCAATGATAGCCACCCGGCCGCGCAGCGAATTAGTCGGCTGGGTCATGAGCTACGTTCCTTCTAGGCGCGAATTTGTACGAATAGACGTTCAGCCCCTCGTCACGATACATCACCCGATAGTCGGCCTCGACCTCCAGACCGACATGCAGTTCTTCTGCGCTTGTTTCAACCAGATGACCGTAGAGGCGCGCCCCCTCCTCCAGCTCGATGACGGCAACGGCCAAGGGCGACTCGAACTCCTCCGGCAGGCGCTGCTGGATCACGTAAGAGAGCACCTTGCCATAAGGGCTTAGCTGGATCTCCTCGAACTGGGCCGGAGCCGCCCGGCAGCGCTTGCAGGTTTTTCGCCTCTCCGGAAAACTGACCCAGCCGCAGGAGCGACATTTGAAGCCGATCAATCGGTCGTTAGCCCGCCGCAAGCGCCAGTGTTCAGGAGTCATGTTTGCCCTCCTGGTTGCTGCGCATAAAGCCCATTGTAGCGCAAATAAGTTGGATAGGAAATATTTTCGCCTGGCTCCAACTGGGACTGAGCGCTCGCCGGGCGCTCCAGACCAGGAGCGCATTTCACCTGCCAAGTGAAGGCCTCGCTGCCGCCCGGTCCATAGGATATGGCCAGGATTATTTCATCCGGTCGGGCCTGTTCCAGCGCCAGCGCCAGGTCAATCAGGAAAGAAGCGCAGCCGGCGTAGCCGATCTGGCCCAGAGAAGAAACCAGCGACTCCGGCTTCAACTTCAGCAGCTTGAGCGCCCGCCGGGCCCACTTGAGCTCCGGGGCGTGCAGCACCACATGATCCCAGCTTGTCTGCTCATCTCGTCTGCTCAACTGCTCGACCACCCCAGCGAGCTGGTCCAGATAGCTATGCTCCATCACGAAGCGCTCGTCGGTGGTCCCGCGGAACTGCCCCTCCGCCCGATAGCGTCCCAGGCAGCTTCCAGAGTAAGCCGCCGACTCTTCCAGCTCGGCCAGCGTGCCGGTACTCTCTCGGCCCAAGAGAATCGCTGCAGCGCCGGCCGCGCAGCTCAGCTCGTAGGTCGAGCCGGGCCGGGCGATCAGCCGGTCGGAGCCAACGACCAGTCCGTACTCGATTCGTCCGCAGGCGATGGCGTCGGCGCAGGCCCGCAGTGCCGAAGTAACACCTCGAGTCGAGAGCCCGAAATCGGCGATAGAGACATCTCCTGCGACGCCGAGCGCGTAGCCGATCTGGCCGGCGACTGTGCTTTCCATATAGCCGCTAGAGACGCTGGCCACATAGACGGCTCCCAGCTTGTCGGCCGGAATATTCGCGGCAGCGAGCGCCTGTTGCGCCGATTTCAGACCCAGGGTGACCACATCCTCGTCGCGAGTGGCGACGGCCAGCTCACCTCGTCCGCCGGAGCGCCCCCAGGCCCCATTGATCTCACCGAGCTTGATGCGCTGGCGCGGAATATAGACGCCATAACCTTGTATACCGATCACGTCGCTCGCCTGCGCTCCTTCATGAAATGAATCATAGGATGCTATGGCCTGTGAATCAAATTATGAAGGTGGAGACGCTCGAGCGGGCGGGCCTTGAATTCAAAGGGAAAGCTGGGTAGTCTGGCTGAGAGCTCATTAGCCGGAGGCGACTTATGGATCACAAGCAGACGGTCAAGCTGGTCTTCACCCAGGCGGCTGATTCCTACGCGGCCCGCAAGGCCGGAGTTGATCGTCTCTCGCATTGGTGGATGCTCAAGCTGAGCCAGGTGGGGCACGGTGATCGCGTGCTGGATGTTGCCACCGGTCCAGGTTTTATCGCTCTGCGCTTTGCCGAGCGGGCGAAGCAGGTCGTCGGAGTTGATTTGACGCCGGCCTTCGTGGCCAAGGCCCAGGCAAGCGCTGCCGAGCGTGGCCTCACGAACATCGGCTTCCGTGAAGGCGATGTGGAAAACTTGCCTTTCGCCAATGGCTCTTTTGACATTGTGACCTGCCACAAGGCGCTGCACCACTTCCCCGACGCTGAGAGGGCCTTGGTCGAGATGCACCGGGTGCTCAAGCAAGGCGGACGGCTGGTGCTGGGCGATACGCGCTCCTCAGATGATCCGGAGACAGCGCGGCGACATAACGAGCTGGAGCGCCTGAGAGACCCTTCTCACGTGGAGATGTATGGGCCGCTGAAGCTCCAAGCACTTGTCAAGCGGGCCGGCTTTCACATCGAACGGGTTGAGCAGTTCGAGGACGAGAAGGAGATCAACTGGTGGCAGCAGGTCATGCCGGCGCCTGAAAGCGTCTATAGTGAGATTCGCCAGCGGCTGATCGCCAGTATCCCGGAGGACATGCTGGGGCTAAGCGTGCGCCTCGAGGGCGATAAAATATTCTTTCGGCGGCGGCATCTGGTGCTGGCGGCGGTCAAGGGCTAGGGGACAAATCGTTTTTAGTTACAAGCGGCTTTGCCGGCGGACAACAAGGGAGAACAACATCACTCCGAGCGCGATCATCCAAGCACTGGAATTGAGAGGCGATTTGCTCTGTCCGGCCGGAGCTGCTGCCGTGTCATTCGAAGAACAGATGGGATAGAGGAAGTTTCGCCCCCCTAAATCATCGTTTGTCAGGCCGACAAGCACCAGTCCCGGCTTTCCTCCTAAGCTGCTGTTCATGACTGCTTTGGGATCGATATTTCGTGAGAGCTTCAAGCCTTTGGTGGGATCCTGACAATCGATGGGAATCACATTGGTGGGATCTCCGTCACTATCGAAATTATGACCAGGAAACTGATTGGGGTGACCTAAACCTATAGCATGCCCAATCTCGTGAAGCACGAGAGACTCGAAATCATTACAATCGCGATCGGTTAACGCTGGATCCAAGTGGAAACAGTTAAAAGGTGTGGTGTTAAAGACGATGTCCACGCTGGTCAAGGTATTACCCGATAGCACCTCGCCGTTAGTGCCAATTGGATCGGGGGATAGGAAGGAAAGCACTGTGGAAGCCCCCACGCCTTTCACATCAGGAAATTCCTGTTCGCTCAAGGCAAAAAAGTTAATCTCTGCCCCGTAGCCGTCGAGAGGCCTGGTACTACCCTTAGGAGGAAGCATTGCGATGATCTTCCCGCTAGTATCGGTGAATTTCAAGAAGGGATTGCCGGCGGACCATTGTTTGAAAGCTCTCTTGATTGCCGTCTTGAGCTGCGCACAAGAGGGCCTAGGGCTGTCAATGAAGAAAGGAATCAGTCTGCTGCAAAAGCCTGCATCAATAGAGTACTCTATTCCGCCACCGAGGCCACGCACCCCATCTGCAGCGAGTGAGCCGGAAACATTGCTCCAGCGTGCCGCATCTAGCAAGTCATCTGCGGGATTAAAAGAAGTACGATAATAATCCATGTTGTTATAAACGGTGAAGGCCATTCCTGTCCCTGCAAGACCAACCAGCAAAACCAAGGCCAGAACTGCCCCAAGTGTAAAGGCTCTAAGCTGTTGCATCGCGATCCCTCCTCCTTGCCAATATACTCTGATATTACCTGCTCACCACTCTCACTGTCAACTGCACACGAGCGTCTTATCGGTGCAGAATAGAATCCCCATGAATAACCTCTTGATTAGTTCTTTTCATAGGAAACTCACTCGGATTGCCTGGCCTCATAGCGTGCCCGCAGCTCGTCGGTATCCACCGGCTGGATTATCAGCTCCGGGGGACACAGCCGCCGCCCGCCGTCGGCGACCAGTATATCTTGCAGAGCCGGACGCTCCAACCCCAACAAGGGGTAGATCTTTTGGGAATAGCCGGGCACAAAGGGCTCCAACAGGATGACCAAGGCTTTGATGAGCTGCAGCGCCCCGGCGATCACCTCCGGCCGATCACCCTCCCAGGGGCGGTTTTTTTGCACATACTCGTTGCCGGTCACCGCCAATTGGGCGATCTGGCGCAGCGCTGGGGCCAGCAGACCGGCTTGGATCGTCTCGTCTACGATGGTCTGGGTGCGGCGGATCTCGGCCCAGATCTCGGGGGTGATCTCGGCCTGCGGCACCTGGCCTCCGTAGCGCTTGGCGGCCAGCGCCAGCACCCGATTGACCAGGTTGCCGATATTATTGACGAACACACCATTGATGGCCTTGTCCAGACCGTTCCAGCTAAACTCGATGTCGCGCCGCTCCGGCCGGAAGTAGAGCAGATAGAAGCGCCAGTAGAGCCCATCCAATAACTGCAAGGCTTCGTCGGCGTAGAGACCGATGTTGCGGCTCTTGGAGAACTTTTCCCCGCCCAGCCAGTTCAAGTACTCGGTGGCCGCCAGAGTGTCCGGCAGGTGATAGCCCTGAGCGGAGGCGATCAGTTGGCCGGGGAAGATCAGCGCATGGAAGGGAATATTGTCCTTGCCAATGGCGTAGATCTGCCGGACTTGATCGCCAAACCAGAACTCGCGCCAGCGCTCCGCCTGGCCCAGCTTTTCGAAATACTCGATGGTCGCCGAGACGTAACCCAAGGCCGCCTCGGCCCAAACGTAGAGCACTTTGCCCTCGGCCCCCTGAAAGGGCGCCGGTATGCCCCATTTGAGGTCACGGGTGAAGGCGCGCGGCTGCAAGCCTTGTTTGAGCAGCCCTGAAACCAGAGGGGCGGTGTTGTCCGGCCAATGTTGCCTGCCAACATACTTGGCCAGTTGGGGGGCGAGCTTGCTCAGGTCGAAGTACCAGTTGGTCGTCTTCCTGAAAATGATCTTGTCCTGGCCACAGAGGCGACAGATGGGATGGAGCAGCTCTTCGGGCTCCAAGAGCGCCCCACAGCGGTCGCACTGGTTGCCCTGAGCTTGGGGGTAGTCGCAGTGGGGACATCTGCCGATGACAAAGGAGTCGGCCAGGAATTTGCGATCGTGCTCACAGTAGACCCGCTCCTCCTCGCGGGCTTGAATATAGCCGTTGGCCTCGATTTGTTGGCTGATCTGGCGCACGAAGCGCTGATGGACCGGCGACTCGGTCGTAGTGTAGTTCTCGAAGTGAATGTCGAAGCCATCCAGCACTGCTAGAATCTGGGCATGGACCCGCTCGAAGAGCGCTTGAGGTGAGATGCCGGCTTTGAAGGCCTGAAACTCGATCTTGGTCCCGTGGGCGTCGGTGCCGCTAACGTGGATGGCCTCTTGGCCTTTGAGCTTATAATAACGGGTGAAGACGTCGCCAGAGAGCAGGCTGCCGATCAGGTTACCCAGATGGGGCACATTCGAAGCGTAGGGCCAAGCGGTGCAGACCAGTATTTTGGGCGTTGGCATTGTCGGCTTCACCTCCTAGGGCAAGAGAGCTTTACTATAGCAGACCGTTTGGAGCCTCACAAGCAAGGTGGCAACCTGAGCGTTTTTCTTTCACTCCAAGGGCACCCGTAGATCAACTGCTGGTACACCGGCAGGGACCAGTTTGCATGAGATGACTCCCGGCCTTATAATGCTGTCTCAACTATTCGTCAAAGGAGGGTGAGTTCAATGTTGATCAGTGCTGCAAAGCGAGGTGAGTGCCTTTGTCTGGCATGAACACCGTTACTCCCGCTACCCCGGTCCATCTGCTCAAGTGCCTCTATCGCACCTCTTCCGCCTGTATCTTGTCTTAACCCATCTACGTCATCCACCTTAGGGTTCCTTCCCTCTAGTTGCTGGAGTTCAAGACGGAAAAACCGTCAAGAGAAAACGCTAGCTTAAATGCCAGCGAAAACTTCCAATTTGAGGAGGACTCTAATGTTGAACGACACAGTCAATCCCGCTATTACATACTCACTGAGTCGGCGTCGCTTCTTGAAGGGCCTCGGGCTAGTCGCCGGAGGGCTCGTGCTGGGCACCTTGCCTGGTATGGCACAATCAACCATTCCCATTGGAGGGCTTTACCCTCTAACCGGGGCAGCCGCGCTGTTCGGTCCGAAATTTGTGCAGACGGCTCAGCTGGCCGTGGATCAAGTTAATGCTGCCGGAGGGCCCTTGGACCGTTCACTGAACCTGGTGGTCAAGGACTCCGGCTCCGCACCGCAACAGGCCACCTCGGCCATCCAAGAGTTGATCAACCTCAGCGGTGTGCCGGCAGTGTCCGGTGCAGCCACCAGCTTTGCCACCGTGGCCGTCGCTCCCATCGCCGCAGCGAACGAGGTCGTGTTGATCTCGCCGTCCGCTGCCACCACCGAGCTGACCACCTTGGATGATCACGACTTCGTGTTCCGCACCTTCCCCTCCAATGCACTGCAGGGTGTGGCACTAGCTAAACTGGCGCTGCAGGAGAAATTTAAAACGCTTTCGGTGATCCACCGCAACGACTCGTTTGCCAACACGCTGGCAGGAGCTCTGGTCAAGGCATTCCAGGCGCGCGGCGGTACGGTGCTGGAGGACGTCTCTTACCCGCCCAATGAGACTTCGTTCCGGTCCGCGCTGGAGCGGGCCAATCGGAGCAACCCAGACGTGATCGTGCCCATCCCCTTGGCTGAGGACGGCCTCTTGCTGATCAAGCAGGCGTTCCAACTGGGCATCGAGAAGCTGCGCTTATGGCCCAGTTCGATCAAAAACCAGGAGTTCGTAGACGATCTAGTGAAAACGCTGGGTAAAGGCGCCTTGGAAGGGATCGAAGGCACCTTCCCTTCCATGCCCCAAAGTCTGAGTGCCAAGCGCTACGCCGCGCAATACCAGCAGCGTTTCGGCGAAGCGCCCACCCCCTTTACCGCCAACGTTTACGACAGCCTGTTCGTGATCGCCTTGGCGATTCAAGCGGCCGGCAAGGCGACCGGTCCGGCCATCCGTGACGCGCTGCGCACGATTGCCAATCCGCCGGGTCAAGTTGTAGGCGTGGATGAGTTTGCCAAGGCCAAGGACTTGCTCGGTCAAGGCAAAGCCATCAACTACAGCGGGGCCAGCGGCCCGGTTGACTTCGACGAACATGGCGACGTGCTAGCACCGGTGGGCATCTACGAGATCCACGACGGGAAGATCGTGGAGACCGGCAAGATCCCCGCTAATTAACTACGACGAAACGGAGGCCCTCCGGCCGACAAGCTGGAGGGCCTCCGTTAACCTTCATGAGCCTCTGGAACGATTTTGTAGGCCAACTGCCGCAGCTGTTGGCCTATGGCCTGGTGACGGCCAGCGTGTTGGGCTTGGGTGCCGTGGGATGGTCGTTTCTCTATCGCATCTTCAACTTCGCCAATTTTGCCCACGGCGATCTGATGACCCTGGGAGCCTATTGGGGTTTGTTGTTCAATGTCGGGTGGCGCCTGCCTTGGAGTCTGGCGTTTCCCCTGGCGATCGTCGCCACCATCGGCAGCGCTCTGTTCATCGATCGGGTTTTCTATCGTCCTCTGCGTCGCCGCGGCAGTGCCGTGTTGCTCATCTCTTCAGCAGGGATGGCACTCGTGCTGCGCAACACGCTCCGCTTGTTCTGGGGGCAATCGGTCCATTCCTATGATTTAGGCTTTCACCAAGCGATCCTTGTGTTACCGGGCGTGCGCCTGACGCCGGAAGCACTCATCGGTATGGCCTTTGCCTTGGTGGTGACCTTGGGGCTATTCGGGCTGTTGCAGTATACCCGCATGGGGAAAGCCTTGCGGGCCGCCGCGGACGATTTGGATCTGGCTCGCGTTTGTGGGATGAGCCTGACTTGGATTACCCGCTGGACCTGGGTGTTGGGGGCGGGACTGGCCGCAGTCGGGGGCATTGTTTTAGGGGTAGAACAGCACTTGTTGTATCCGCTTATGGGCTGGAACCTGCTGCTGCCCATCTTTGCTGCGGCGGTGTTGGGGGGGCTAGACCACCCCTCTGGGGCGCTCTTGGGGGCACTGGTGATCGGGGTCGGCGAAGAACTGTTTGGCTTCTTCTTCCCTAACTATCGTCCCGCGCTGGCGCTGGTCGTGCTGATTGGGCTATTACTCTGGCGTCCTGCCGGTTTGTTAGGAGGCAGATCATGAAAAGACCTTGGCTGGCGGCCCTCGCCGCATTGATCGGGTTGGGCTTGCTGGCCGCTGCGGGCACACTGAACCTTGAACGTTGGGGCTCATTCGCGATTTTCTTCGTCATCCAAGCGAGCATCTACGCGCTCTTGACGTTGGGTCTGAGGGTGCAATGGGGGTCGACCGGTTTGTTCAACTTGGGCGTCAGCAGCCTGTTCGCGTTGGGAGCCTACACCTCTGCCTTGCTGACCAAGAGTCCAATTGCTTCCGCCGGAGAGTTGGCCGGGGCAGGTTTGCCCTTTGGCGTAGGACTGCTTGGCGGCATGCTGGTCGCCTCTGTGGCTGCTGTGGCCTTGGGCGCCTTCACCCTGCGGTTGCGCGGAGATTACCTGGCAATGGTCACGCTGGGGGCCGGTGAGATCATCCAGCTGATCTTAATGAATGAGGAGCCATTGACCCACGGTCCGGAGGGATTACGGGCCATTCCTCAACCTTGGCACTCCTTACTCTCCCCTAGAGACTACAATTTTCTTTATGGTGTCATCGTGTTGACCGCGTTGGTTTTGGGATATCTGTTGCTGAAGCGTCTGGTTCGCTCGCCATGGGGACGAGCTCTGCGTGCCGTACGCGATGATGAAGAGGCGGCCGAGGCTCTAGGGAAGCATGTATTCCGCTTCAAATTACAGGCGTTCGTCGTCGGCTCCGCGCTAATGGGCCTGGCCGGTGGGCTGTATGCTCACTTCACCACCTTTATCAGTCCGGCAGATTTCGAACCGCTGCAGACATTTATCGTCTGGATGATGCTGATCGTGGGAGGCAGTACTAGCAACCGTGGAGCCGCGGGAGGGGCCTATCTCATTTGGGGGTTGTGGGTGGGCACCAGCGTGCTCAGCGGATTGTTCCCGTCGATCTGGGCAGTGAAGTTTGCTTATATGCGTGTGATTGCCATCGGTTTGACCCTACAATGGATCTTGATCAAATACCCACAGGGGGTGTGGGGAGAACGCCGCAGATCTCGGGACTAGAGAGCGCAGCGGATGCCCACTCCCTAACTATCGCCGATTGACAAGGCTTGAGCCTCCCACTATCATGAAGCTCAAACTTCACAGCTAGGAGAGGTGACCTCCCTTCACCAGAGCGGCACAGCAGCAGGTCCGGAAGCCCCTTCAGCCGACGGCGGGCTCCGGCGATGGTTCTTCCTCGGCGGGCGACCTGGCAGTGCGTCAGATCTCGCTCAGCGATAGCGCCCAGGCCACAGCCTTACTCGGTCCTTACAACCGCAATCTCAACTATATCAACCAGCATTTCCCGGTGAAACTGCGTCTGCGGGGCACCCAACTGCGCCTCGAGGGACCAGCCCAGGAGGTGGCCCAGGTGGAGCGGCTGTTGCACAAACTGACCGAGCTGATAGCGTCCGGCAAAACGCCTGCTTTGGATGATGTGGAATACTTGGCCCAAGAGATCAGCCGGGATGATCAGGCCGATCTCTCCCAGGTGCTCTCCCAGACCATCCAGCGGACCCGTTGGGGCGAGGAGGTCCGGCCCAAGACGATGGGCCAGCAGCGCTACGTGCGGGCGATGCGCGAGAACGAGATCGTCTTCAGCATCGGGCCATCGGGCACCGGCAAGACCTATCTGGCGGTGGCCCTGGCCATTGACGCTCTCAGGCGAGGCCAGGTGCAGCGGTTGATCCTGACCCGCCCGGCGGTCGAGGCCGGTGAGGAGTTGGGCTTCTTGCCCGGCGATATCCAGGCCAAAATTCGACCTTATCTGCGGCCGCTCTACGATGCGATCTACGCCCTGGTCCCGGCCGATGAGGTGGCCGGTTATATCGAGAGCGGGCGCATCGAGATCGCCCCTTTGGCCTTCATGCGTGGCCGCACGCTCAATAACAGCTTTATCATCCTCGATGAGGCCCAGAACACCACCTCTACCCAGATGAAGATGTTTCTCACCCGACTCGGCTTTCACTCTCGCATGGTGATCACCGGTGATGTGACCCAGATAGACCTGGAACGGGGCACTTCCGGTTTGAAGGCGGTCGAGCGCATCCTGACCTGCATCGAAGGCATCGCCTTCGTCTATCTGGATCGGCGCGACGTGGTGCGGCATCGCTTGGTCAAACGGATCATTGAGGCCTATGAAAAGGTGGAGCAGGCGCACCAGAGCTAAGTCCAAGCGCGGCGATCGGACAGGCTTAAGGCACCCTACTCAGCGGCTTTGGGGCGGGACGGCGCTGTTGGCGCTGACCTTGAGCATCCTCTATACCTTCCGCTTGAGCATCTTTAAGCCACCCTTCGTGCATTTCCTGGGCTGGAGCCAAGTGGTGGGCCAACTGGTGGTCATCACCATCGTCGTCTTCCTCTGGGTGGGCTATCTACACCTGCGCAAAGGGCAGATGCTGGAGCAAAAACGCCTGCGGCGCTTTCTTTTCGGACTGGTGCTCATCGTGGCCTTGCTCGGTCGGGCGATGGACCTCTTGGCCCCTTATCTGGTGCCGGAGAATCTCAGCGGCTACCTCATTCCGGCCGCGCTGGGCGCGGGGCTGGCGACCATCTTCCTCGATGCAGAGGTGGGTCTGGCCGTCGCCGCCTTGCTGTCTCTGCTGGTGGGGCTGGACCAGACGCTGAACCCCATCGCTGCCCTGATCGCCGCCTTCGGAGGCAGCCTGGTGGCGGTGACCCGCGCCGCCCACCTGCAAAAGCTCTCCGTGCTGGTGATCGCCGGCTTCCAGATCGGCCTGGTTAGTTTGTTGCTCCACGGGGCGGTCACCCTCTCCGCCGGCCTGCCCCAACTCAATGGAGCTGCCCTGCTCTGGTCATTGCTCAACGGCATAGTCAGCGCTTCGCTGATCCTGATCAGCCTGCCGCTGGCCGAGCGCTTGACCCAGAAGACCAGCCCGCTGGGCCTGGTGGAGCTGCTCAATCCCTCACAGCCCCTGCTGGTCCGGATGCGCGAAGAGGCGCCGGGCACCTATCATCACAGCACCAATGTGGCCGATCTGGCCGAGAGCGCTGCCCAGGCGATCGGGGCCAACTCACTGTTGGTCACCGTGGGAGCTTATTACCATGATATTGGTAAGCTGCGCCGCCCGGAGTTCTTCACTGAGAATCAGCAGGGCGAGGGGAATCCGCACGATGAATTGGCCCCTAACATGAGCAAAATGATACTTACTTCACACATTAAAGATGGGATAGAGCTGGCCAAGGAGTACGGCCTGCGCGATGACATTATTCAGTTTATTCCCCGGCACCACGGCACCTCGGTCATTCGCTATTTTTATCTCAAGGCGCTGCGCGCGCGCGGCGAGGGCAGCTCTGTTTCTATAGACGACTATCGCTATGATGCACCGCTACCCAACAGCAAAGAGACTGCCATCCTGATGCTGGCCGACTCGGTGGAGGCGGCCTCCCACTCGATCGAGGACGACGGCCAGCTAGCAGGGATGGTCGAGGGGATCGTGCAAGAGCGGCTCTCCGATGGCCAACTGGCCGAAAGCCCGCTGACCTTGGCCGATCTGGCCCAGATCAAGCAGGCCTTCTGTCAGACGCTGCGGGCGATGCGCCATCGGCGTAGGGTCACTTACCCCAAAGCGGACGAGCTCAAGGCTGAGGCAGCCCAGGCGGAGCGAGGCCGGGAGTAGCTGTTAAGCACGCCCGGCCCCATTCGCTGTGAGGGCTTCCTGTCATCCTGGGAAGGGGTTGCAACGCACCCGCGTGGCGCTGATTGAGGTACAGAGCAGAAAACTCCCAAAAGGCAGCAGGCTCTGGTTGGTCCGCGTGATGAAGAAAGGATTCTTAGCTACCTTATGGTTGCGCCCTCCGATCACGAAGAAGATGGGCACTTCGGTGCCCGTCTGCAATTTTCCGTTGCCGCTCATGTCCATTTGCAGGTCAAAGGTAAATCGCAGGCCCGGATTCCTGATGGGGATGACATACTCGATCGAGCCGTTCCCCACCTTGCCGGTCAGGGTCGTGGGCACGGCGTAATGCGTAGTCTGCGGCGTAGCGTTGCCGGTGGTTTTTACAGTGATATTACCGCTCAAGTCACCGTTCAAGGTGATCAGTGCTTTGAAGGTGTGCGGGCTGGTCCAGGAGGGATCACCGCGCACGATCAGATGGAACTTGTCTCGATCTTGGCTGAAGAGGAAGAAGCCGGCCTGACCGGAGCTGGGTGTAGGTGAGGGCGCAGGCGGGGGCACTCCGGCGGAGCGCACGCGTAGCGTCTGAGTGGTTTCGCCTGACCGCCCACTATTGTCTATCACCGTCAGGGTCACCCGGAAGTCGGCCACGCGGGTGAAACGCGCTTGGGCGCGCACGCCAGTGGCATCCACCCGCCCGTCGGAGTTGAAGTCCCAGCGATATTGGACGATGGAGCCACCCGGATCGGATGAGCTGGAGCCATCGAAGCTGACGGTCTGGTTGACCTGCGGATTGGCGGGGCTGAAGGTGAAGCGGGCCACCGGCGGTCGGTTGGTGGGTATAGGGGCGGTGACTTGGATGGGGCGGGTGGTGCTATTCGTCGCGCCCTGATTGTCTGTCACGGTGAGCGTGACCTGGTAGGTCCGAGCACTGGTGAAACGTACACTGGGCCGCACGCTGTCCAGCTCGGTGCGGCCATTACCCTGAAAGACCCAGTGCCAGCGGGTGATGAAACCGTCCGGGTCAAATGAGCTTGAGCCGTCAAAGGTGACCACCTGATTGATCTGGGGGCTGGCCGGGCTAAAAGTAAAGCGGGCCACCGGCGGCCGATTGGAGGTCGGCGGCGCGGCATTGCCCACTTGGAACGAGACCGCGTCCCAGCCCCAACTGAGCCCTGGGCTCAGAGCCTGAATCCGGCGGCTGATCTCACTCTTAAAGACATTGATATTGCTGAACGAGCTGCTGCGCAGTCCTGAGAGCTGCAGGTTGATCGGGCTGGCGGTCGCCAGGGCATGGACGCTCTCCAGGCCGGCTGGTCCGGTGACCCGCAGAGTCACTCCGCCCAACAAATTGCCCAGATCGTAACTGCCTCTGGCCAGTTGGCGGCTAGACGCTTCGGAGCCGGGGGGGAAGAGCAGGCTGACCGCGCCCTGGGGATCAACGTCATAGATATAGACGAAGGCCTGGCCAGTGAGCTCGAACTGCACCCGGATCGGATCGCCGATCTGATAGCTGGAGCGATCGGTCTGGATTTGGACGCCCAGCGCCGTTGGCGGAGGAGCTCCGGCCGAGATATTCAATTGGGCGGTATTATTGTTCTCATTGGACTCGCTAACTTGATTGAAGGGGTCGGCGATCAGGGTGATCGTCTCCTGAGGGGCTTGCAACTGGCGGGTGAAGCTGACGCTCAGCGAGCCACCGGCGGCCAGTCCGGCGAAGTTCCGGCTGGCAGTGCCAAAGCCATCGTTGATCTGGACCGCAAAGGCACCGGCGGCAGCGCTGCCCTGATTGACCACCTGAGCACTGATCGTGACCGGCGTGCCTAAGCTGGGTCTAGGAGGCGAGAAAGCGAGATCCCGCAGGACCAGATCAGGCCGCCCGCTCGGCGGGCTGCTCACCAGGTTGAGCCGTCCCGCCCCAAAGAGGAACGGTGAGCCCATGTTGATCGCCTGGCTGCGCAGTTGACTGGCCAGTTGAGAGACGCTTTCACCTGGGTTCTCGGAGAGCAACAGCGCGGCTGCCCCGGCGACATGCGGCGCGGCGGCGCTGGTCCCCCGGAAACTGCCCAAAGTATAGGTCGAAACGTTGTCCGGAGCCATCAGGTCGGGCTTGCTGCGCCCGTCACTGGTCGGACCTTGGGAGCTGAAGCTCTCCTGCGGCCCGGAGGTCCAGCGAAGCTGATCTATCGCCCCCACGGCCAAGACGCTCTGGGCGTCGGCCGGCGCGACCACCGAGCCCCGGCTGACAAAGGGAGACAGGTCGTGGTGCAGCGCGAAGAGCGACAGTTGTTTGGGCACGCTGACCCCGGCCAGCTTGACCCGCACGCTATAGCGCCCCGAGCGGCTCACCGGGAAGAACAGACTCTCTGTCGGCTGCTCGGTGCCCGTCTGCAAGCGCTCGGAGCTGGCGACCTGGGTGCCACGATCATCGAATAAGAAGAGATCGTAATCTTGGGCCGAGGCCGGCCAGTCATTCCAAGTGAGAAAGAGTTGGATCAGCTCGCCGCTGTTGGCATTCAAGCTCAAGCTGGAATTGCCGGGCGAGAAGTCCACCCAGCCGTCGCCGTTGGAGTCTATTCCCAGACCCTGCCAGTGGCGCCGGGCGTAGTTGCCGGCCGAGTTGACCCACAGGACCCCCTGGGCACGCGCTCGGTTGGCGATGTCGGCGATGATCCCGGTGCCATCGTAGAAGTTGGTGTTGAGCCAGCCCACCGAATGATTGATGATTCTAACTCCCTGGGCGATGGCCTGATTCACCGCGTTTTCCAGATCAACTTCGTCGGAGATCTTCATCAGAAAGAGTTGGGCGTCGGGGGCCATATCATGAACTATCTCGGCTACCGCCGTGCCGTGCGAGCTGCCGGACTGCAAGCCGGAGCCGGAGAAGTCCTGCGTCACCACCGAGCCGGGCAGCTCACCGGCAGCCTGCGCGTTGGAGAGGCCGGCGAAGCCCAGGTCAATCACGGCTATTTTGACCCCTCGGCCACGCACACCATTAGCCTGCAAGGCAGCCGCTCCGGTGAGCGCCACCCCCTGGCTGACGGTCAAGGCTTGTGGGCTAACCGGCGGACGGATGAAGCCCACCCCGCTTAAGGCGGCCAATCTCAACAGGCCGGCGTAACTCAGCGGGATCTGCAGAGCGACGAAGTGATCCGATTGAGCGCGCACCAGCCCCAGACCCAACTGGCGGATCGCCTGGGCCACTATCGCGGCCAGACCCGGTATGCTGAGCCGGATAACCACCTGCACTTGGCCGTTGCGCACCGGTATGCCGTGTTGGGCGGCGAACTGTTCCGAGGCCGCGCCGGAGCGGGCGGCGCTGACCATCTGCATCAGTTGCTCCAAGGCGCTGTCAATCTTGGCGTTGTGATTATCGCTCTTGGCGTTTGGAGTGAAGGGGCCGGCCAAGGTACCGGCAGCGCCGCCGAAGACCAGAAGCGCGATGAGAGCGAACAGCGCCAGCACCTTCCAGGCTCTGCACCCATCTAGTTGTCTCATATTTTTCTCCTTTCTAGCATCTGGCGGATTGAGCATAGAGACCGGCCGCTACTCATCCGGCGCCCGGTTGCGGCCGGTTGGGCAAGCGCACCAGCGAGACGGCCGGGTCGCGGGCCAGGGCCAGCAGTTGCTCGATGGGCACCAGGGCGCGCAGTCGCTCCGGGGAGCTGGCCTCCACCAACAGATCGGCCACTCCCTGCGGCTGGACGCCCGGCGTGGCCAGATCCACGATCACGCGGGCACGCAGGCCGGAGAGCTCGATGCCATGAGCGGCGGCGTAGTCATGCCAATCAGGGGCGATCATCAGCCCATAGAGCGTCGAGTCCAGCCGGGCGCCGGCCGGAGGTCGCGGCTTGGCCGGCACGTTGATCACCGAGAAGGAGAGCGCGCCGGTTTGAGTTGGCGCGACCCCGAAGGGTGCCAGCCCGGTCAGCAAACTTTGCAGATCACCTTCGGCTAGGTTGACCTTGGGCGAGACGATCAGCTCGTAGCCGCCCGGTGAGTTGGGCTCGCTGGCCGCCGGCCTCAGGTTAAGCCGGTACTTGGGCTCATCCAAGCGGATCCAGAAGAGCAGGCCATCGGTGTAGAGCTGTGGGGTCTGGAAGAAACTGGTTTCCTGGGCCGGATCGCAGGCCGAGCAGGGTTTGTTGCCCTTCAGATAAGTCACATTGAGCCCTTGTTGGATACGGATCCAGTAATCGAGGTTCTGGGCCGCCTGGACGATCCGGACGATGTCGGTCGAGCTGGACGGCAGCGGCGCGCGGTAGCTCCGGCCGGCCAGCAGCTCTGAGGAGGCTGAGCCACCGACCATGGGCCAAAAGAGCGTCCCGCGCAGCGGCCCCCAGGCCAGCAGGATCACGGCGCCTAGCAAGGCCGTCAGGTAGAGCATACGGCTGGACATAGTAAGCTCCTTTCGCTTGAACGTAAGGCAGTAGTAGGGGCGACCGGCCGGTCGCCCCTACTACTCAGATCAGGTTCTACAAGTCACCGAAGCGGAAGCAGATGCTGAACGAGAAGCCGGGCTGGTCAATGAGCACCAGACAGACCTGAACGCTGCTGAAAGGTATCAGGCTATTCCCGTTCAGCGCGATGATAAAGGGATCCGAGGGCGGATGACGCAGCGAGTTGCCTAGGGTGATCAACCGAGGGTTGCGCTCCGGCGTGCCGTTGCCGTCGGCGTCCAGGCGCAAATCGAACTTGATCTTGGTGGTATTGCCGGAGACGCCGATGATGAAGTCTATCCGGCCATTGCGCACCGCGCCGTTCAGCTCCAGATGGGAGCTCTGGCTGGGCACCGGCGAGATGCCCTGGGCCGAAACGCTGCCGGAGGCCTGCTGCTGCACGCCGGTGAAGAAGCCGTTGGTATCCAAGATGATCTTGAAGGGACGGTCGCTGAACCAACTGGGGTCCCCCTGCACGCTGATGCGGAAGTGGTTGCTGTCGACCGCATTGACTGCGAAACCGGTCCGACCGGGCGTTGAGCCAGGACCGGGGAAGCCGACGGTGAGCAGACGACTGGTCTGCCCGCTGGCCCCACGGCTGTCGCGCACCACTAGCCTGACCTGGAATGAGCCGGGCGTGAAGTAGCTGTGCTGCACGCTGGGCCCGGAGCCACTGCTCCCGTCGCCGAAGCTCCATTGGAACTGCACCAGTTGGTCGCCATCCGGATCGAAAGAGGTCGAGCTGAAGGTCACCGGTTGGCCCACGGTGGGGTTGGTGGGAAAGAGGTTGAAGCTGGCCACCGGCGGCAGGTTGCCGGGACCGGCGCGCACATTTACCTGCCGCTGGGTGCTGGCCTGGGCGCCCCGGCTGTCGCGCACCACCAAGCTGACCTGAAAGGAGCCGAGCGTGAAGTAGGTGTGCTGCACGCTCGGTCCGAAACCGCTACTCCCGTCGCCGAAGTTCCATTGGAACTGCACCAGTTGGTCGCCATCCGGATCGAAAGAGGTCGAGCTGAA